>JAQBNT010000076.1 GCA_028288445.1 Hymenobacter sp. | reverse complement strand
GTGGATGTGCTCGGTTCCTTCACGCCCAAAATCGTGCGGATGGATGGGGCTTAATTACTGCCGGTAGTCAATCCAAACCCTTGGTGACTCACGTACATAACTATGTGTCTCTTACAGGGGACAGTTGTTTTCATAGCTTGGAAAGCCTCTCGCCCTTGGTGGGAGGTTTTTTTAATTCGGGGAAGAAGGGTACCCCGCAACACAAAGCCCCGGCCATTGCGGCCGGGGCTTTGTGTTTTTATTCCAGAAAGGTTTTGGCCCTATTGCACCACCAGGCGCTTGGCCACGAGGCCGGCGGCCGTGCGGGCCTGCACCGAATACACGCCGGGGGCCAGGCCCGCCAGCGGCAGGTCCAGGGTTTCGGTGGTGCCGGCGGCCAGGGTGCGCGTGAGCACCGTGCGGCCCAGGTTGTCGACCACCGCAACGGCTGTGGCGGCCGTGCCGCGCAGGGCCACCGGTAGCAGCAGGGTGGCCGAGGCGTGGGCCGGGTTGGGGTATACACTGGCCAGGCGGGCCAGGGCGGCGGGCGCGGTGGCCAGCACGCGGGCCTGCGTACTGAAGAGCACCGCGTAGCGGCCCGCAGCGGCGGCATTCGCCGCCAGATTCAGGCTGACAGTCGGAGTAGTGGCCAGGTCGGTGTAGGTGCCGGTGAGAGCGTCGCGCAGGTAGGCGTGGTAGCCTGCGGGCAGGTTGGCCAAGTTATCCACGCCGAGCGAGTACGTGCCGGCGGTGGCCACGCTCAGGTACAGCGGCAGCACCACGTCGGCGGGGCCGGCGAGGGTGGGCAGGCCGTTGATGGAGGCCGTCTGGCCGTCGGCGTCGGTGGCGAGGGTCAGGCCATTGGAGGAAGGCAGGGCCACGGCATCGAAGGCGGCATCAAACCCGGCCGTCGCGCCCTGGTCGAAATAAACGGCCGTCTGTGTAGCGGCGGTGGCGTTGCGCAGGCTCAGCGTGAGCTGGGGACGGGTGTCGGCGGTGCCGCGCTGGAAGGGCGTGTTGTTATAAGTGGTGAGGCGCTCGGCGTTGGTGAAGGCAATACTGCCTACCTGCCCGGCCGAGATGGTGCGCACGCAAAAGCCCTGCGACGATGGCAGAATGTTGGTGCCGCCATTCGCGCTCACCCCGTTGATGTAGCTGGCATACGTGCCGGTGTAGAGGCCATTGCTTTTGAACACGTACAGGGCGTTTTCCATGTTCGTCAGGCGGCCAGCCGTTACCATCGCCTGCCAGTCGAGCGGGGCGGGGTAGGGGTTGCCCCGGAAGTGCCAGCCGCTGTCGGTGAATGGGCCACGGGTAAGGTTGCCGGCCGTGTAGTTGCCGTTGTTGAGCGTGCCCACAAAGTCCACATTAGCCGCCGCCGAGATGTTCACCGTGTAGCCCTGCGTCGGGTTGAGCGCATCCGAAAGCGAGTTGGGCGACAGGTAGCCCTTGTCAAAATCAATGGTGCCGCCGCTGCCGCTGCTGTTCACGCGCGTTTCGTCGTAGCTAAACACCGTGGGGAAGGGCCGCACCGATTTGCCGGTGGTGTTAAAGCTCGGGTTGATAACCGGCGTGTAGCCGGCCGTGGTCAGGTCGGCCACGTTGCTGCCGCTCACGGGCGGCGAGTAATGACGGTAGCCCGTGCCGTTGAAGGTGGGCGTGATGTAGCGCTGCACCGTGGCCGCGCCCACCACCGCGCCGCCAATGTTCACCACCTGCGCCGTGGCCGTGGCATCCGAGAGCAGCGTGAACGTCTGGCCGGTTACCGTCAGGTTGCCGTAAAGCGTGAGCAACCGCCGCACCGAGGCCGGCGCATTGAGCGTTGCGGCCGTGGCCAGCGCCGCCGTGCCCGTACCGATGATTAGGTTCGGGAAGGTGGTAGGCGAGGTGCCGCCGATGGTCTGGGACGTGTTCAGGTCCAGGACTACGGTGCCGGTGCCCGCGCCGGTTTCGGCCAGCGCGCCGCCGTTGTTGGTGAAGTTGCCGCCTGCAATCAGGAAGCTGCCGTCGGCCAGCGTCACCACCGCGCCGCTGCCCAGCGTGAGGGCGTGGGTCTGCTGAGCCTGGCCCACCGTGGGCTGAAAGGGCGTGCTGCCGGGAATGATGACGTCATTGGGCGAGCTGGGCACGATGTTGGGCGTCCAGTTAGCCGCATTGCGCCAGTCGGTGCTCACCGTGCCGTTCCAGGTGATGGTGGGCGCTGGGGAAATGGCCACGGCTATGTCGCGGATTTCAAGATTGAAGATATTGGGGGTTGAAGAAATCGTGTTGCCAAGCTGGGTGGCTTCGCCGGTGCTCAGGTTGAGGCGGTAGATGTTGCTGGCCCGGGCAAACGTGCCGCTGGGAAAAGAGCTGGGCCGCAGCTCCGTTACCTCCGTCAGGTAGCCGACGTTCTGGCCGGTGTTGGGGTTATAATAAATATCGAGTCCCAACGCATCGGGCTGGCCCACGGGATAGTTGCCCGGCGAGCTGCCCCCCGTGATGATAAACCGGATGGTGCTCTGCGTCGTCAGCACCCCAGTGGCTGGGTCCTGAATGGACAGCAGCCCGTTGTTGAGGTAATCGACATCGTAGAGCGTGGTGGCCGTTGGCGCAACACCCACGTAGGAATTGGTGTAGGCCACGCCGCCAACGCCAGGGCCGGCGGGCGAGCCCCCAGCATACGCCACGTTCGGGTCGGTGGCGGCAATGCCGCCGGTGTCCGGGTTGAGACGGTAGTTGGCATTGTTGGAGCTCACCACCCGAATCCGGTCCACGGTCGGGTTAAAATCAAAGCCGACGCGCTCGGTCGGCCCTCCCAGCTCAAGCCGAATGGCGCTGCCCACGGGCGTGGCCACGTTGGTGCCGGGGTTCAGGGTATACAGCTGCGCATTGGCAGTAGGGAAGGCCAGCGTGCCGTTGTAACCCAGAGCGTAAATGACGTTGCCCGCCGCCGGGACGGTAGCCGTGGGGCGGTAGTCGATGCCGACCAGCGTCTGGCCCGCCGCCACGCCCGTGATGGGTACCGGCGCCAGGGTATTGGCGGCCCCAGTGTTGGGGTCGATGAGGATGAGCCCCTGCGAGCCAACCGGGGAGTTGCGGATATTGCTGCCCGTGATGGTGCCCAGGCCATAAATCGTTTGCGCCTGCGTGGCGGCCGGTACGGCCATGAGCATCAGGCCGAAAGAGCCCAGAAATCCCCAGCGGCCCAGGCGAGCGGGCGCGGCGGTTAGTAGTTGTAGGAATTTTTGCATGATGTTGATAGGAAGGGTGATTGCCAATTGTAACTGCTGCGAAAGCATCTTCAAGATACTTAGAAAAACTATGGCATTGTTGTGCGGGCGTGTACGGCTCCGGCGACTATTGGATTAGTTTTTAGGAAATAAAAAAAGCGTTTCGGTCAGCATCGATATAATGATGATTTTACCATGCCTATATCCCCTTTTGCTGCTTATTATCAATTCCTTTCAGCACCAATGGCCCGCCGATGCTATGCGTCGGCAGGCCATTGACCAGGTGTTTGAGAACGGTGTAGAAACGCAGACCGCTTCTTCGGCTATCGGAGGTGTGCTACTCCACTGCCAGACGCTTGGCCACGCGGCCGGCGGCGGTATTGGCCAGGATGGTATAAATACCGGGAGTCAGGTTCACCAGGGGCAAATTCAGGGTTTCGGCGGGTCCGGCGGGTAGCGTGCGGGTCAGCACCGGGCGGCCCAGGTTGTCGGCCACGGTTATCATAGCGGGCTGGTTGCCGCGCAGGGCGGCGGGCAGGAGCAGGGTGGCCGTGCCCTGGGCCGGATTGGGATACACCGCCGCCAGCTGCGCCAGCGCCGCCGGGGCCGTAGCCAGCGGTGCCCCAATGCCCACCGCAATATCGCGGATAACGAAGGGCAGCGCCGCCGGCACCGTGTTGCCCACCAGCGTGGCCAAACCGGTACTCAGGTTGAAGCGGTAGAAATTGCTGCTGCCGCCGGCCGTCACTTCCATCAGGAAGCCTTCGTTGCGGTTGAGTCCGGCATTTGCATAAATATCAAAATCAATGGCCTGCGGCGAGCCAATGCCATACGTGCCCGACGGCACCTGAAACATCACCGTGACCGGGGCCGTGAGCACCCCGCCATTGGGCGGGTTCACCACAGACAGCAGGCCATTGTTCAGCTCATCGAAGGCGTAGAGCGTGGTGCTGGTCGCGCCGGGAAAGGCGTTGGTGTAGGCCACCGCGCCAATGCCGGGCGTGGCCGGCGTGCCATTGGCGTAGGCTAGGTTGGTATCGGTGCCGGCCAGCGCGCCGGTGACGGGGCTGAGGCGGTAGTTGGCGCGGGTGGTGCTCACCACCCGAATGAGGTCGGCCACGGGGTTGAAATCGAGGCCGATGCGGGCCGTGCGGCGGCCCAGCTCCAGGCGCACGGCCGCGCCCACCGGCGTGGCGGCCGCACTGGTCAGGTTCAGGGTGTAGAGCTGGGCATTGGGGGCGGGGGCCACGGCGGCCGTGTCGTAGCCCAGGGCGTAGAGTTGGGCATTGGCGGGCCGAAAATCCAGGCCCACCAAGCTCTGGCCCGCCGCCACGCCGGCCACGGTAGTGGGCGTACCCACAGCCACACCATTGGCCACGTTGATGGTAACCAGCCCCTGCGACCCGGCCGGCGAGCCCATATAAGGGGCCGTGAGCGTGCCGAGTGCATACACGGTCTGGGCCTCGGCAGTAGGGCCGGCCAGCAGCGCTAGGGCAAGCGAAATACCGGCCGAGCAGCGGGTCAGTACGCAAAACAGACGTAGGGTTGTAGCCATAGAAATTAAAGGGATAAACAGTGAATGCCTTGTCCTTCAAACGACTGTCCTCCGCCAAAAGTTATTGGCTGGCCCCGGCTATGCCACTACCCGCACCACGTCGCCCAGCCGGATGATGCCGCCCTGCGCGATGTGCGCCGTGAGGCCGCCGTGCCCGCGCATGGCGTTGTAGCCGCCGGGGCCCAGCTCTTCCTCCATGCGCGAGCAGGGGTGGCACTCGCCGGTGATGTCAAGGATAACATCGTCACCGATGCGAATCTGGCGGTTTTTGAGGGCCAGCAGGTTCAGGCCGCGCACTACTAGGTTGCGGCGCAGGCGGGCCGGGTCCAGCGGCGCATCCAGCCCCAGGTAGCCGGTCACCGCCGCCAGATGCTCGTGCTGAATGAGCGTGACCTGCCGCTTGCCGCCCGTCTTGGGTCGGGCGTGGTCGCCAAGCATGTGAGAGTCGATTTTCAACTCCGCCTCGGGTATTGATAAGAGCGGCTCGCGGCGCACCGGGCGCTGACCAATCCACTCCAGCGTACCGGTTTGGGGCAGGGTTGCCAGCAGGCGCGACACCGTCGATTTATCGTCGCCAAAAAAGGGAAAGGGCATGCGGAAGGGGAGGGCTTGGTTTTGGGAAATTATAACTCGTCGGCCGGGCCAAAACCCTCGCGGATTTCGGTGTGCCGAATCAGGCCGCCCAGGTTGCCGGCCCGGGCCAATAGGCCA
>JAQBNT010000075.1 GCA_028288445.1 Hymenobacter sp. | reverse complement strand
TACATCGTGGGCGGGCCGTATGAGGGCAAAAAAAGCGTGGGCTGCTCCCTGGCCGTTGATGCCCACGGCGTGCGGGCGCAGGGCGCGTTCAATGAATTTGCCGGCCAGTTGGTGGTGGCCGACCTCGCCCGCCCCCACCGCCCCGAGCGCGGTACCGACATCGGCCTCATGCTTCAGCGCAAAGGCTACCACTTCGACCAACTGCCTTAAGACCCTATTCCCTTCCGTAATCTTTTCCTTCCGCTAACCTACCCACCGCCGTGGTGCCGCACAATCTGCCCTTGCTGTCCGCCCCAATTCCTGTATGCAGCTCCCTTATTTCCAGTGCCATTGCCATTGCTAACACAATTACGTTCCCAGAATTCCCTCATCACCCCGGATTCAGTGGCTGATTATCAGCGCTGCGGCCGGTGCTTGATGGATACAACCGCACCGGGCATCACTTTCGATGCGGCGGGCACCTGCTCTTTTTGCGACGTCCACGACCGGATGGAGAAATCCTTCCCGCTTGGCGAAGCCGGCCGCGAAACCGTGCGGCAGCAGGCCGATGAGATGCGCCGGGCCGGCCGCAACCGCCGCTACGACTGCGTGCTGGGCGTGAGCGGCGGCCGCGATAGCACCTACACGCTCTGGTACTGCGTCACCCAGCTCAAGCTGCGTCCGCTGGCGGTGCACTTCAACGACGGTTTCGGCAACCCTGTGGCCGGCGAAAACATGGTGCGCACCTGCCAGCGCCTGGGCGTGGAACTGCGCACCATCACCTCGGACTGGCGCGAGTCGAAAGACCTAAAAATTGCCTTTTTGAAAGCCTCCGTGCCCGATATGGAGGAAGGCACCGACCTGGGCATCGCCACTGCTCTGTATGGCGTGGCGGCCAAGGAAGGCATCCGGCACCTGGTCATCGGCCAGTCGTTTCGCACCGAGGGCATTGCCCCGCTGAGCTGGAATTTTCTGGATGGCCGCTACCTGCGGGCCGTGCACAAGCAGTTTGGCACGGTGCCGCTACGGCGCTGGCAGCCCGCCGACCCCGGCTTCAATCTGGGCATCAAGGAGATGTTTTACTACGCTTTTGTGCGGCGCATCAAAACCGTGACGCTGCTGTATCACCTTGATTATGTGCGCACCGAGGTCGATGAGCTGCTGGTCCGCGAGCTGGCCTGGAAAAACCCCGGCGCTCATTACTTTGATGACCTGTACCAGAGCGTCATCTATTACCTCAACCGCGTCAAGTTTAATATTGACCGGCGGCTGTTCAATTACTCGGCGCTAATACGCTCGGGCCAGATGAGCCGGGAATATGCCCTGGAACGCATTTCCCACATCAATTCTATTGAGGATGAAACCGTTATTCAGCTCTGCATCAAGCGCCTGGGACTGACGCGGGCCGAGTTCGACGCCATTGTGGCCGCCCCGCCCAAAACCTTCCACGACTACCCCAACAACTACGCGCTGCTCCGGCTGCTGCGCGGCCCCATCAAGCTCATGAGCCAGCTTAACCTGATTCCCGAATCAGCTTACGATAAATACTTTAACTGCGGCACCTGAGCCGTAAAGTCAAAAAAAGCCGGTTCCTACGCAGGAACCGGCCTTTTTTTTTGTAAAACTACTTGGGTTAAGCGGCAATGTGCAGCCAATCCTTCTTTTCAAGGAGGCGCTCGCGGGTTTCGCGGTAGTCGGGGTCGTCCACGCAGCAATCGACGGGGCACACGGCGGCGCACTGCGGCTCTTCGTGGAAGCCCACGCACTCGGTGCATTTATCCGATACGATGTAATAGTATTCGTCCGAAACCGGCGTTTGTGGGGCCGTGCCCGCTACTACGGTGCCATCGGCGGCGGCCACTTCCTTCAGCGTGGTGCCATCGGCCCAGCGCCATTGCGCGCCGCCTTCGTAAATAGCGTTGTTGGGGCATTCCGGCTCGCAGGCACCACAGTTGATGCACTCGTCGGTTATCATGATGGCCATGGGGCGTCGGGGTTCGGGAGGTGAAGTGAGGAAACCAAGGCAGAACGAGGAAGCTTTACGTAAAACGCCCGCCCCGCGCCGTTCTTTGGGCCTGCAAAATTAACCAACAACGGCTGGGTTTGCACGATTTCAGCCAATTTTGCCGGGTAATCTTCCGTGCGGGCCGTTTTGGCGGCCCGCGCCCTCCCCTTTTCTCATGAATCATTCCGAACGCTTAGCTGCTTTTGTGGCCCTTGGCCAGCGCCTCACCACCCTTACTGCCGATGAGCTGACCACCCTGGCGGCCCGCGCCCGCAACCAGAACGCTTGGTTCGACCTGCCCAACGTGACGGCCGCCGTGGCCGGCATCGCGCACCTGCTGGCCGAAGCGCCCCTACGCCACTGGGCCGCCCGCTACCCGGCCGAGCCCACCACCGTGCACCAGGTGGGCGTGGTGATGGCCGGCAACATTCCCATGGTGGGCTTCCACGACCTGCTGTGCGTGCTGCTCAGCGGCCATGTGCTGCTGGCCAAGCTCAGCGCCGACGACACCCTGCTGATGACCTGGCTGATAGAGGAATTGACGAGCATCGAACCGCGCTTTGCGGGCTTTATCAAAGTGTTGCCGCGCCTGAATGCGGCCGACGCCTTCATTGCCACCGGCTCGGATAATACGGCTCGCTATTTTGAATTTTACTTTGGCCAGCGGCCCCACCTTATCCGCCGCAACCGGACCAGCGTGGCCGTGCTCACGGGCCAGGAAACCAGCGCGGAGCTGGCCTTGCTGGGACCGGATATTTTCCAATACTATGGCCTGGGATGCCGCAACGTGAGCAAGCTATTCGTGCCCGAGGGCTACGACTTTGTGCCCCTGCTCGATGCGCTGCAAGGTTTCGAGGACGTGCTTAATCACCACAAGTACAACAACAACTACGACTACAACAAGAGCATTCTGCTGGTGAATGCCGTGCCGCACTACGATACCGGCTTCCTGCTGCTCACGCGCAGCACGGCGTTGGTGTCGCCCATTTCGGTGGTGCATTACACGGAGTACGCCAGCGAAGTCGACCTCGTGGACCAACTCACCGATGTGGCGGCCCAGACGCAGTGCGTGGTGTCGGCCAGCGGGCGGTTTGCGGGCAGCGTGCCGTTTGGCAAGGCCCAGGCCCCGGGCGTGGACGAGTACGCCGACCGCGTAGACACGATGGAATTTCTGGCGCAGCTGCCCTAGAAATTTTCATCAAAAAATCAGACTTCGGCGGGTAGTTTATCGTTTGGATAGACCAACGGGGGCACTTTGCGCCCGGCTCCTCCACCCACCCGCTTACCCATTACCGCCATGTCATTCACCTATCCTGCTGATACTGTTGAAATTGTTGAGAAGGAAGAAATAACCAGCATGCATTTTGGCCACGACGACGTGCTTGCCAACGAAGCCGACCGCCAGCGCCGCCGCGCCGATGCCGACCGCGCCGTGACTCTGGGCAACGCCTACCACGGCAAGCTCGACATCTATTTCCAGACGGCCGATGGCGCTACCAAGCGCGTGGCCACCACCATCTGGGCCGCCGATGCGGAGCATCTCACGCTGAAATCGGGTTCCTCGCTGCCGTTGCGGGCGGTGCTTGGGTTTGACTTTTATTAACCGACAATTAGTCTGTAATAGAAAAGTAGAACGGCCATGCTGAACGTAGCCGAAGCCTCTCTACCGCAATACTAAATCCAATTGAAAGGATTAGTAGCGCGGTAAAGAGGCTTCGGCTGCGTTCAGCATGGCCGTTTCTGTTTGTTCTGACTGGTACCGCTATTGCGGTTTTCCCGCGCCTACTTCGCCACCAAATGCTGGAGCGTGCGCTCAATCATGGCATCGACCACGGCACCGGCATTTTCGGCGAATTCGCCGGTGGCACGGTTGGCCACGATGGCGTTCAGCGACAATACTTCGTGGCCCAGCAGACGGCCCAGGGAATAATAGCCGGCCGTTTCCATCTCGAAATTGCTGAGGCGAAACTCGCCTTCACCGCTCTGGTGGCGGAAATTCTGGAGGCGTGAGATGTAATCGGGCTGGCGCAACGGCAGGCGCAGGCTGCGGCCTTGTGGGCCGTAGAAACCGGGGCAGGTGAGCGTATTGCCCATGGTCATACCCGCGCCCAGCTGCTCGCGCAGCAGGTCAGAGCCGCGCACCACGTAGGGCGTGAAGGACAGACCCAGCGACCGTTGCAGCTCGGTGGCTACTTCGGTTTCGAGGCCGGTTTCCATCAGCGGGTAGAATTGCATGAGACTGTCGAGGCCCACGGCGTGCTCGGTGGCCAGCATGGTGCCGATGGGCACATCGGCCTGCAGGCTGCCGCTGGTGCCCAGCCGGATGATGCGCAGGCTCAGGCGCTCCTCAGCGGGGCGCACCTCGCGGGCCATGAAATCGATATTGACCAGCGCATCCAGCTCGTTCATCACGATGTCGATGTTATCGGTGCCCATGCCGGTGCTGAGCACGGTGAGGCGCTTGCCGCGGTAGTAGCCCACATGGGTCACGAATTCGCGGTGCGTAGTTTCGAACTCAACGGAATCGAAATGCCGGCTGACCTGGGCCACCCGCGCCGGGTCGCCCACGGTGAGGATGGTGTCGGAAATGTGGTCGGGCAGCAGGTTGAGGTGGTAAATGCTGCCGTCGGGATTGAGGATGAGCTCGGAATTGGGAATTGACATCGTGGTCGGTATTGAGTAGTCGAAAATCAGACGGCGAAATAATCGGCAAGAAAAGACAACTGACAGCAATTACTGCTTACTGACTGCTTAAACCGACTACTAAGATTTAGGCTTTGTAGGAAGCCAGGCCCTGGGCCGGGTTATAATGGTTGCTGAGCTTGGGATAGGTGCCGGTGCCATCGTACACGCGCTTGTCAGGGTGGGCTGCACAGGCGTCGGAGCAAGCTCCTTGCAGGGTTTCGCCGCAGGCCTCGCAGAGCGGCAGATGGGCGTTGCAGTGCGGATTAGCGCAGTTGATGAGGCGGGCGCTGGGCTGCCGGCAATGGTGGCAGCGCGATATCACGGTGGGGTTCACGCGGTTTACGTCCACAGCCACGCGGTTGTCGAACACGTAGCACTGGCCATCGAAATCCTCACCCCCGGCCTCGATGCCGTACTTGATGATGCCGCCATGCAGTTGGTACACGTTCTCGAAACCCTGCTCCAAGAGATAGGCACTGGCTTTTTCGCACTTCACGCCGCCGGTGCAGTAGGTCAGAATTTTCTTATCCTTGAACTCCTTGAGGCGCTCGACGCGGTCGGGGAAGTCGCGGAAATTCTCAATGTCCAGCGTCACGGCATTTTTAAAGCGGCCGAGGTTGTACTCGTAATCGGAGCGCACGTCGACCACCACCACATCGTCGCGGTCCTTCAGGGCTTTGAATTCTTCGGGCGAGAGGTGCTGGCCGGTTTTTTCGTGCGGCCGCACGTGATGCAGGCTGCTGTGCACGATTTCGGACTTCACCCGCACGTGCAGCTTCTGGAAGGTGTGGGCTTCTACGTCGTCAATCTTGAACTCCAGCGCGGCGAAGCGCGGGTCGGCTTTCACGGCGGCCATGTAGGCCGCGCAGCTTTCGCGCGTGCCCGAAACCGTACCGTTCAGCCCCTCGGCCGCCACGATGATGCGGCCGCGCAAATCCAGCGCCAGGCACAAACGGTGGTGCTCATCGCGGAACTGCTCGGGGTTTTCGAGCGGGGTATAGCAGTAATAAAGAAGAACCTGAAACGACATGTCTTAATGAGGAATTAGAAATAAAGAATGAGGAATTAAAGAGTTGAACACGCCCAAGGCCGCATCAATTCTTCATTCCTCATTCTTCATTTTTCATTAAAAATTACACCTTAACCGCCGGGTTGCCGAATACCGTCTGGCCGTTAGCCACATCGGCTACTACCACCGAGCCGGCTCCGACGCGGGCCTTGTCGCCGATTTTCACGCCGGCTACCACTACCGCGCCGGCCCCGATGAAGGCTTGCTCGCCCACTTTCGTATCGGCTCCGAGCAGGGCACCGCTGCCCAGTTGGGCGTAGTCGCCCACGGTGGCGCGGGCTTCTACTACGGCGTTGGCGCCCACTAGGCAGCCATCGCCGAGGGTAGCGGTGGCGGCCACCACGGCATTGGGGCCGATGTAGTTGCCGTGGCCCAGGGTGGCATGATTGGACACGCTGGCCCGCTCGTGGATGGCGTTTACGGGTACGGCTTCGTATTCGGTGCGCAGCATCTGGGTGAGGCTACGGCGGCTGGCGGTGTCTTCGGTGGCCACGAAGACTTCGCACTTCTTGCCGAGGAGTTTCAGCAGCTCGCCGTCGTCGGTGTTGCCCATCACGGGCACGTCGAGCAGCTCGGTGCCTTGCAGGTTCTTGTCGTCGTCGAGCATGCAGTACACGACCACGTCGTTAGAGAGGAAAGCGTCGAGGGCGGCGGTGCCCACGGTTTGGGCACCAAGAATGATAACGGGGTTTTCCATGAAGGGAGTTCGGATAAGGGAGGCTGGGCCAGCCGGCCGCAAATTGCGCCGCTGCTGCGCCCGACGGTGCAAAGGTACGGCACGCGCCGCAGGGGTTATTTTGGAAGAATGAACCGGCCGGGCGAATGGTTATTTATCCTGAAACCCAAGCCGCCGCAGCGCGGCCGCCGCGTAGTCGTTTTGCAGCAGCAGCAGCAGCAGATACGGCATCAGGTCGCTGCGGTAGCGGTGCAGCGAGCCCAGATTGGGCGTGGTCAGCCCCATCAAAGCAGCCAGCACGATGCAGAAAATCATTAGCCCCAACCCCAGCACAAACGGCAGATGGCCCGCCCGGCCCCGCACCGCGCCCACGGCGGCCACTATCAGCAGGACCAGCAAGAGCAGGTTCTCGGCCCCGGCGGCGGCCAGGCGCGGGTCGCGGGCCTCGCCTAGGTAGGGGCGCAGGAGCGTGTTGGCCACCGCCAGCGGGGCGTAGCTGAGCACGCTTTCGAGCGTGGGACGCAAATCGGGGTACTCGAAATGAGGCCGTCCCACCAGGTTGGGCAGGTCGGAGGTGTACACGCGCACCACTTGGTTGGTGAATTTATTCACGCTGAATGCTACACTTACTTGCTGCGCCAGCCACAGGCCGGCACCCAGCACTGCTAGCAACGCTACCGCCTGCGCCCAGCGGGGCCGCGCTAACCCGAGCACTTGCAGGCCCCGCACCAGCGCAATGCCTACCAGCACGGCCAGCAGTGGCGCAGCAAAAAAGTAGCGCATTTTGAAGTGGACAAAAGCCAGCACGACCACCGCTGGCCACCAGCCGGCCCGGGCCCACCAGCCGGTAGGCGGCCGGCCCTCGGGCGCACCGTACAGCCGTTCCAGCACCAACGCCGTCAGCCAGGCTCCGCTGCCGACTAACAATGATTCCTTGCTCAGCCCCGTAGCCCAGAACCACACCGACGGCCACAACAGAAATGCCACCGCACCCGCTCCGACCGGCGTATTCGGGAATACACGGGCCAGCACCCGTACCAATTGCCAGCTGCTCACAAACGCGAACAAGCTCAGATACAAGCCATTCAGCCAACCCATGCCGCCCGAAGCCAGGTTCAGGAAAGCCAGCACTTTGATGAAGAACCAGGTATTGGAAAACCCCTGAAAAACAGCGGTATAATTGATGATATGAATGAGTGTCACGGCTTGCGTGAGCGTCTGCCAGGCCTGGGCCGGATGCGCCCACAGCTGCGCCGTGATGGGCTGACTCAGGTCGCTCATGAACTTGGCATCGAGCTGCAAATGCCAGTTGCGCGCCAGGCCCACGGCTACGCGCACGCCCAGGCCCGCCACCAGCGCGGCCCGCCACCAAGCGGCCGGGGCCTCGCGCCACTGCTGCCGCAGCCACGGCAGCAGCCCGGCCAGCAGGGCCGCGTTGAGCAAAATGGCCAGTGCTATTTTCACCGGTCCACGCGGGGTTGTTGCACCAGCCGGCTGCCGACGGCGCAGTGGAGGCAGCGGCGCGGGGCGCAATAATTCTTGTGCAACGCCAGCAGGCCCTGCGAGTCGGCCGCCGTGCGGTGGGCGAAGCCCAAGGCCTCGTACACATCGGTGTACTGGTTATGCTCGGGCGGCAACTCACTCAATAGCGCTACGCTGCTTTCTATCACCTCGGGCTTGCCAACGTAGCGGGCATAGGCCACGCGCAGCGGCACCACCACGTTGGTGATGAGCAGGTCGATGCTGCTTTTGCCCAGGCCCGGCACCTTGCCCGGCCGCCCGGGCCGGAAGTGCGCCCGCCAATACGCCGGAGCGGGGGCCTGGAAAAATTCCGTCAGCGCGGCCACGCTCTGGGCCGTGAGCAAGGCATCGAACAAAGCCGGTCGGGTGTGGAGCAGGCCCGCCAGCTGGCCCAGCCGCACGGGCGGAAAATTGGCCGGCCGCAGGCGCAGGTAGTTCCACTCGTGCACCGCTAGCGCGGCATCTGCCAGACTGTATTTGTGCCGCAGAAACTCGTATTCCTGCCTCAAGTCCCGGATGTAGTCATCGGCGGCAGTTTCTTCATTTTCAACCAGGAATCCGGCTTGCCCGAACAGCAGGGCTTCGAGTTGGCGCTGGTCGTGGCGGTGGCGGCGCAGCACGGCCAGCGGCAGGGCTTTGGCCAGGCGGGCCAGCGGCTCGCTGTTTTTCTGGAAGCCGAAAGCCGCCATCAGCGCGTGGTAAGCGGTGGCTTCCCAGTCCTGGCCGAGGTGCTGGTGCAGGGCCATCACGTCGTCGGCCTTGCGTTCTACCCGCTCCAGCAAGGCCCGCTCGGCCATCATCATGCGCGTGATTTCGGGCACCATGTTCAGCAGCGGGGCGCAGGGCAAGGGCGCGGCGGCGGGCGCATCTACCAGGGCTTGGTAGCGGACCAGCAGCTCGGGGGCGAGGCGGGTTTGCAGGGCCAGCGCGGGAATCAGGCTGCCGTTGGTGCGGGCCACGTCGGCATCGTGCTGGCCCACTACGTGCAGAATTACCTGGTCGTACTTGGGGTCAATTTGATGATTATGCCGGGTCCAATCGGAGGCGCGGAGGTGGATTTCCACCGCGCCATTCCACTCCACGTCACCCACGCGCAGGCGGGCATTCAGAAAATCGGGGCCGGCATCGGCGTTGCGGTGGCCAGGTTTCAGCACCTGGATTTCCTCGCCGTCGGCCGTGCGCAGGTCAGCTTTATCAAAATACTGGTGCTGCCAGACGTAGTGGTAGAAATCTTCGCGCATGGGGCAAATGTAAAACGGCCCGCCTCTTTCGGGGCGGGCCGTTCCTCAAATCATGTTATTTCCGGGAATTAGCGCAGGTCCACCACCTTCACGCCTTTGTACTTGGCCTTGTCAAAGGCAAACGTACCGGCATCGGTGGGCGGGTTGGGCTTGAAGTTTTTGATGAGGAAGGTGTACTGGTTGCCGTTTTTCTTGAACATCTGCCAGCTTTTCACCGAGGCATCCTTTTTGCGCACCTTCAGCCGCACTTTGAACACGTCATTCTGGCGGTTTTCGGGGGCCAGCTCAATCACGTCGAGCGGCTCGCCGCTTTCAGTCACCTGCTGCACGTAGGTGTACTTGTAGCCCTTCTTATACATCGTGTAAATCTGGGAGGGCGACATTTCCTGCGAGTCCGGGTCCGAATCGGAGATGTTCACCTCGTTTTCGTTCTTCAGATAGGTCCAGGTGGTTTTACCGTCGTTGATGACTTCCTGGCCGCTGATTTTGAGGCGGAACTTCTGGCCGCTCACCACAATGTCGCCGTTGATGTTTTGCTTCACCTTGGCGCTGGGGTTTTCCAGCGTCTGAGTGAACGTAGCCTGGAATGCTTTCAGCGCCTGGTATTTGGCGCTCATCTGGTCGAGGATTTTACCGGCTTTGGGGTCTTGCTGGGCGGCGGCGGGCAGGGCCAGCGTAGCCGCGAACATCAGCAGGGAGAGGGTCTTTTTCATTTAGGGAGTAAGGGTCAAGAGGCGCAGGAGCCTCGCTTGGAATGCCTGATACGGGAATTGGTTAACAAACGTCCGGCCAGTTTGCCAATGAAGTATGAATGAAGGCAAAAAAAGTAGCGTAAGCTTCGGCTTACGCTACTGGTTGGGGTTATTTCATTGAGTTGAGCAGCTGTTCCAACTGGTATTCGTCGGGGATAAGCACATCACGCGCCTTGCTGCCCTCGAATGGTCCCACGATGCCGGCGTGCTGGAGCTGGTCGATGAGACGGCCGGCGCGGTTGTAGCCCAGCTTGAGCTTGCGCTGGAGCAGGCTGGTGCTGCCCTGCTGGTGCAGCACGATGCAGCGGGCCGCATCCTCAAACATGGAGTCGCGCTCGGAAGGGTCCATTTCCTCGTTGCCGCTGCCGGCGTCGCCGTCGGCCCCGGCTACTTCGGGTAGCAGGTAGGCATCAGAATAGCCCTGCTGCTCGCCGATGAAGTCGCAGACGCGGTCTACCTCCGGCGTGTCGATGAAGGCGCACTGTACCCGAATCAGGTCCGAGCCGGCCGAGAACAGCATGTCACCCTGGCCGATGAGCTGGTCGGCCCCGCCGGTGTCCAGGATGGTGCGGGAGTCGATTTTGCTGGTCACCTTGAAGGAAATCCGGCAGGGGAAGTTGGCCTTGATGATGCCGGTAATCACGTTCACCGAGGGACGCTGGGTGGCCACGATGAGGTGAATACCAATGGCGCGGGCCAGCTGGGCGAGGCGGGCAATGGG
>JAQBNT010000050.1 GCA_028288445.1 Hymenobacter sp. | reverse complement strand
TCCCAAACTCGCGGAACAGCCGGCCCGTGATGCCCGACAGGAACACCACCGGCAGAAACACTGCCGCCAGCACAACCGTGGTGGAAACCACCGCCATGAGGATTTCCTGGGAGCCATTCTTGGCTGCCTCCAGCGGGCTTTCCCCTTCCTCAATCCGGCTGTAGATATTTTCCAGTACCACAATGGCGTCGTCAACCACCAAGCTGATGGCCAGTACAATAGCCAGCAGCGTCAGCACGTTGATGGTGAAGTCCATCAGGTACATCACGAAGAAGATACCAATCAGCGACACCGGAATGGCCACTACGGGAATGAGCGTGGAGCGCCAGTCGCGCAGGAACAGGAAAATCACGACCACCACCAGCACAAACGCTTCCAGAATCGTGTCCTCCACCTCCGCAATCGAGGCCCGAATAAACACCGAATTGTCAAAACCAGTGCTCACCTTCAAATCCTTGGGAAGGTCGTTCTGGTATTGTTTCATGCGCTTGTTGAACTCGTCGGTGATGGCAATCTGGTTCACGCCGGGCTGCGGAATGGCCATCACGGCCACCATCGGGATGCCGTTGCGGCGCAGGATGGTCTGGTCGTTTTCGGGGTACAGCTCGGCGTAGCCCACGTCCGTCATGCGCACCAGCGAAGTCGGGTCGTTGCGGATAATCAGGTTGTTGAAGTCCTCCACCGAGGCCAGGCGGCCCATGGTGCGGAGCGAGAGTTGGGTGCTCTGGCCCTGCACCGCGCCGCTGGGCAATTCCACGTTTTCGCGGGCCAGGGCCTGCTGCACGTCCACCGGCGAGATGCCGAGGGCAGCCATTTTCACGGGGTCGAGCCAGAGGCGCATCGAATACTTGCGCTCTCCCCAGACCCGGATTTCACTTACGCCGGGGATGGTCTGGAGGCGCTCCTTGAGCACGTTGTTGGCGTAGTCGGTCAGTTCCAGCAGGGTGCGCGAAGAACTGCTTAAGTAACTGAGGATGATGGGGGAGGAGTCGGCGTTGGCCTTGCTCACGGTGGGCGGGTCCACGTCGCGCGGCAGGCGGCCCTGGGCGCTCGATACCTTGTCGCGCACGTCATTGGCGGCGGCCTCCAGGTCTACGCCGAGGTCAAACTCAACGGTGATGGTGCTGGCCCCGTCGCGGCTGGTGCTCGACAGGTTTCGAATACCCGCGATGCCGTTGATGCCTTCTTCGAGCGGCTCGGTTATCTGGCTTTGGATAACGTCGGCCGAGGCCCCGGTGTAGCTCGTTTGCACCGTGATGATGGGCGGGTCCACGCTCGGGTACTCGCGGATGGCGAGCGAGCGGAAACCGATGGCGCCAAAAATCACGATGAGCAGGCTCATCACAATGGCAAGCACCGGCCGGTTAATACTGACGGAGGAAAGGCTCATTTTTTAGTTTGGACTATAGCTGATATTCGCCTGTCATCCTGAGCAGTACGAAGGACCTCATCACATCTGCTTTTCTTGATTACTGCAAATTGTTCAGCGGTGATAAGGTCCTTCGCGCTGCTCACTCAGGATGACAGACAGCTATCGATGAAATCTTACTTCTGAACGCTCACCCGGTCCCCGGCTTTCACCGATAGAATACCGGTGCGGATAATGGTATCGCCCACGGCCAGGCCCTTGGTAATCTGAATAACCTTGTCCGAACGCACGCCGATGTTCACCGGCTGGATGGCGGCCTTGCCGTTCTTCACCGTGAACACGGTGTAGCCGCTGGCCACCGGCACCACGGCCTCGGTCGGAATTTGCAGGGCCTCGGCGGTTTCGCCCAGTTCCAGGTTCACTTTCACGAAGCCGCCGGGGCGCAGCTCCATGTTTTTGTTGGCGTAGATGGCCCGCACCGGCAGCGTGCGCGACACCGGGTCAATCTGGGGGTTGATGGCGTATACTTTGGCCTCGATTTTCTGGGTCGTGGCCTCGTCGGTCACCAGCACCGGGTCACCCACCCGTACCGATTGCGCGAAGCGGCTCGGCACGTTAAAATCAACCTTCACCGGCTGCACCCGCGAGAGCGTGGTGATGGCCGTGCCCGGCGATACATACGCGCCCACCGAGGTGTTGCGTAGCCCCAGAATGCCATCGAAGGGAGCCCGCACGTAGGCTTTTTGCAGGTTCACGCGCAGGGCGGCGAGGTCGGCTTGGGCCGTGAGCAGGGCATTGTTGCTCTGCTCGTATTCCTGCCGGCTGATGTACTCTTTGGCCAGCAGCGTGCGCTGGCGCTTCTCCTGGTCGCGGTAGAGCTGGATGTTGTATTCCTGCTTTTGCAGCTGGGCCTGCACGTCGGCCGCGTTGATGGTGAACAGCAGCTGGCCCTTGCGTACCGGCTTGCCTTCCTGGATGTTGAGGCTGGTAATCTTGCCTGAAATCTCGCTCTGGATAGTCACCGACTCGTCGGCGATGATGGAGCCGGTGGCAGCCACCTGGTCGGAGAGGCGCGTGGCGACTACCACGTACACCTGCACCGGGACTTTGGCACCGGGGCCACCCGCGCCGCCGCCCTTGCCGCCTTTGGCTCCGGCCGCGCCGCCCTTGCCGCCCTTCTCGCCGGTCGTGGGGCTGGGGAAATACTTCATCTTTGCCCAGGCCATGCCGCCAATAATCAGGGCTGCTATCAGCCAGCCCAGCCAGCCGCGCTTGCCCGAGGGGGCCGGGCGGGGCGCAGGCTCAGGGGACGGGGGTGGCGTAGGCGTCGTGGTGGTAGTGTCCCAGGCTTTGGGCGGGGCAGCGGTGTTGGTTTCCAATGGCATAGTAAGCAAGAACGTGCGGCGGGCGTCGGATGTTTGGGAAAGGCCGACAGCCTCCCGGTGGCCAACCGAGCGGGGACGCAATGCCTCGGCTCTGGTCGGTCCGAATGGACATAGTGCAAATTTCGGCCAAAAGGTTGCTTGCTCGGCCCCGAAATAGACGTAAGCTGGCATCACCCTGACCGAAACTATCTTCGCCCCGATGAAGCCAACCGCCCCCGCCGCGCCCGAGCCGCGCAATTTTTTTCAGGACGTGCACGAAGTGGTGCGTCTCATTCCGGCTGGCCGCGTGAGTACCTACGGCACCATTGCGCACTACCTCGGGGCGCGCCACGGGGCCCGCACCGTGGGCTACGCCATGATGGCCGCCCACACCGCCGACCAGTACGTGCCCGCCCACCGCGTGGTCAACCGCCTGGGCCATCTCACCGGGCGCCTGCACTTTGCCACGCCCACCGCCATGCAGGAGGCCCTGGAAGCCGAAGGCGTGCGCGTGGATGCCGACCGCGTGCTCGATTTTGACAAACTGCTCTGGGACCCGGCCGTGGAGCTGGCGTAGCGCCCGGACTACTTGCCGGGCCTTTCCAACGCATCCACTTCCGCCTCGCCCTGTTTGGCGGGCATCCACTGCCAGGGCGTGCGCGCCGCGCCGGCCACCAGCTTCACGTAGTTGGCCGTGACGCCACTGGGCACGGCCAAGAGTGCCGGCCCGCTGGCCAGGTCTACGCTGAGCCGCAGCACCCGCCCGGTATGCGGCCAGCTCAACTCCAGAAATTCGCCGGGGCGCAGCTGTCCCACTTCGTGGTCGTTGAGCAGGATGCGCCGGGGCGTGGCCGGCCCGCCCGGCGGCCGGTACACGTACAGGAAAGCCGTATCGGGCCGTTGCGGCTGCCCAGGGAATGGATATTGCGAAACGCTGCCGCTGCCGCAGTTCAGGGCATAGGCCACCGGCATGCCGGTATTGCCCAGCTGGCCGGCATACGCGCCGCCCACGGCACCCCCAATGGCCGTGCGCTGCGCCCGCTGGCCTTCGGCGGTGGCATCAACAGGAGCCGTGCCCACAAAGGTGAAGTAGCCGTTTTGGCGCGTCAGCAGCCGGAAATTATTGAGCTGAGAGATGTAGGCGTGCCGGCCATCCGAAAACCCCCAAACGTCGCGGGGCGGCACCCGGGTGCCGCTGGCATCATACACCTTGGCCCGCAGCAGGCAGGTGCCTTTCCATTCGGCCACGCTGTTGGGGGTGGCGTTAGGGTCGAACAGAGTGGAAACCGTGCTGGCCGCCAGTGTATCGACCCGCACCACCGAAACGGTATCGGGCTGATTTGCTACAAACTGCTGGAAGGAATGGTAAACGCCTTTGCGGGGCATAGCGGCCCGCAGAATCGTGGGCTGGGCTTTGCCGGCCGGCTTGTCGGCTTTTAGCTGGCCGAGGGCGCGGGCCGGGCGCTTGGCGGCCAGTGCCCAGTTGGCGGCCGCCAGCTCCGACAGCCCGGCTTGCATTATTTGCGCCAGGTTGTGGGAGTGGTCGGTGTTGAGGGTCATGCCGTGGCTGCTGGTTTTGCCCGTCACGGTTTGCACGAAGTGGTAGCCATCGGGCAAGCGGGCATAAACGTCGGCCACCAGCGCGGCGCTGGAACTGGTGCTGCGCATCAGGCCCTTCATTTCCTCGTTCACCAGCAGCTGCCGCACGCACAGTACCAGGGGGCGGTCGGTGGGGCGCGCGGGCAGCTCGCGCCGGAGCCAGGCGGTCAGCTCTTGTTCGAGCCCGGTGCGAAAAAGCGCGGGTACCTGCTTGTCGTGAAGCCCGGTATAAATCAGGCCCAGCGCCGGGCTGCCGGCCCGCCCATCCAGCACCTGCTCTACATACACGGCGCGTTCGGGCAGGCTTAAAGTCTGCTGATTGATGTCGACATAATAAACCTGGGCCAGGGCCGGCCGGCTGCAAAGGGCCAGCAGCAGCAGGCACAGCCCCCGCCGCCAAACGCGCCGGCCAAAGAATGAGAATGGAAAGGACATTCGGAAAGAAGAATAACGGGGAAGGATGGGCAGCAGCGTGCAAACCTAGGGCACCCGCCGGGTAATCCAAATCAGTGGCCCCGCGGGGCGCTGCTGGCCCTTGCCGAGTTCGGCCTGGGAGCATGCTTTTTTTTCTTCACCAAACCTTTACAGGCGGTACACTACTACCGACCCCGGCTAATCAGTATATTTGTTGTCCCGGAATGTGCCGGGGAGTATTTAAATAGGTATGAAGCAATTTGTTACTGCTCTTTTAGCCGTTCTGCTTACCCTGCCAGCGCTGGCCCAAACCACGTTTTCCATTCGCGGGCGCGTGCTTGATAAGGTGACCGGCGAAACCCTGCCCGGCGCTACCGTGCAGGTAACCGGCAACGGCAAAAGCACCGGGGCCGGGGCCGATGCCGACGGCAGCTACAAAGTAAGCAACCTGCCCGCCGGCAGCTACACGGTGCAGGCCAGCTTCATCGGCTACAAGCCGACCACCCAAACAGTCAAAATCTCGGGCCAAAGCGTGGTGGCTTCCTTCTCCCTGGCCTCCGACAACGCCAGCCTCGACGAGGTGCAGGTGGTGGCCAGCCAGGCCCAGGAGCGCGAAACGCCCGTGGCCTTTGCGGCCGTGAACGAGGTGAAGCTGCGCGAAACCCTATCCAACCGCGACCTGCCGATGATTCTCAACGAGACGCCCGGCGTGTACGCCACCCAGGGCGCGGGCGGCGGCACCGGCGACTCCCGCATCAACGTGCGCGGCTTCGACCAGCGCAACGTGGCCGTGCTCATCAACGGCGTGCCTGTAAACGACATGGAAAACGGCCAGGTGTACTGGTCGAACTGGGACCTGGGCGATGTGACCAAGTCCCTGCAGGTTCAGCGCGGCCTTTCGGCCTCCAAAATCACCGTGCCTTCCGTGGGCGGCACCATCAACGTGCTCACCAAGGGCTTCGACGACAAGCGCTCGGTGGTGGCCCGCGTGGAAGGCGGCTCGAACAACTACCAGAAATACTCGCTCATGCTCAGCAGCGGCCAGTTGAAGGGCGACTGGGCCGTGACGGCCTACGGCGCGCGCCGCACCCAGGACGGCTGGGTTGACAAGACGTTTGACGATGCCTGGACCTTTTTCGGCACCGTGAGCAAGCGCATGGGCAAGCACACGCTGTCGCTCACGGGCATGGGCTCGCCCCAGAGCCACGGCCAGCGCATTCCCTTCGGCGAGAAGATTGGGACGTATTCTAACGACAAGGCCCGGGAGTTGGGTGCTACGCCCGTATCGCCCGGCGACAAAGGCTTCAAGTACAATAAGGGCTGGGGCTACCTGGACCGCTACACGCTGGATGCCGCCGGCAACCGCATCAGCAACGGCCAGGAAGTGGTGAACGAGCGGGTAAACTATTTCTTCAAGCCGCAGGTCAACCTCAACCACTTCTGGAACGTGACCGACCGGCTGTTCGTCTCCACGGTTCTCTACGCCTCCAAAGGCACGGGCGGGGGCTCGCAGGGTGCAGGCACGTCGAGCACGTTACCTGTGGACCCGGCGGGTCAGGACGACATCCAGAAAGTGTACGACACCAACTACAAAAACGTGAAGGCCGACGGCCAGCGCCAGTCCACGCAGTTTCTGGCTAACAATGTGAACTCGCACAGCTGGTACGGCGTGGTTTCCGGGTTCGACTTCCTGCTCAAGCCCAGCCTCACGCTATCGGCCGGCGTGGATGCCCGCTACTACTACGGCAAGCACTACCGCGAAGTGCGGGACCTGCTGGGCGGCGATTACGCCACGGGCTCCGGCAACAGCATCAACCGCAACGCCGATGCCAACACCCGCCTGCGGGTGGGCGACAAGTTTGGCTTCTACAACGACAGCAAGACGGGGTGGCTGGGCGGCTACGGCCAGCTCGAATACAAAACGCCACTGCTCTCTGCGGTGGTCAGCGGCACGGTTTCGCGCATCAGCTACGCCCGCATCGACTACTTCCAGGCCAAGCAGGTAACCGTGGATGGCAAGAGCTACGACGTGCCTTTCGGCGCAACGCCCCTAGTGGTGAACGGCCGGAGCTATACCAATGCCGACGGCCACTACCTTGAAGGCGACTGGGTCAACATCACCGGCTACAGCGTGAAAGCCGGGGCCAACTACAACCTGACGGAGCACGACAACCTGTTTGCCAACGTGGGCTACAACAGCAAGGTGCCGTTCTACCAGTTTGTATTCAGCAACACCGGGCAGAAGTACAGCGACATCCGCAACGAAGGCATTACCTCGTTTGAACTGGGCTACGGCATCACCTACCCCAGTCTGAAAGTAACCCTTAACGCTTACTATACCTACTGGACCAATAAAACCAGCAACTCCATCAGCGGCACCGGCGATGCGGCCGTTTCCAACAACGTGCGCAACGTGGATGCGCGCCACATGGGCATCGAATTGAGCGTGGCCCAGGAAATCAGCCGCCGGCTGCAGCTCAATGCCGCCATCAGCCTCGGCGACTGGCGCTGGGCCGGCAACGGCGTGGTCAACCAGTTTGACGTAAACAACGTGCAGGTAGGTGCCCCCGACCAGCCCATCTACCTCAAAGGCGTGCACGTAGGCGACGCCGCCCAGAACCAGTTCCAGATTGGCCTGCGCTACGAGCCGTTCAATAACTTCTATGTGCGTCCTTCGTTCCTGCTGTTCACCAAGTATTACGCCGGCTTCGACCCAGTAACTCTCCTCAACGAAGCCAGCCGCACCGACACCTACCGCGTGCCCACCTCGCGCAACCTCGACTTGCACCTGGGCTACGACCTGCCCAAGCGCCTGTTCGGCGACAAAGTCCGTCTGGGCATCAAGGGCTCTGTACTCAACGTGCTCAACGAGTTCTACATCACTGATGTACCCGCCAGCACTTCGGCCACCAACCCATCGCTGTTGGCAGGCTACTTCAACCGCGGCCGGACCTTCACCGTGGGGCTCTCGGCCACGCTGTAATCCTTCGCGAAGCATTTCAGCAACACAAAAGAGCGCGCTTCCTGCTTGGCAGGAAGCGCGCTCTTTTGTGTTGGTAAGGGGGACGCTTAAGCGCGCGTACCGGCAGCGGCAGCGGCCAGCACGGCGCTGCGCATTTCCTCGGGCGAGGTGTTTTTGACCAGGTAGCTGTGCGCGCCCTCGGCCAGCACGGTGCTCACCAGGGAAGGGTCGTCGTGCATGGAGATGATGACCACGCGCACCGCCGGAAACTGGGTGCGCAGCAGGCGGGTGGTTTGCAGGCCGTCGAGAATGGGCATCTGCATGTCCATCAGAATCACGTTGGGGTTGCTGCCCTGGTCCAGTAGTTCAAGCAGCTCCTGGCCGTTGCCGGCCTCGCACACCACCTCAATGCCGGCATAGCCGCTGAGCAAGGCCCGCAAGCCTTTGCGGAAGAGAATGTGGTCGTCGACGATTGCCAGGCGTACGGGAACGGGCCCGGCTGCGGAAGCGGAAATGGCGGTCATGAGTTAAGGGAAAAAGAAGGGGTTGGCGTGCCCGCCGGCAACAGCGTGACGGGCAGTACGGCCTCGACGCGGGTACCCACGCCGGGCTCAGAGTGATAATGCAGCTGGCCGCCCAGCACCGCCACGCGGCTGCGCAGGTTGATGAGGCCCATGCCCACGGGCTGGCCGTGGGGGCCGGGGGGGGGCAGCTCTTCCAGGGCCGCGAGGTCGAAGCCCTGGCCGTCGTCGGAATAAATGAGGGTGAGCAGGCCCGGCACGGTGGCTACGTGCAGCACGATGTGCGCTGCCTCGGCGTGCAGCAGGCCGTTGGTAAGCAGCTCCTGGGCAATGCGGTACACCATCAGCTCGTGCGGCGGAATGAGCCGGCCCAGCGGGCCTTCCTGCTCCAGGCGCACGTCGGGGCCGTTATCGGTGGGCACGGCCTGCACCAGCGCCCGCAGCGCCTGGGCCAGGCCCAGCTGCTGCAGCGTGGCCGGCTGGAGGTTGCGCGAAATGCGGCGCACTTCGGCCACGGCCTGGTCGATAAGCGCGCTGGCCTCGGGCGAGGGCTGGCTGCCGGGCGCGTACAGGTGCAGCTTGGCCAGGGCCAGAATGGTGCCCACGCCATCGTGCAGCTCGGCGGCAATGCGCTGGCGCTCGTCTTCCTGGGCCACCAGCGCGGCGGCCAGCGCCTGCTGCTGCGCGGCCTCCTGCACCTGCACCAGCTCCTGCTGCTGCCGCAGCTGCCCGCGTTGGTACCGCACCACAAACCACACCAGCCCAAGCACCAGCAAGAGCAATGTAGGAGTGAGGAGTAGCAACGGTAAAAGATTAGTCACATGAAGGTGCCCGGCAGAGAGGGCACGCAAAAGAAAGAAAAAGGATATTTCTGGTAAGATATCCGGGAGTAGTCAGAAGTATGGCGTAGGGCAGACGGTTCAGGTTACGGTGGCGGCAGTGGCGGGCATTTGCAAGGCATTGCCCCGCTTTGGCAGGGATGAATTCAGGAAGCAACCAACCGGCTCTCGGTGCTGGCAACTGCTATCCGAACCGGAATATCGGGCGTAGCTCGCAGAAAAGCCAGCGTAAGAAAATAGTTGAACACCAAGGAAGCAAGCGAAAAAGAAAGGGCTGAAAACGTATTAAATATTGACCCCTCAAACAACGTTACTATTTCAATGCTAAAAGTAGAAACGGTAGTGGCCGAATAAATGAGCTGGCCCACGCTCAAAAGCCAGATGGGGTCGCCGCTGAACTTGCCGCTGTCGGTCCGATTCAGCCCTTGCTCCAAGTAGGCCAGCGCAAAGCCTGCCAGCAGCGCACATTGCACCACCCGGCTCACCGTCACGGCGCGCGGCACGCCCAGGGCAAAAGAAGCCGCCACCACGCCAAGCGCTGCCAGCGTGGCAATGGCTAGTACCCACCGCGTGCGGGGAGCCGTTAGCACCAGTCGGTACACCGCCGCGAGCAGCAGCACCTTGGCGATGTTGAATCCGATTAGAAAGAAGAGGTTGTTGTGCAGGTAAATGGCGGATAGCCGGGCACCGAGTGAGAAGAAAGCCGATATATACACGTACCAACTGAGCATTTTCACCGGGGCCGAAAAATGGCGTTGCCCCCACCATACCACTGCCATCGGCACCAGAATGCTGAACTGCATCACCGCTACCAGCCACCACACAATTGCCTCAAATTGCTCAAAACTCATGATATGCAGCAGCCGGTGAAGTAGTAAGAAAGCAGCGCTAGCTATTAAGGATGTTGGGCTGGCTGCAAGAGCTTGGGCAGGGGCAGGATTCATCGGCCACGATGCGGTTGTCGCTCAGCTGGTCGTTTTCTTCGCTATCGGCTCCCACCGCTATCAGCTGCGGCACGCCGCCATCCGAGCCATAGTAAAAGCGAATACCCTGGCAGTCTTTCTGGTTGAGAATTTCCGTCAGGATGTCGCGGCCAAAAAAATGGGCGATGATTTCTCCCGGATGTGCTTCGCGGAAGCTTTTGGTCCATTCGCGGGCTTTGTCGGGGTCAATCGCCCGGCTTTCGCTTCCATTAAATGACATACAGGGGGGCTATTAAAATAAAATTGAAACAAAAGAAGTTTTCATTGGATGGGAATGTCAAATATAGCGGTGTGCCCGAATAATGGCACCAGCGTCCGGGAATATTTACCAGCCCCGGCCAGGGCCGCCGGGCAGGTGGTCATGTTCGTCCTCGTCGTCGCTTTCTTCTTCCTCTGCCTCCAGGTCGGCGGGCTCTTCGGCTTCTTCCTCTTCGTCGAGCGTGTCAAACACGCGGTCAAGCGACGCTTCGGCGTGGCGCAACTTGTGGCGGCACAGGCGGATAAGCTCGGCCGAGCGCTCCACGCGGGCGGTGAGGTCGTCCACGTCCACGGCATCGGTTTCCAGGGCGCGGAGAATGGTTTCAAGCTCCTCAATGGCTTCGCGGTAAGTCATGTAATGCAGTTGTCTATAAAAAAATTAGCTGTTTGATTGGCCGGTAGCTGGCTGGCTTGGGAGCTTGCGCGTGGCCAATGGCTTGTGATGAGCGGCCAGTTGGCAGAGGCGCAGCTCGGCGCGGTGCAGCTGGCGCTCTAGGGCCAGCTGCAGCAGGTAGCGCTGGCGCAGCAGGGCCTCGCGCCGCCGCTGGTGGTGCCGCCCGAAGCGCCGCAGCAGCAGCCGGCCGCGCTGGCGCAGGCCACGCTGCTCGCGGGCCAGGGTGCGGCGGGCGGCGCGGGGCAGTTGGTGCCGGAAGCGTCCGAGGCCCACAGCCAATTGCCGCAGCTGCTCGCGCGGGGCTAGGGTGGCTTGGTGGGCGCGGGTGCGCAGGGCATCGCGGGCGGCGTCGAGTTGGCGGTGGGCGGCGTAGCGGCTGCGGCCGCTGAGCTGGTCGAGGCGGGCGTGACCTTGGGCAAGCTGGCGGCGGGCCAGGGCCACTACCTGCTCGCCCAGGCCCAGCACGGCCGCTTCGAGGCGGGCCAGGCGCTCGACCAGAAAGGCGGCCACGGCGGTGGGGGTTTTCAGGGCGCGGTGGGCGGTGAGGTCCACCAGGGCTTCGTCGCGCTCGTGACCGATGCCCGTGAGCACCGGCAGCGGAAACGCGCCTACGGCCGCCGCAAGGCCATATTCATCAAAGGCCAGCAAATCGGTGCGGCTACCGCCGCCCCGGATGAGCACCACGGCATCGAACTGCCCGCGCCGCGCGCGAATGCCATCCAGCGCCGCCCGGATGCTGGCCGGGGAATCATCGCCCTGCATAATTGCCGGAAATAGCGTGAGCGCAAAATCATACGGCGCTTCCTGCAATTGCTGCACAAAATCCTGAAAACCCGCCGCCGTGGGCGACGAAATAACGGCCAGCCGCTGCGGGGCCAGCGGCAGCAGGAGCTGCTTCTGACGTTCCAGTAGGCCTTTTTCTTCCAGCTGGCGCAATGTTCTCATGCGCAGCAGGGCCAGCTCGCCCACGGTGTAGCTCGGGTCGATGGCCACCACGTCGAGGCTCAGGCCATACTGCTCGTGGAAGCGCACCTGCACCCGCAGCAGCAGCTTGAGGCCGGTGCGCAGCGGCTGGCCGGTGGCGCGCTCAAACGCGGGGGCCAGCTGCTGGTAGCGCTGGCTCCAGAGCGTGGCGCGGGCCTGCGCCTTCATGGGCATCCCGCGGCTGTCGGTGCCTTGCTCGGTGAGGGTGAGGTAGCAGTGCGCGCCGGCGAAGCGGGGCAGCGTGAGGTCGGAAACTTCGGCCACCACCCAGTAGGAGTCGGCCAGTTGCTGCTGCAGGGCCAGGCGCACGTAGCTCAGCAGCTCGGCCAGGCCCAGCGGGGCGGGGGCAGGCTGGGGCACTGGTTCGGGACGGCGGTTGTAGAGCGGCATAGGGCGCAAGTTACGGGCGGGGGAGGGCGCAAAGCGACAAACTCCCCCGCCGGATGCAGCCCGCGCCAATTTTCCGAAACCTGTGCCAATCTTTGCGGCGCTGGTGCAACCGCTCCGTTTGGCCGGCGTCTGTACCTTCACGGCTTCAACTCCCAACCCAACACTTCTCTTCATGTTTTCAACTTCTCTTGTGCGGCGGCTGAGTCTGGCCGCTCTCGGCCTGGGCAGCGCTGCTGCGGTAGTAGCCGCCGGCCCACCCGCCAAAACCGCCCCCACGCCCCCTCAGAAAGGCGTCGGCATCAACATCGCCAACATCGACCCGTCGGTGAAGCCCTGCGAGGACTTCTTCCACTACGCCTCGGGCAACTGGCTCAAAAACAACCCGATTCCGGCCGCTGAGTCGCGCTGGGGCGCGTTCAACGAGCTGGCCGACCACAACAACGCCACCCTGCGCGCCATTCTGAACGATGCCGCCAAGAATGCCGCCAAGGCCCCCAAGGGCTCGAATGCGCAGAAAGTAGGCGACTTCTATGCCTCGGCCATGGACTCGGCCGCCATTGAGGCTGCCAGCCTCAAGTACCTGCAGCCGCACCTGAACCGCATCGCGGCCATCAAGGATTTGGGCGAAATGCAGCGCTTCCTCGCCGACCCCAAGGCCCATACGGGCAGCGTGTGGTACGGTATGGGCGTGGGGCAGGACGATAAAATCAGTTCCCAGTACGCCGTGCAGATGGGCCAGGGCGGCCTCTCGCTGCCCGACCGCGACTACTACCTGAAGGACGATGCCCGCTCGAAAGCCATTCGCACGGCCTACGACACGTATCTGGTGAACACCTTCAAGATGCTCGGCGACAACGAGGCCACGGCGAAAGCCAACGCGGCCACCGTTACCCGCATCGAGACCCGCCTGGCCAAAGCCAGCAAAGGCCGCGTGGACCTGCGCGACCCCTACGCCAACTACAATAAGATGACGCTGGCCGAGGCCGACGCCGCTTACCCCAACCTGGCCCTGCCACTCACGCTGAAGGAAAACGGCCTGGGCGCGGCCAAAGAGGTTATCGTCGGCCAGCCCGATTTCCTCAGGGAAGTGAGCGCCATGCTCAAGGAGGAGCCCATTGCCGACCAGAAGCAGTACCTGCGTTTCCATTTGGTAACGAGCGTAACGCCCGCCCTGCCCAAAGCTTTCGGCGACGAAGGCTTTAAGTTCTCGCAGGTGCTGAGTGGGGCTAAGAAACAGCAGCCGCGCTGGAAGCGCATGCTGGGCTCGACGGACCGCGCCCTGGGCGAGGCTTTCGGCCAGTTGTACGTGGACAAGGCTTTCTCGCCCGCCGCCAAGGCCCGCGCCAAGCAGATGATTGAGAACTTGCGCGTGGCCTACGGCGAGCGCATCAAGGCGACTGATTGGATGAGTGCCGCCACCAAAACGGAGGCGCTGAAAAAGCTCAACGCCTTCACCGTAAAAATTGGCTACCCCGACAAGTGGAAGGACTATTCGGCCCTGACCATCTCGCGCGAGTCGTACCTGAACAACCTGCTGGCTGCGCGTGAGTGGGCCAGCAAGGACGAAATCAGCCACTTCGGCAAGCCGATTGACCGCAACGAGTGGGGCATGACCCCGCCCACGGTGAATGCCTACTACAACCCGCCGATGAACGAAATCGTGTTCCCGGCCGGCATTTTGCAGCCCCCGTTCTACGACCCCAAGGCCGATGACGCGGTGAACTATGGCGGCATCGGGGCCGTGATTGGCCACGAAATGACCCACGGCTTCGATGACCAGGGCCGCCAGTACAACTCCGAAGGCAACCTGAAAGACTGGTGGACCAAGGAGGATGCCGACAAGTTCAACGCCAAAGCGGCCATCGTGGGCAAGCAGTACGACGCCTTCACGCCGCTGGATTCGGTGCATGTGAACGGCAAGCTGACCATGGGTGAAAACCTCGCCGACCTCGGTGGTCTGACCATTGCCTACCAGGCATTTGAGAAAACCCCGCAGGCTAAGGCGCAGGCGAAAATCGACGGATTCACGCCGGAGCAGCGCTTCTTCCTGGCTTATGCCCAAATCTGGCGCACCAATGCCCGGCCCGAGTACCTGCGCCAGCAGGTGCAGGTCGACCCGCACTCGCCGGCCCAATTCCGCACCAACGGCCCGCTGATGAACATGCCCGAGTTCTACAAAGCCTTCGGTTGCCAGGACGGCAACAAGATGATGCGCGCCTCAGCCGACCGCTCCAAAATCTGGTAGCATCGGCCCGGACAGACGTTAGAACGTCATGCTGAGCGAAGTCGAAGTAGCTCGACCGCGCTCAGCATGACGTTCTTTTGTGTGTCTAATACTTTCTCCGCTCAATTCATTATGTCCAACCATTCCTTTGCTGGCCGCGTGGCGCTGTCGGCGGCGGTGCTGGCCCTGGCCGCCGGTGCGGCGCAGGCCCAGACCAAAATCAAAACCAAGTCGGGCAGCGACGGCAAGCACAAAACCACCGTGCCGGCCACCGTGGGCCAGTCGGGTACCGGTATTTCGCTGGCCAATATGGATAAGTCGGTGTCGCCCTGCGACAACTTCTTCCAGTTTGCCTCGGGCACCTGGCTGAAAAACAACCCCATTCCGGCCGCCGAAACCCGCTGGGGCGCGTTCAACGAGCTGGCCGACCGCAACCAGGCCATTGAGCGCCGCATTCTGGAGAAAGCCGCCAACGACCGCATGGCCAAGCCCGGCACCAACCTCCAGAAAGTGGGCGACTTCTACGCCGCCGCCATGGATTCGGTGGCCATCGAAAAAGCCGGCCTGAAGTATTTGCAGCCGCGCCTCAACCAGATTGCCGCCATCAACGACCTGCCCACCATGCAGCACTACCTGGCCGACCCGCGCTCGTTCGGGACCGGCTGGTACGGCTTCGGCGTGAGCCAGGACAGCAAGAACAGCACGCAGTATGCTGTGCGCATGGGCCAGGGCGGCCTCACGCTGCCCGACCGCGACTACTACCTGAAGGATGATGCCCGCTCGAAAGCCATTCGCACGGCCTACCAGACGTATCAGGTGAACGTGTTCAAGATGCTGGGCGACGACCAGGCCACGGCCGAGAAAAACGCCGCCGCCGTTACCCGCATCGAAACCCGCCTCGCCAAAGCCTCCCGCAGCCGCGTGGCTTTGCGTGAGCGCGAAAAGAACTACAACAAGATGACCGTGGAGCAGGCCGCGGCCGACTACCCGAACCTGAACATCCCGCTCGTACTGAAGGACAGCGGGCTGAACGGGGTGAAAGAAATCATCGTGGGCCAGCCCGAGTTCCTGAAGGAGGTGAGCACCATGTTTAAGGAAGAGCCCCTGGCCGACCAGAAGCAGTACCTGCGCTGGCACCTGGTGAGCGGCGTGACCTCGGCCCTGCCCAAAGCCTACGGCGACGAAGCCTTCAAATTCAGCCAGGTGCTCACGGGCGCCAAGCAGCAACAGCCCCGCTGGAAGCGGGCCCTGCGCGCCACCGACGGGGCGCTGGGCGAAGCCTTCGGCCAGCTCTACGTGGACGAGGCCTTCAGCCCCGCCGCCAAGGCCCGCGCCAAGGTGATGGTGGAAAACCTGCGCACGGCCTACGCCGAGCGCATTCAGGCCACCGAGTGGATGAGCGCCGAAACCAAAGCCGAAGCGCTGAAAAAGCTCAACGCTTTTGCCGTAAAAATCGGTTACCCCGACAAGTGGAAGGACTACTCGGCCCTGAAAATCACGCGGGAAAGCGCGCTGACCAACCTGTTTGCCACGGCCGAATGGGCGTCGAAAGACAACGTGAGCAAGTTCGGCAAGCCGATTGACCGCGGCGAGTGGGGCATGACCCCGCCCACGGTGAATGCGTACTACAACTCCAGCATGAACGAAATCGTGTTCCCGGCCGGCATTTTGCAGCCCCCGTTCTACGACCCCAAGGCCGATGACGCGGTGAACTACGGCGGCATCGGGGCCGTGATTGGCCACGAAATGACCCACGGCTTCGACGACCAGGGCCGCAAGTCGGACGCCAGCGGCAACCTGCGCGACTGGTGGACCAAGGAAGACGGCGAGAAATTCATGGCCAAAGCGGCCGTGGTGGGCAAGCAGTTCGACGCTTTCTCGCCGATGGATTCGGTGCACGTGAACGGCAACCTGACGATGGGCGAGAACCTGGCCGACCTCGGTGGCCTTACCATCGCGCACCAGGCCTTCCAGAAAACGGCGCAGGCCAAGGCCGGCAAGTCGATTGACGGCTTCACGCCCGAGCAGCGCTTCTTCCTGGGCTACGCCCAAATCTGGCGCTCGAACCAGCGCCCGGAAGCCCTGCGCCAGCAAATTCAGACCGACCCGCACTCGCCCGGCCAGTACCGCACCAACGGCCCGCTGCAGAACATGCCGGAGTTTCACCAGGCCTTTGGCTGCAAGGACGGCGACAAGATGGTGCGCCCCGCCGCCGACCGCGCCAAAATCTGGTAAGCTGTTTGCATAAGACTCGCTGAATCACGCACGGAAAACTGTTTCCGCGCCCGATACGAAAAGGTCCGCTCCCCCTGGGGGCGGGCCTTTTTAATAAACGAATTGCCAGCGTGCTTTCTGGGAATGAAGGAAGACCGGAAGCAAGTGAATTGACTGACTGCAAGCTAATCCGCTTGCCAGCGGTACCGTTCTTTTGCACCACCGTCCACGCATTCGGATTCACCTCGAATGGTCAGTATCGCCTCGGTGCCGGTTTGTGCAATGGAGTAAATCCGGAGGTCGTTATTCCAGATTTTTGGCTCCGTGACGGGGTTGGTGACGTAGTGAACCAGCGCATACACTTCCTGGGAGCCACAGCGAGGCACTCGGCCATGACTCAGCCGATAGGGGGCCTGGCTCACGAGCTGGTTGTTTTGATAAGCATAGACCATGCTGTCGCTCTTGAAGCGTAGCTGCCGTTCAAAGCCCGTAGTGGCAGGCGTCTGGTACCCAAACCTCGAATTGGAATCATGGCTTATCCATTCCCAATAGCCACCTTCCCGGGTTAAAGTAATTTGGGGAGGCGGTGCTGGCGTTTCGGCTTTTTTACAGCCATCGAGGGCTAGCAGGCCCAGCAGGACCAGGGGAAAAGAGGACATTCTCATTGGGAGGGCCGGGGATAAGGGGACAGCAAGATAAGCCAGTTATTGAGGTAAGTAGCTGTTTCTTTGCCGCACGCCTGGGCTTGTCTTTCCCCATTGACCTGCCCCCAAAGCCCGAAATACTGCGGTGGGGGTTGCAGGAGGGAGCACAGGTTTCTAGCTTTGAGTTCGCCTCTATCCCCCCTGTTTCATGCACCACCTCGTTTACTCCAGCACTGCCAGTACTGGCCTCACCGAAGCTGAGCTGCAGCGGCAGCTGGGCCACTGGCGCGCCACCAACGCGGGCCTCCACATCACCGGCCTGCTGCTTTTCAGCACCGAGGGCAATATCATGCAGGTATTGGAGGGCGATGCCGCGCTGGTGCACCAGCTCTACGCCGTGATTGCCGCCGATATCCGGCACCGCAGCGTGGTGAAGCTGGCCGACGGCCCCGTGCCCGACCGCGCCTTTGCCGACTGGTCGATGCGGTTTCGCAGCATTGGGCCGGCCGATTTCTCGCGCCTCGCGCCCCGGCCCGATGCCACGCCGGAGCACATTCGCAACCTCGTGCCGCTGCTCGAAGCCTTCATGGCTGAGGAACCGCTGGCATAGCTGCCCGGCAGGAATCCCTGCTGCCCTTCTTGAATTCCAAACTGCCCGGCAGGGACCCCTGCTGCCCTTCTTGAATTCCAAACTGCCCGGCAGGAATCCCTGCTGCCGGGTTTGGACTTCAAACTGCCCGGCAGGGACCCCTGCTGCCCTCTTTGAAGTTCAGCCTGCCCGGCGGGGACCCCCGCCGGGCTACTTCACCACTTCCACCTTCATGGTGATGTCCTGCACCGGCCACTTGTCGGACTCCACGGGCTCGTTGGAAATCTTGTCCACCACGTCCTGGCCTTCGATGACTTCGCCGAATACCGTGTACTGGCCGTCGAGCGAGGGCACGCCGCCCGTGGTGGCGTAGGCTTTGCTTTGGGCGGGCGTGAGCTTGCGCCCGGCCATGGCCTGCGACTGGAAGGGGGCCATTTTTTCGCCCACCACGAAGTAGAAATCGGTGTTGGAGGACAGGCGGCCGGGGTTTTGCTCGTCGTCGTAGCGGGCCATGCCGAGGGCCCCTTTGTGGTGGAAGTGTTCGGGGCGGATTTCGGGCGGCAGGCGGTAGCGCTTCAGCCGGATGGTGCGGGCGTTGTAGGTCTGGCCGCCCTGCACGGCGAAGTTCTTGACCACGCGGTTGAACATGGTTTCGTCGAAGACGCCCTTGCGGGCCAGCAGCAGGAAATTGGCCTTGTGGATGGGCGTGTCGTCGTAGAGCCGCACCCGGATGTTGCCCAGCCGCGTCTTCACCAACACCTCGGAGCCGGGGTATTGCTTGCCGTAGGCGAGCAGCGCGGCCGGCGCGGCGCTGTCGGTGAGGGTGGCCAGGTCGGGGCCGGGCACCACGGGCTTGGTGGCGGCGGGCGCGGTGGCCGGCGGGGCCTGGTTGCAGGCGGCCAGCAGCACCAGCCCGGCGAATAGAATGCGGTTCATGGCACAAAATAAGCCCGGCCCCGCACATTGGCGGGGCCGGGCTCGGGCCTGGGCTAACGTCAACCGCCTACTTGGGCCGATACCCGGCCAGTTCCTTGGCCAGGCCCAGCTTTTTGGCCATATCGCCGAACATTTCGGGGTCGAAATTATCATCGCCGGGCGAGTTCAGCTGCGGCTCTTCTTCCAGAATGGGGTAGGGCACGCCCTTCTTCGCGCCCTGAATTACTTCCAGCTCGGAGCCGTCTTCGGGGTGCTTGCCGTTCCAAATCACGCCGGCTTCCATGTAGGCATTGGGGCTGAAGGTGTAGAGCTCGCGGTGCAGGCCGTGCTTCATAAAGGCCTTTGCCTCTGGAAAAGCGGCGTTGCTGAGCGTGGGAATGGGCATGAGCTTTTTCACGTCCACGCCCGTCAGTTTTTCCAGGGCCAGGGCGTAGGCATATACGTGCAGGCCGCCGCGCACCAGCAGGTAGCCCACCATGGTGCGGGCGCAGGGGTCGCTCACCATCTCGTACACGCGCATTTTGTTGGCGCGGGCGCCGCACTCCAGAAAGAAGTTGTGCAGCAAATCGAGCCGCAGGTTGCCGGAGCTGAACACGTTGTCGCCCGTCCAGGGGCGGCCCAGCGAGTCCTGGGGCAGGGCGGCCTGGCCGCTGGCAATGAAGTGGTGGGTGTTGCGGGCATCGGCCGCGCCGGCCAGCGGGGTCGAGGTCGGGTCGGGGTTGCGCTTGCTGGTGCCGGTGAGCAGCAGGTTGATGGCGTAGCTCACGGCCTCAATGTGCGAATACTCCTCGGCCGCGATGGCCGATGTGAGGGCGTAGAACGGCCGGAGCCGGTCACGGCCCCGGAAGTTGAACGACTGGAACGTGTAGTTCATCAGGGTGCTCATTTCGCCAAACTTGCCGCCCAGCAGTTCCTGCACGGCGGCGGCATCGTTGGCGGACGGGTTTTTGGGCTTTGGCAGGTCGAGGGCCAGTTCGTCGAGGCGCAGTATCATAAGCGGAAAGATTTGGGTGATAAATGAGAAAGCCGGCTCCGCAATATGCGGAGCCGGCTTTCTCTTACGGCCCTTTCAAGGCGCTAGCCATTAATAAATTAATTACCTGAACCGTAGGCAAAACGGCTTTCAGGGCCAACGCTCACCCTGTTTGCCTAATGGCCTGCCCCGCCCTTCTGCTTAACTTTTTCGGTGCCTTCCTTGCCTTTGGTCTTCACCTTGAGCTTATCCGGGGCCGGCGCGGTATCGGCAGCGGGCGCAACGGCCGGGGCGGCAGGAGCAGCTTCGGCTTCGGCGGGTGGCTCGGCCATGTCCTTGGCCGATTTGATTTCGTCCACGGTTTCCACCTTTTTCACTTTTTGCTGGGCCAGCAGGAGCTGGTCCTGGGCCAGGGTGTTCTTTTTCCAGGCCGAAACTTCGGTGCTCAGCTTCTCCTTTTCCTCCTTGCTGGGCTTGCTGGGCGTCATCATGCCGCCGAGGTCGGGCTTGCCCGCGTCCTGCCAGGCCGTGAGCCAGAGCGACGACACCATGGTGGTGGCCTCCTTCATGCGGTTATCCACCATGCCGCCTACCTCTTTCTCGTACTCGGCCGCGAAGGCGTCGGAGTAGCGGCGCGAGGTCTTGCCGTACTTGTGCGAGAACGTGAAGCGCATATCGGGCTTCATCACCTTCTCGATTTTGCTGGCCCGGTCGAAGGTTTCGCCCAGGAAGCCGTAGCTGCGTTGCAGCGTGGTCCAGACGGCATTCAGCGGGTCTTTGATGTACTTGGCATCCTCGGCGGTGAGGTTGTAGTCGTTGATGTATTTCTCGGGCAGCTGGCTTTCCCAGAGGCCGTGCAGGCCCTTCTGGTCGGTGAGCTGGCCGTCGTAGTTGATGGTGGTGTGCAGCGGCACAAACGAGTCGCCCACGTAGTGGCTCAGCTCGGCCGAATACTTCACGATGTTCAGCGTGTCGCGCTGGCGGAAAGCCTCGGTCAGGTTGTCCTTCATCTCCATAATCACCCACGGCACGGTGCCGTACTTCTTGAGTGTATCGGCCGAGAACTTGGCCACGGCATCGTCGTACTTGCGCGGCATCTTCGCGAAAGGGTTGCTTTCGGAATAATGGTCCATGTCGATGTAGTGCTTGGGGGCCTCGGTGGGGTCGTCGTTGCGGCGCTCGTCGGGGGCCGTGCTCAGGCGCACGATTTCGGCCATGTGGCGGAAGTAGAAGGCCTGCATGGTGGCCGGCAGCTCGTACACGGCAATCTGCGTGATGGTGCGGTGGCCGAAGAACCCCCAGCCGCTCGCGGTGCCGTGGGCCAGGATGAGGGCCGCGAGCAGCAGCGGCAACAACGTTTTTTTCATGAGTGCGGGAATGATTGCGGGGCCAGGGATAGTTCCCCCGGCCAAAGTTCGGCAATGGCCGCCACATTCAGAAGCTCCGGCACCGGGCCACGCCGGTGGGGTGGGGGCGGGCCGTACCTTCGTGGCTCAAATAGCTGATATGAACCGCACGCGCCGCTTGTTAGTAGGAGTATTGAGTTTGCTGGCCGGGCCGGCCACCGCCCAAGTGTTTACCATTCCGCCCGGGGCCTACCGCACGGCGGCGGCCTACCACCGCAAACAGCCCCAGCCCGCCGGCCTCGACGCCTTTTACCCCGACAAGCGCGGCCAGCTGGTGGTAGTGGTGCCGCGCGGCCCCAAAACCACCAAGCTGCGCGTGGCCCCCGACAGCGTGTGGGGCTACGTATCGGGCAAGGGCCGTACGTTCCGTTTGTTTCGCAACGAGGAATACCGGCTCGAACACGCCGACACGCTGTGCGTGTACACACAGATTGCCACCGCCGTGAACGGGGCGCTGGGCGGGGCCAACGGCGCGGGCACGCGCTATTTTTTCAGCCGGGGCCTCACCGGGCTGGTTTTCCCGCTCACCACGCGCTACCTGCGCGAAGCCTACGAAGCCAGCAATCCCGGGTTCGTCGCCGCCGTCGGCCAGCTGCGAATCGACAAGAGCCTGGTGGATTTCGACCGCGAAACCGGCCTGTTTCGCGTGACTACGCTCTACCGGGAAACCGCTGGGCGCTAGTGCTTGCTGGCCGGTATCGCCTTCGCCGCGAGCCTGCTGCTCGGTACTGCGGGCGCGGCCATGGCGGCCACCTGCCGCCGGTGCAGCAGGTCGGCAATTCGTTCGTAGACAAAATTGGCGGCCTGCTCGCGCAGCTTATCGGCTGAGCCGGCCAGCTGCGTGCGGTATTCGTGGGCGTGGCCATCTACCAGAATGGTGACGAAAACGGTGCCCATCGGCTTGTCGGGCGTTTCCGAAGCGCCGGGGCCGCACAGGCCGGTCACGGCCGCGCATACATCGGCGGGCAGGCGCTGGTGCAGGCCCAGGGCCATTTCGTTGGTGGTTTGCTGGCTTTCGGCCGAGTAGGTGGCCAGGGTGGCTTTCTTCACGCCCAGCAGGCGTTGCTTGGCTTCGGGATGGTAGGTGACGACGGAGCCCAGCAGCACTTCGCTCACGCCCGTGGCCGAAGCCAGCTGCGCGGCTACCAGGCCGCAGGTGCAGCTTTCGGCCAGCGCCAGGGTGATTTTTTGCTGCAAGAACTGCTCAACCAACGCATTCAAATCAGGGGTTTTCATAGTACAGGGAGAACGGAATAAGTCCCATTCATACGCCGCCGCCCGTCGCTGAGGTTGCGGCCGAGCTTACCTTAACCGGCTATCGCAACCCCGTTATGAAGACCCCAAGCCCGCCGAAAAAGCCTTATTCCTGGCGGTAGGCCACGCCCGCTTTCATCACGAACTTGGGCCGCATGAGAGATGAAATGTCCTGCAACGGGTCGCCGTCCAGGGCGATGATGTCGGCCATTTTGCCGGCTTCGATGGCTCCTAAGTCGGTGGTTTCGCCCAGCAGCTCGGCGGCGTTGAGGGTGGCCGTGCGGATGGCGTCGAGCGGGCTCATCCCGGCCTCGGCCATGTAGCCAAACTCGCGGGCGTTCTGGCCGTGGCGGTACACGCCCGCATCGGTGCCAAACGCCACCCGCACGCCCGCTTTGGTGGCGCGGGTGAACGTGCCCTGCATCTTGGTGCCCACATCGAGGGCTTTGCGGGCGATGACGGGCGGGAAATAGCCGGGCCGCAGCCGGGCAGTATCGGCCACCGACTTGCCGGCGATGAGCGTGGGCACGTACCAGGTCCGGCTTTTGGCCATGAGGCGGATGGCCTCGTCGTCCATCAGGGAGCCGTGGTCGATGCTGGTGACGCCGGCCCGCACGGCCCGCTTGATGCCCTCGGCCCCGTGGGCGTGGCAGGCCACGCGCATGCCCAGGTCCTTCGCGGTTTCCACCACGGCGCGGATTTCTTCCTCGGTGTACTGCGCGCCGGTGCCGTCCTTGCTCAGGTCGAGCACGCCGCCGGTGCTGGCGATTTTGATGAGGTCGGCCCCGCGCTTGAACTGCTCGCGCACGGCCTGCCGGCACTGGTCGGGGCCGTTGGCGAGGTAGATGGGGTGGCCGGCTTTGGTGAGCTGGTCCTCGTTGAGGCCGTCGGTTTCGTCCATGTGCCCGCCGGTGGCCGAGATGGCCATGCCCGCCGAGAAGATGCGCGGGCCGGGCACCAGGCCCTGGGCCACGGCATTGCGCAGGCTGGTGTTCACGCCCGAGCCGCCGCAGTCGCGCACCGTGGTGAAGCCGGCCCGCAGCGTGGTGAGGGCGTAGCCCTGGGCGCGGTAGGCCACATCGGCGGGGTTGAGGGTGAACTGCTCGCGGAAATTGGTGCGGCTCGACTCGGATTCGAGGTGGACGTGGCAGTCGATGAGGCCGGGCAGCACGGTGCGGCTTTCGAGGTTGATGACCTGGTCCTGGGGGCCGCTGGCGGCGGTGTAGCCGCTTTGCACGGCCGTAATCCGGTCGCGCTCAACCACGATGGTTTGCTGGGTTAGCAGCTTGCCGCTGCGCACGTCCAGCAGGTGGCCGCAGTGCAGGTAGGTTTTCTGGGCGAAGGCGGTGGGGGCGGCCAGCAGAAACACGGCCGTAGCTAAAGCGGGAATAGATTTGCGCGTCATACGTTTGTGTGAATGAGCCGCCAAGGTACAACGGCGCGTTCCCCTTAAACTCACCGCATTTCTCCCATTTACCATGACCACGCAAGAAGAATTCGACGCAGCCAGCCAGCGCGCCCAGCAGCTGCCCAGCAAGCCCTCCAACATGATTCTGCTCCAGCTTTACGCCCTTTATAAGCAGGCCACCGACGGCGACGTGACCGGCGACCGCCCCGGTGGCTTCGACTTTAAAGCCATTGCCAAGTTTGATGCCTGGAACGGTCTGAAAGGCACCAGTCAGGAAGCCGCCCGCCAGCAATACGTGGAGCTGGTGAGCGAGCTGGCGGGGTAGGGACAGGAGAACTATTCAGGCCGTCATGCCGAGCGCAGCGAAGCATCTTGCCCGCCACCACTAATCCAATCAAAAGAGTTAGTGACTGCGGGCAAGATGCTTCGCTGCGCTCGGCATGACCGGCTTTTTAAACCATACAACCGTGGACATCTCCCGCAAAAAGCCGCCGTACCCCATCACGCCGGAGCTGCGCCAGTACCTGCGCGCCTACGACCGCGAAACCCAGCTGCCCGTGACGTATGCCGACTTGCGGCAGTTCACGGGCTCGTTTCCGCTGCTGGACCGGGCGGGGAAGGATACGCTGTGGCAAACGGTGTTTTTTGAGCCGCAGACGCTGCGGGAGCTGGGCCAGGGGCTGACGGAGGTGTACGCGCTGCTGAAAACGGCCGGCGATTTGTCGTTCTCCGAGCACCTGGTGGCCGACCGGATTGACTACTGCGAGTTTGGGAACTCGCGGCCGTTCCGGGTGCGCATCGTGAACCAGCTGAATGACAACTACGACTACTTTTATGTGAAGCAGGCCGATGCTTCGCGCCTGTATGGGCTGGAGCTGGAACACCTGCTCTCGCCCAACTCGATGAACTTTTTGGTGAGCGGCGAGACGCTGATTGAGGAGCACATTGTGGGCATTCCGGGCGATGATTTTATTCGGCAGCACCTGCGTTTGCCGCACCTGAACCAGGTGCGGCTGGCCAAGGAGTTTGTGAAGTTTAACGAGCGCTGCTTTGTGCGGCTGCTGGGCGATATGCGGGCGTATAACTACGTGATTGCGGTGACGCCCGACTTCGAGAACGAGCAGTACCGGGTGAAGGCCATCGACTTTGACCAGCAGAGCTACGAGGGGCGCCGGGTGATGTATCTGCCCCAGTTTTTCAAGGACAACGCGGCCGTGGTGGCCATGTGCGCCCTGCACCTCAAGCCCGAAGTCATTCGGCAGTACCAGACCGAGGAGCGCGCCCTGATGGCCCGCCGCGCCCGCGCCGAGCGCCACCGCCTGCGCGACCTGCTGGAGGCCATGCGCCGCCACGAGCTGGCCCCGCCCGAAAAAGTGGCCCAGCTCAAGGCCGAGCTCAACCGCTACCACCACACCGAGGCTTTCGACAAGTGCGACTCGATGGGCGACATCGTGCGCCAGAACCTGTGGCTGATGCTGGGGGCCAACGGGGCGCTGCGGGCGGCGGGGTAGGGGGCAGATAAAGTGCGGATTTCTAAGTAGTATTGACCCAACAAACGGCCGGGCGACGCGCATTTCACAGTGCTTGTTCCGAAGAAAATCCTACTCCCGATGAAGGAAATCCTACTCGGCGCATGAGAATAGCCGTTGGCCTAAAGGAAATCCTACTCGGACCGAAGGAAATCCTACTTGGGCTATGTTAAATCCTGATTGGTATCGATTAAATCCTGCTTTGGGGATGGGAATCGGTGCTCGGCGGGCAGAAACGGCTTCTATCACCCTTTAACCCCTTTTTCAGATGACCGACGACCAACGTAATTTCCAGACCATGGCCCTGGCGGTGCGCCAGCTGCTGCGCGATGCCCGCCCGAAATGGGAGCCGCTGTATGCGAAGATGCTGCCCGACTACGTGTCCCTCGACACGGCCCTGGGGGCGGTGGGCGCGCAGGTGCAGGGGCTGGCCAGCGGCGGCAGCACCGGCTACACCGAGGCCAAGGACCTGGCCGAAGTAGCCATGCTGGACGCGGCCATGCCCGTATTGCGGGGCGTGAAGGCCTTGCAGCTCGATGCGTTTGACCCGGAGCTGGCCCCGCTGGCCGCTCACACCCGCACCACGCTCGACCACCTGCGGGGCCAGGCCCAGGTGGACGCCCTGCGCGAGCTGGCCAAGCAGGCCAAGTCCCGCGCCGAAGCCCTGGAAGAGGAGCGGGTGACGGACCAACAGCAGCAAACCTTCACGGACAAGATAGCGGCGTTTGAGCTGCTGCTGGGGGCGCCGCGGCAGGCTTCCACGGCGGGCTCGGTGCGGCGTGAGGCGTCGGTGGCCTCGCTGGGGGATGCCCGCAAGGCCCTGAAACGCCTGGACGTGCGCGTGCCGAACCTGGTGGACGAGCTGCCCGAGCTGGTGGCGCAGTACCGGAAGGCCCGCATCATCGTGGATGCCGGGCACGGGCCGGACCCGAAGGGGAAGTAGCCCGCCGACGCATCGGTAAGCGCCCCTGGCCCCGTGGCTGGGGGCGCTTTGCCGTTTGGGCCGCGTACCTTTCCCATTCGTTTTGATTCCTTTCCATTTGCCGTTACCGATGAAGAAAAATCTACTGCACGCGCTGCTGGCGCTGGTGCTATTGCTGGGCCTGTGCGGCCCGGCGCACGCGACTACCCCGCCCCCCGCTGCCGGCCGCTCGCTGGCCGAGGCCCTGAACCCCGACGGGACGTTGAAAGCCGGGCTGAATGGCTCGTTCGATGCCCGCGCCTTTCGGATGGGAACTGCGCCCGATGGGCGGCCGGTGTTCCGGCCGGCGGGCGTGGCCGGGGCGGGGGATGAGCGGTGGCAAAGTGGGTTTGGGCTGCCGGATGGGGCCGATGACGATGTGCATGTGGTCGTGCGCTCGGGTAGTGACATCTACATTGGCGGCAGCTTTACGGTGGTAGGAAACGTACCTGCCAATGGGGTGGCTAAGTGGAATGGCACTGCCTGGAGCGCACTGGGGACGGGCGTGGCCTTCATGCAAACGAATGGGCTAGTCTATGCGTTGGCCGTGGCCGGCAACGGCGACGTGTACGTGGGGGGCAATTTCAACAAGGCCGGGGGGGGAGGAGCTAATTTTGTGGCTAAGTGGAAAGGCTCTGTGTGGAGCCCCCTGGGCCCCGGCGCGGCCAACGGGGTGGATGGGACAGTCTATGCGTTGGCCGTGGGCGGCAACGGGGATGTGTACGTGGGCGGACAATTTAACAAAGCTGGTGGGGCAACGGCCAACTACTTGGCCCGCTGGAATGGCACTACCTGGAGCCAACTGGGCACAAGTACGTTCAATGATTTTAATAGTGGCGTTCGGGCCCTGGCCATAGCTAGCAATGGGGATTTGTACGCAGCAGGGGGCTTCACCCGGGCTGGTGGGATAGCCGCAAACAGAGTAGCCCGGTGGGACGGTACGGCCTGGAACGCATTGGGTACCGGCGCGGCCAACGGTCTGGACGCGGGAGTGTATGCGCTGGCCATAGCGGGCAATGGCGATGTGTACGTGGGCGGCCAGTTCACCCAGGCCAGCGGCATGGCCGCCAGCAACGTGGCCCGGTGGAACGGCACGGCCTGGAGCAGCCTGGGCACGGGCACCGCCAACGGGGTAGGTAATTATATCTGTGCCCTGGCCGTGGCCGGCAACGGGGATGTGTACGTGGGGGGCTACTTCATGCAGGCTGGTGGCGTAGCCGCTGGTAAAGTAGCCCGATGGAATGGCACCGCCTGGAACACCCTGGCAACAGGCGCGACCAACGGGGTAACAGGCACGTACAGCGGTATTTCCGATTATGTCTATGGGTTGGCCGTGGCCGGCAACGGGGATGTGTACATGGGTGGCCGATTTGACCAGGTCGGTAGCATGGCGGCCAGTAACGTGACCCGGTGGAACGGTTCAGCCTGGAACATCCTCAGTTCGGGCACAACCAACGGGGTAGCTGGGATAATCAGTGCATTGGCCGTGGCGCCGAACGGCGATGTGTACGTGGGCGGCCAGTTCACCAAGGCCGGCAGCGTGGTCGCCAGCAACGTGGCCCGGTGGAACGGCACGGCCTGGAGCAGCCTGGGCACGGGCACCGCCAACGGGGTAGATAATAGTGTCCTTGCCCTGGCCGTGGCCGGCAACGGGGATGTGTACGTGGGGGGCTACTTCACGCAGGCTGGTGGCGTAGCTGCTGGTAATGTAGCTCGATGGAATGGCACCGCCTGGAGCCCATTGGGCGCGGGCACGGCCAACGGAAACGGCGCGAGTGGCTCGACAGTCAGTGCGTTGGCCGTGGCACCGAACGGTGACGTGTACGTGGGCGGCCAGTTCACCCAGGCCGGCGGCGTGGCGGCCAACGCTGTGGCCCGGTGGGACGGCACGGCCTGGAGCCCGTTGGGTACGGGTACATCCGTGGTTAATGCCTTGGCGGTGGCCAGCAACGGGGACGTGTACGCGGGTGGGTACTTCACGATGGTTGGTGGGGTAGCGGCTAACCGTGTGGCCCGGTGGAACGGCACCACTTGGAGCAGCCTGGGTACGGGCGCGGCCAACGGGGTAAGTTCAGTGGTCAATGCGCTGGCCGTGGCGCCGAACGGCGATGTGTATGTGGGTGGCGTTTTTGCGCAGGCCGGTGGGGTAGCGGCCAACTACGTGGCCCGGTGGAATGGAACCACCTGGAATTCACTGGGCACGGGCACTACCAATGGAAGCGGTGGAGCTTTTGCCGTGGCCAGCAATGGGGATGTATACGTAGGCGGTGGCTTCATACTGGCCGGTGGGGTAGCGGCTAACCGTGTGGCCCGGTGGGATGGCACCACCTGGAGCCCGCTGGGGTCTGGGGTAAACAGCGGGGTTAACGCGCTCGCTATCGGCTCCAATGGCAAGCTCTATGTCGGGGGCACGTTTACGGCAGTCAGCGACGGGGGCACGGCCATGGTCAGCTTCGGCATCTACGACCCCAACGCCCCGCTCGCCACCACGGCCGCCGTCCGCGCCACGCCCGCCGCGCAGCTCTACCCCAACCCGGCGCACGGCACGGCCACGCTGCGCCTGCCCGCCGGGGCGGCCCGCCAGCCCCTCGTCCTGACCGACGCGCTGGGCCGGACCGTGCGCC
>JAQBNT010000043.1 GCA_028288445.1 Hymenobacter sp. | reverse complement strand
ACTCTCGCGGTAGAGATGCTTCGGCTGCGCTCAGCATGACGTTCTTTTTTTCGTTCTCACTGCACCAGCCCGCGCATGAAAGCATCCGTGTAATCCGGGGCGAAGTGCAGCACGTTGGGCAGGTGCGCGAACTCGGATTCGAGGTGGGTGGTGGTGAGCACCACGGCTTTCATGCCGGCATTTTGGGCGGCTTCGGCCCCTTTGGGCACGTCCTCGAACACGAGGCAGGCGGCGGGCGGCACGCCCAGCAGCTTGGCGCAGCGCAGGAAAACTTCGGGGTTGGGCTTGCTTACGGTCACGTCGTCGGCGCTCACGATGGCCTGGAAGTAGTGCCGGATGTTGAGGTTGTCGAGCACGAAATCGATGTTGAACGGGATGGCGGCCGAGCCGATGGCCATGGGAATGCCCTGCTGGTGGGCCCGCTCCAGAAACTCCATGAGGCCCGGCAGCAGCGCCAGGTGCGGCAGAAACTCGCGCTGGTAGCGCCGCTCCTTTTCCAGCGAAACGCGGTCCATTTCCTCGCCCGTGAAGCGGTCGGGGCCGAAGACGCGCACCAGCACCTCGCGGTTCTTGCCGTACATCTGGGGCTTCACCTCGTCCCAGCTGAAGCTGCCGCCCAGGTCCTCGTTGAAGAGCTGCTGCCAGGCGCGGGTGTGGTACTCCATGTCGTGCACCATGGTGCCGTTGAGGTCGAAAAGAAAGGCTTTCATGGCGGATTCAGGGGTGTTTGAGCGGCGCAAAGAACGGTACGCATCGCGCAAAAAGGCCGTCATGCTGAGCGCAGTCGAAGCATCTCTACCGCAGTAGTAATCCAATCGTTGCAACGAAGCGGTAGAGATGCTTCGACTACGCTCAGCATGACCGTTCTTTTTTGTTCATCCTTACGCAGATGCCTGATATCCGCTACCATTCCGCCACGCTCCCATCCACATTCCGCCAGATAGGATTGTGCCAGTTGTGCCCAATGGCCGCGCGGCTCCGCACGTATTCCTCGTTGATTTCAATGCCCAGCCCCGGCCCGCCGGGAATGCGGCAGTGCCCGGCTTCGTAGTCGAACACCGATTTATCGACCAGGTAATCGAGCAAATCATTCTCCTTGTTGTAGTGAATGCCCAGGCTCTGCTCCTGAATGAAGGCGTTGTGGCAGCTGGCATCCACTTGCAGGCAGGCGGCCAGCGCAATGGGCCCCAGCGGGCAATGCGGCGCGGCGGCCACGTCAAACGCCTCGGCCATCGAGATGATTTTCTTGCACTCCGTGATGCCGCCGGCGTGCGACAAATCGGGCTGAATAATGTCGACGTACCCATCGATGAGCAGCTGCTTGAAATCCCAGCGCGAAAACATGCGTTCGCCGGTGGCAATGGGGATGCTGGTGTGCCGGGCAATCTCGCGCAGGGCCTCGTTGTTTTCGGGCAGCACGGGCTCCTCGATGAACATCGGCCGGTAGGCTTCCAGCTCGTGGGCCAGCACCTTGGCCATGGTCTTGTGCACCCGCCCGTGAAAATCGATGCCGATGCCCAGGCCCGCCCCGCCCGCCGCCCGCACAGCCGCCACGCGGGCCAGCACGGCGTCAATCTTCACGTAGGAGTCGATGTAGGCCATTTCGTCGGTGCCGTTCATCTTGATGGCGTCGAAGCCTTTGGCCACCATCTCGGCCGCCGCCGCGCCCACATGCTCGGGCCGGTCGCCCCCAATCCAGGAGTAAACGCGCATCTTATCGCGCACCGGCCCGCCCAGCAGCTGATGAATCGGCGCATCGTGGTACTTGCCCTTGATGTCCCACAGCGCCTGGTCGATGCCCGCGATGGCCGACATCAGAATCGGCCCGCCCCGGTAGAAGCCGCCCCGGTACATCACCTGCCAATGGTCTTCGATGTGCAGCGGGTCTTTGCCGATGAGGTTCTCCATGAGCTCCGTCACGGCAGCGGCCACGGTAGCGGCCTTGCCCTCAATCACCGGCTCGCCCCAGCCGATGAAGCCGGTATCAGTTTCGATTTTGAGAAACAGCCAGCGCGGCGGCACCTGGAAGAGTTCGAAGCGAGTGATTTTCATTGGGGGAAATAAAGCAGAATTATGAACGGTTTAATGACGCATAATTGCGTCTCGTCGTGGAACGAGGTGGGGACAATGCGAACGCCGAGACGCAATTATGCGTCTCTACGCCACGGCTGCCACAAACGCCCGCGCCTTCTCCGTGAGTTGCACCAGATATTCATCCGTCACGGCCTGCCGGGTGTCCACCAGCGCGCTACCGAGGCCAAATGCCTTCGCCCCGGCTTCCTTAAAGCCCGCGATATTCTCCAGCGAAACTCCGCCCGTGGGCATGAGCGGAATGAAGGGCAGCGGCCCGGCAATGTCCTTAAAATAGCTGGCCCCGCCGGCCCCGGCCGGAAATACCTTGATAAGGTCGCCGCCGAACTCGTAGGCTTTCAGAATCTCGGTGGCGGTGTAAGCTCCGGGAATGCTGACGGCCCCGTAGCGCTTGGTCATGCGGATGGTTTTCTTGTCGAGCGTGGGCGAAATGATGTATTTCGCGCCGGCCAGCAGGGCGGCGCGAGCAGTTTCGGCGTCAAGCACGGTGCCGGCCCCGACGAGCATTTTGCCTTCCATCGCGCCGGAGATTTCCTCAATGGACGCCAGCGCGCCGGGCGAGTTCAGCGTAACTTCCATCATCCGCACGCCGCCGGCGTGCAGGGCCTGGGCAATGTGCAGCAGTCTTTTGGGGTCGGCCCCGCGCA
>JAQBNT010000070.1 GCA_028288445.1 Hymenobacter sp. | reverse complement strand
AATAATAGCCAGGCCCTCATCAATCTCCTCCTTATTAATCGTCAGCGGAGGGCAGATGAAGATGTAGTTCCAGCGCACGAAAGTGTACATGCCCAGCTCGCGGATTTTGGCAGCTACCTGGTTCATGATGTCCATCTGGGCGGGCGTGGCGTTCCAAGGGGCCATGGGCTCTTTGGTGTCGCGGTTTTTCACCAGCTCGATGCAGCCGAAGAGGCCGGTGTTGCGCCAGTCGCCGATGCTGGGGTGGTGGCGCATGAGCTGAGCTACCTGTTCGTCCATGTACTTGCCCATTTCCACGGTGTTTTCGAGCAGGTTGTCCGACTCGTAAATATCGAGCACGGCCACGGCGGCGGCGCAGGAAACCGGATGCGCCGAGTACGTGAGACCGAGCGGTAGTGGCTTATCGTCGAAGGATTTGGCGATTTTCTCGTCCACCATCACCGCGCCCAGGGGCAGGTAGCCAGCGGTGATGCCCTTGGCCATGCACATGATGTCGATTTTGACGTTGTGGTGGTCGGAGCCGAACCACTTGCCGGTGCGGCCGAAGCCCGACATCACTTCATCGGCAATGAGCAGGATGCCGTGCTTGTCGCAGATTTCGCGGATGCGTGTCCAGTAGCCAGGCGGGTACTTGATACAGCCTGACGTGCCCGACTCGCCTTCGAGCACGATGGCGGCCACGCTGCCCGGGTTTTCGTAGCCAATGATGCGCTCCATGGCATCGGCGGCGCGCTGGGCGCACTGCTCGGGCGTGGTGCTATGCCAAGGGCAGCGGTAGAAGAATGGGTTTTCGACGTGGATGGTGCTGGGCATGGCCTGGCTATCCACGGCAAATTTGCGGGGGTCGCCGCCCACGCTCATGGCACCGTAACTGGCCCCGTGAAACGATTGGTAGAGCGACACAATCTTGTGGCGGCCGGTGTACACGCGGGCCAGTTTGATGGCGTTTTCGATGGCCTCGGCCCCGCCCAGCGTGAAAAATGCCTTGGTGAGGTTGGGCGCGGTGATTTCGGCCAGGCGCTTACCGAGGTCGCCGCGGGCCTTGGTAATCATGCCGGGGTACACGTAGCTGAGCTCGCGCATCTGGGCAGTCACGGCTTCGGTCACGCGCTGGTCGCCGTGGCCGATGTTCACGTTCATGAGCTGGGCCGAGAAGTCGATATAGCGCTTACCGTCGCGGTCGTACACGTACACGCCTTCGGCGCGCTCGGCGTTGATGGGGTTCAGGCCCGTTTGCTTCGACCACGAAAAGAGCGTGTGGTCGAGGTTATCGTGCAGGATTTGGTCTTTGTCGGTGGCGAAGGTGGTTTCCATTAGTATCGGTTTGGCAATTATGCCGTCTGTCATCCTGAGCACAGCGAAGGACCTTATCACGTCCGCGCCTTTTGCTCTTAATAATTTGATTTACTGCAAGCTATTCAGCTGTCCTTAGGTCCTTTGTCGCCGCTTGATACGCGGAATGCTCAGGATGACAGTTCCGACCGACTAGCTCATCCAGTTCACCCGCGACTCGGGGTTCCACTTCGTCGTAGTTTTCTTCAATTGCGTCCAGAATTCAATGGAGCTTTTGCCGGTGATGTCGCAGGCACCGAATTTCGAGTCGTTCCAGCCGCCGAAGGAGAAGGGCTCGCGGGGTACGGGCACGCCGATGTTCACGCCAATCATGCCGGCGTTGGCGTGGTCCATGACGTAGCGGGCGCTACTGCCGCTGCTGGTGAACACGGCGGCGGCGTTGCCGTAGGGGTTGGCGTTTTCGATGGCAATGGCCTCGTCCAGCGTGTTGGTGCGCATGATGGCGAGCACCGGGCCGAACACTTCCTCCTGCGCAATGCGCATGTCGGGCGTCACGTAATCGATTACCGTTGCACCTACATAGTAGCCGTCTTCGTGGCCGGGCACCACGGCGTTGCGGCCGTCGAGCAGGACTTTGGCACCGGCCGCTTCAGCTTCGGTGATGTGCTGTTCGATGCGGGCTTTAGCTTCTTTGCTGATGACGGAGCCGAGGTTTTTACCGACTACAATCTTCTTGGCTTCTTCCACGATTTTGGCCACGATGCCATCAATGGCCCCCACTCCTACCATGGTGGAGCCGGCCATGCAGCGCTGGCCCGCGCAGCCCGACATGCTGGCGGCCACGTTCGAGGCCGTCATTTCGGGGTGGGCGTCGGGCAGCACCATGAGGTGGTTTTTGGCCCCACCGAGAGCCACGCAACGCTTGAGGTTGCTGGTGGCGCGGATGTACACGACTTTGGCAATGGCGGTGGACCCCACAAAGCTCACGGCCTGAATGTCGGGATGGTCGCAGATGGCTTCCACGATTTCCTTGTCGCCGTTCACCACGTTGAGTACGCCGTCGGGCAGGCCGGCTTCTTTCAGCAGCTCGGCGATTTTTACGGCGCTCAGCGGCACCTGTTCCGAGGGCTTCAGAATCATGGTGTTGCCGAGCACGATGGCGTTCGGGATGGTCCAGTGCGGCACCATGTTGGGGAAGTTGAAGGGGGCGATGCTGGCCACCACGCCCAACGGCTTACGCTCGGCGCGGGCTTCTACGCCCTTGCTCACTTCCAGAAATTCGCCCTGGATGAGCTGCGGCATGGAGCAGGCGAATTCGGTCAGCTCAATGGCTTTTTCGACTTCGGCGCGGGCTTCGTCGTAGGTCTTGCCATTTTCCTCGCGCACGAGGTCGGCGAGGGCTTTCATGTCGCGCTCCAGCAGCGTTTTATAGCGGTAAAAAATCTGCACCCGCTCCTTAATCGGTGTGGCCGACCACGAGGGGAAGGCGGCTTTGGCGGCTTGCACGGCGGCGTCGAGCGCGGCGGCGTTGCTGAGCGGCAAGGTGGAAATCAACTGCCCACTGAGGGGGCTAAATACGTCCATGGTGGGCGTAGAGGCACTTTCTACCGACTGGCCAGCCACGTAGTTACGGATGGCCGGATACTTCAATGTTTGAACTTCCATGTTACCTTATTGTTAAGCGGGGTGCAAGCTAAGGGTTTTGCGGGATATGGAATAATTCCGCAATCGTTTCCGAGGGAAATATTTTCAAATCGGCTCACATTCAGCCAACTATTTCACCCAAAAAATCTGCCTAAAGTAATCAGGCGCAGGCGGGCCACCAATGGTAGCATACCTGCGCCTGATTGTTTTACCTCTTTCGGAGGGAATTGCTTCACTTCACTTCTTCGCCGTCCCTGTTAATGGTGAAGCCGCGGCCGGCTTGTTTCACCCGGGCTTTGCCATCGACGAAATCGGAAGCCTGCTGGTAGCGGTCGAAGGGTTTGGTACCCTGGGCGGGGTCGGCGAGGTAATCGGCGGTGATAAAGGTGTAGCCATCAGGCAGCTTCACGCGGGCCAGGCCGTCGGCGAAAGAGTAGGCTTCCTTAAAGATGACGGGCGGCGTATCGGGCTCGGTGGGGCCGCTGATGTAGTGCCAGCCCCGGTGGTCGAGCACGGCGGCGTGGCCTTCAGCGAAGTCGAGGGCATTGAAATAATAATGGTCAAACTCCTGGCCGTCTTCGTCGATGAAGGTATAGGCGTCGCCCACCCGGGCGCGGGCGTAGCCGCCGGCGTAGGGGTTGAGGGCATCGTAGGCAGCTGGGACTACTTCTTTACCTTTCTCGTCCACGAAGCCATACGCGCCGTCTTTCGCCACCACGGCCTGCCCTTTCTCGAACGGACTGGCGGCCGTGAACTGGGCCGGAATTACGGGCTGGCCGCTGGCATTGGCGTAGCCCCAGCGGCCATTTTCCCGGAACGGGACGAGCGACGAACTGCCCGCGTGGCTCAGCCCCCAGATGCCCAGGCCGAGCACGGACACGCCGGCCGCTGCCAGCGCGGCGCGGGGCTGCGTCCGCCCCCACTCCCGCGCCTGCCGCAGCCGGGGCCGCAATGCGGCGGCAGCGGCCTGCGCCCGGGAGCGTAGGTGTTCAAGGTAATTAAAGAGGAAAGAAACCGGCGGTGATGCTTCGGCGGCCGGCTTTGCCGCAGCAGTTGGCGCTGAAACGACTCCAGCTGAGTAAGGCGCATTTTCAACAGGCGCGGAACGGGGCGGCACGGGCACGGTAGCACCAGAAGCAGTGGCAGCATGCGACGGGGCAACAGCAGCGACGGGCTTGCTGTCAGCAACTGGTGAGGCCGCCGTAACTGGCGGAGCAGCAGCAGCATCTGGCGGAAGCGGGACAACGGATGCCACTGACGGGGCCGCAGCCGTTATCGGCGGGGCCGCAGCCGCAACTGGCGGGGCTGGAGTCGCATACGGCGCAGCAGCGGCTGGACTGGCACTTAGCTGCCCGATGAGTTGACTGAGCTGCTGAATCTTGGCATCCAACTCCTGATTACGGGCGGCTAGCTCGTCCCGGGAAGCCTGCATTTCGGCTTCGAGGGCGGCTTTTTCGCGGGTTTCGACCCCGAGGCGGGAGACGAGGGCGGTGGCTTCGGCGGCTACGGGCGGGGCCTGGGCCAGCTCAGTGCGGAGCTGGGCGATGCTGCGCTCGCGCTCGGCTTCGCGGGCTTCCAGGGCCTGGAGCTGGGTGCTGAGGTCGGCCTGCATTTGCTGGCGTAGGTGTTCGAGCTGCTGCTTTTCCTCGTTGCGGGCACTCAGGGTGTTGGCGTAGCCGTAGGGCAGGTCGTCGGGCACGTCGTTGGCCCCGAGCCAGCCCCAGAGGGCGCGGGCTTTCTGGCCCAGGAAGGTGCTGGCGGCGCTGGTATCTTCGGCACTGGCGCGGGGCGGGGCGCTAATTGGCCCGCCGACGGTGGCCGCGCCTTCGGGTGAGGAAGGCGCGGCCACGAAATCTGCCCATTCAGCGGTCCACTCAGCTATATCATCAGCTGTTAAGTTGATTTCAGGCGCAGCTAAATCCCGTAAGCAGGCTGGCAAGTCGGCCAGGCGGCGGGCAATTTGGAAGCCGGCCGGGGCTTCTGCCAAAACTGCCTCCACATCGGCACCAAACTTAACCGGTGCTTCAAATAGCACCAAGCCAGAAACGCTGTTCAAATCGGCCTGCTCGGGGGTGAAGCGCGGCTGGAGCCAGTCGGCCAGCGCGGCTTTTTGTTCCCGGAACTGCTCGAAGGGGTTATCGAAATCTTCCGAACTGGGCACGGGCGCGCCATTGAGCAGCCAGCGGCCGTAGCCCAGCGCAGGAATGCTGAGCCGGCCGCCACGGGGCGCGAATACCAAGAGGGTGATGCTGTGTGGGCGCACCACCACGGCATCGAGCGGGGCGGTGCCATCGGCCAGCACCAGGTTGCCCAGCAAGAGGGTTTCGGGGCCGGCTTCGGCTTGCAGCGCGGCTTGCACAGCCGCAAACTGCCCGGCACGGGCGGCATCAATAAAAGGTGAAGCGAGAAAACAGTGAACCATATAATCCTGAATGCGCGGCCGGCCGCTAGTCGTCGCCCTTCCAGCGGCCGCGGCCTTTGCCGTGGTGCTTCTTGTGCTTTTTGAATTTGACTTTTCCTTCGCCCTCATCATCACCCGAACCAAACACCTGCTCCAATAGCGAAGGCGCAGGTACGGGGCGGATGCTGCGAACGGAGGCCGGCGCGGAGGGCGTGCCCAGGGCCAATGCGCCATTGGCGGCGGTGCGCACGGCTACGGGGCGGCCGCGCAGGTCGCAGCCCTGGCCTTCGCGCAGCTCGGTGCGCTGGCCGGTGGGGCTCACCACGAAGCCGTCTTTGGTGACGGTGGCCCCGGTAGGCAGGTGCGCGTCGCGGGTCATGGGGCGGGCCTGGCCGTTGCGGACTACCTGCATCTGGCCGTTGCGGCGCTGGAAACCGTCGTTGTTGGGCGTTTGGCGGGCGTGCGCCGGCCCATGCATTGCCAGCAGACTGGTCAAGGCTCCGCAAAGCCAAAAGGTGCGCAAAAACATAATCAAAGTACCCTAAATAGACGAAGCCGCACGGCCCGGGAGCCGGCGGCAGGCCGTATACGTCAAATACGAAGCCAGGCTGCTTCGGGCACAATTATCCCGCATGGGACAAAGGCCCAGGCGGAACTGTTCAGGGTTGTTGCGGGCTGTTACTGAGGCCGCAGCAGCACACGGGCGGGGGCCCCGTCGCTGTCCACAATTTTTAGCGGGAGGCACAGCATTTCGTATTCGCCGGGCGCGATGTGCTGCAAAGCCAGGCCCTCAATCACGCAAATGCCGGCATCGAGCAGAGCGTGGTGGGCCTCGGCTTTGCCCACCGACAGGTAATCGACCCCGACGCAGACCACGCCCGCATCGCGCAGGAAGACAGCAGCGTCGCCGTCCAAAGCCACAAAATCAGGCTGAAATGGCATGGTGCTCCACTCCAAATCCGACATGCGGGTGCGGAACAACAGTCGGGCTCCGGGCTCAATTTCCAAGCGCTGCACCTCGGCCAAGCTGATGCTTTTGGGATCGGAGATGCCCACCACGCGGGCCGGACCCATGAGTTGGGCCAGGTCCAACGTGGTGGTGTCGCCGGCATTGGCGGTGAAGTGCAGCGGGGCATCGATGTGGGTGCCGGTGTGGGCGCTCATCGACACTTCGGTGACGTTGGCCGCCGCGCCGGTGGCGATGCTGAGCGTTTTTTTGACGTGGACGGGCGCGTTGTCGGGCCAGTGCACCATGCCGTCGCGGATGGGCGTGGTGGCATCGAGCCAGGGGGCGGGGGTGGGCATGAGGAGGGTGTTTATGTTGGAATTGAGAACTATGAAAGGCCGTCATGCTGAGCGGAGTCGAAGAATATCTAAAGCCAAAAAAT
>JAQBNT010000031.1 GCA_028288445.1 Hymenobacter sp. | reverse complement strand
ATCGTATTAGTCGTCCAATTCGCGGACTACAAGGCCCGCGCTACAGCGCTATTGATACCCAAAGCGGCTCAGCGCTTTGGGGTCGGTGCGCCAGTTCTCGTTCACTTTCACATACATTTCTAAGAAGACTTTCTTCTGGAAAAACTTCTCCATTTCCTCGCGCGCCCAGGTGCCTACTTTCTTCAGTGCCTCGCCGCCCTGGCCGATGACGATGCCTTTCTGCGAGTTGCGCTCGACGTAGATGATGCCGCGAATGCGGATGATATCATCTTCTTCCTTAAACTCTTCGATGACGACTTCGCAGCTGTAGGGAATCTCCTTTTTATAGAGCTTGAAGATTTTCTCGCGTACCATTTCGGCGGCGAAGAAGCGCTCGGGCTTGTCGGTGAGCTCGTCTTTGGGGTAGTACGGCGGATGGATGGGCAGGCGCTCCATCACCAATTGCAGCACGCCGTCGGTGCCGAAATGGTTGAGGGCCGAGATGGGCAGGACTTCGGCGGCGTTGGGCAGTTGCTCTTTCCAGTAGGCCAGCTTGGCTTCCACTTCTTCCTGGTTGGCCTGGTCGATTTTGTTGACGAGGAGGATGATGGGCGTGTCCGTCATCTTGCGTAGGCGCTCCACTACGGGCTCCTCGTCGTGCTTCTCGTAGATATCGGTCACGAACAGCACCACGTCGGCATCTTCGAGCGACGAATACACGAAGCTCATCATGGCGTTGTGCAGCTCGTATTTGGGCTGGATGATGCCGGGGGTATCGGAATAAATCAGCTGAAAATCATCGCCGTTGAGAATGCCCAGGATGCGGTGGCGCGTGGTCTGGGCCTTGCTCGTGACGATGCTGAGCCGCTCGCCCACCAGCGCATTCATAAGCGTGGACTTGCCCACATTGGGCTTGCCAATGATGCTCACGAAGCCGGCGCGGTGAGGTTTAGTTTCGGGGTTCACGATGGATGGGTTTGATAATCAGGGCCGCAAAGGTACGGCTTGCGGCGCGGAAAAGCTAGGGTGGGGCAGAAATCGGGTTGTTAGCCATGAGTCCGAAACCATGCTTGTTGCCAGCTGTTTGCTGGGCAAGCGCGTGTGGCGTGGACTCTGCGAGTCCGCGTTTTGGTCGAAATCCAACCCCGCGCGGACTCGCAGAGTCAACGCTACACTTCCGAACTTTGCCTTAATGAATTCTCCCGCTACCCCCACGCGCCGTATCGGCGTGCTCCTCGTCAACCTCGGCACGCCCGACTCGCCCAGCACGCCCGACGTGCGCCGCTACCTCAACGAATTCCTCACTGACGGCCGCGTGATTGACATGGCCGCCGCCATTCGCTACCCGCTCTTTCAGGGCATCATCGTGCCGCTGCGGGCTCCCAAATCTGCCAAAATCTACCAGCAGCTCTGGGATGCCGAGCGGGGCTCGCCCCTACTCTACCACGGGCTCGATTTGCAGGCCAGGCTGAAGGAAGTGCTGGGCAAGGACTACGTGGTGGCCTTTGGGATGCGCTACCAGAAGCCCAGCATCGAGAAGGCGCTGGAGGAGTTGCGCGACGCGGCCGTGGACCGCATCATCGTGCTGCCGCTGTTTCCGCAGTACGCCTCGGCCAGCACCGGCTCGGTGCAGGAGAAGGTGATGGACATCGTAAAAGACTGGTGGATAGTGCCGAATATCAGCTTCATCAGCACCTTCGCCGATGACCCCGGCTTCATCAGCAGCTTTGGGGCGCGGGGCAAGGCCGAAATGGCGAAGCACGAGTATGACCACATCGTGTTCAGCTACCACGGCATCCCGGAGCGGCACGTGCTCAAGGGCAGCTTCAAGGGATACTGCAAGCTGGGAACCTGCTGCGCCAGCTACAATAAGAACAACCGCTACTGCTACCGGGCGCAGTGCTTTGCGACCTCGCGCCTGCTGGCTGCGGAACTGGGCCTGCGCGACGACCAATACACCGTCACCTTCCAGAGCCGCCTGCAAAGCCGCCTGCGCGACCCCTGGCTCCAGCCCTACACCGACGAGGTTATCAAGGAATTCCCGGCCAAAGGCATCAACAACGTGCTGGCCTTCTCCCCCGCCTTCGTGGCCGACTGCCTGGAAACGACCATTGAGGTGGGCGAGGAATTCAAGGAGCTGTTTGAGGAAGCCGGCGGCAAGCATTGGCAGCTAGTGCCGTCGCTGAACTCGGAGCCCTACTGGGTGGAAGCGGTGGCAACGATGATTCGGCAGAATTAGCACCCGAATAGTTGGAGAGCCAGGGAAGGCGCTGTTGAGCTAAGCTCGGCAGCGCCTTCTTTTATTTTCATATTTCTATTAACGCACTTTGTGTAACTTTAAGGTTTCTTAATCAACAAATTCCCACCCGAATGCGTTTTCACTACGCTTTAACACTTGCTTTCGGGCTACTGGCCGGCGTTCCGGCCCGGGCTCAGCAAGCCGTTAAAATTCTATTTGATGCCACCAAAGCCCAAACCGCCGGCAATGCCGATTGGGTGATTGATGCCGATGCTTCGGGCAGTCCTCAGCGCCTGCCCACGCCGGTGCAAAGCACCGTGACGGCCAGCACGCCGGAAACGTACTGGACCGGCGCGCTTTCCTCTTGGGGCATTGCTTTGGTGAAGCGCGGCTACCAGGTTGAGACGCTGCCCAGTAGCGGCCGCATCACCTACGGCGACGCCAACAATGCCCAGGACCTGCGCAACTACGCCGCCTACATCGTGGACGAGCCCAACACGCGCTACACCGCCGCCGAGAAAACCGCCATTCTGAGCTACGTGCGCAACGGTGGCGGCCTGTTCATGATTTCGGACCACACCATTTCGGACCGCAACGGCGACGGCTGGGACTCGCCCGCCATCTGGAACGACCTCATGGCCTCGGCCAGCCCCGCCAATCCCTTCGGCATCACTTTCGACCTGAATAACCTCGTCTTCACCACCGGCGTGGGCGCGGCCACCGCCCCGGCCGATTCGCTCCTGCATGGCCCCGCCGGCAACCCCGTGGCAATGGAATACCACAACGGGGCCAGTCTCACCCTCGACCCTGCTGCCAATGCCAGCGTACGCGGGGCCTTGTTCAGGCCCGGTGCGGCTACTACCGGCACTACCGGGGCCATCGTGGCGCGGGCCCGCTACGGCCGGGGCCGCGTGGCCGCCCTCGGCGATTCGTCGCCGCCCGACGACGGCTCGGGCTCGCCCGGCAATAACCTCTACGACGGCTGGGCCGCCGAAGCCAACGGCGACCACACCCGCATTCTGCTCAATGCCACCATCTGGCTGGCCACGCCCAACCGCACCGCCACTAGCACCCGCCGCGCTACCGAGGCCGATTTCAGCATCTATCCCAACCCCAGCACCGATGCGTTTTTCATCAGCGGCAACGTGTTGCCGACTGAAATTCGCTGCCACAATGCCGTTGGGCAGGAATTCGTGGTGAGCAGCACGGCAGCTGGCGCAGGCGCGGTGCGGGTGCAAACGGCCGGATTGGCCCCGGGCCTTTATGTGCTCAGCCTCCGCCTGCCCGACGGGCAGGTGCTCACTCGCCGTATTGCGCGGCAATAGCCGCCGGCTACTTTAGGACGCGTGACGGCGGCTATAGAAGCTCTCCGCATCGAACGAATCCTGCTCATAGAAGCGCGTATTGGCGGGGACGCTTTCCTTTCCCAATGCCCGCAGCATGGACTCTTCGTACTCGCGGGTAATCTGGACTTCGACGTAGTGCGGGTAGTTCAGCACGGACTCGGCATTGAGCGCGGGCACGAAGACGTTGTCGCCGTCCTCGTCCAACGCAGCGGCCCCGATGGGGAGGAGAATATGATTTTCGTGCTCGTTGATGTTGAAACGACTGTCCAACTCTACGTCCAGGTAGCGCACTTTCATGGCCTCGGGCTCCACAATTAGCTCGAATACCGTGCCCAGGGCCTGGCCATCGGAGCCGCGCACGGTCCAGCCGCGCACGTCGGGGTTATCGTCGGCTACTTCGAAATCGGTGAGGTCGCGCAAGCGGCGCAGAACGGGAGTTTCCATTTGATGAGTTGTTTGCTATCAGCTACGTTTGGTCATCTTATTGCTGGCCTTACTAATAACGAGCAAATGACAGCTAAAATTAATTTTTCGGCTCGCTGAGTACGCGCACAGCGGCGGCGGCCTGGGTCAGAAACTGCTGGTTCTGGCGCTGCTCGGCCACTGTGGCACTACGGCCGGATAGCTGGCCCGCAAGGCTTACCAAGCCATTGGCCTGCTCCTCTAGTTCGGGATAGGCCTTTTGCTGCATGGCCCGGATGAGCCCCGCTGCCGCCACGAAGCCGGGGCGCAGGCTGGTGTTGGGCTCGCCGAGGCGGGCGGTGGCGCTGGTCAGGTTGTCGCGCTGCTCGGTGGTGCTGGGGTCGCGCAGGTCGTCGCGGTCGGTGAGGGATACCAGCACGCCGGTCAGTTTTTGCAGGCCATTGCGGGCATAGTCGGGCGCGGCCGGGTCGGAGGCGGCTTGCGTGGCCAGCGAAGCGGCTGTTTCAGTGCTCCCGGCATCCTGGGCGGTATCGCCCTGCGGAATGGCATCGATGGCCGCGCGGCGTGTGGCCTGGTCCACCGCGGCGGCGGCGGCCAGTGTGTCCGGGGCGGTAGCGGGAGTAGCCACCGCTGAAGTTGCAGCGGGTGGGGCGGGCTCATCGGCCGGGTCGGGGCGCAGGAAGAAATAGGCGGCCACGGCCACCACTACGGCCGCCAGCAGCACCAGCAGCCACGGGCTGGGGGCCGATTTTTTACGTTGAATGTTAATGTCAGCCATAGCAGAGTTGGGGTGAGGCGCTGGATTTACGAAGCACGGCCAAAAATAGCTGATTTGCCCGGCCACTGGCGTACTTGCAGCCGCGCCACGCCTTTCAGCCGCGCCAGTTCTTCTTATGCCCTCGCCCCCGTCATCGGCTTTTTACCTCAGCGAATTGGAAGCGCGAGGCCTGCTCACGCCCGAGCAGGCGGCCACCATCGCCCTCGCCGAGCGCATCCGGCCTTTTTCGCTGCATTATGAGCTTCGGGCGCTGCTCTACCTCGGCATCACGCTGCTGGCCGGCGGGTTGGGCGTGCTCGTTTATCAAAACATCGACAGCATCGGGCACGGCGTTATCATTGCCGTTATTGCCGCGCTCACGGCGGCTTGCTTCACCTACGCGGCACGGCACCGGGCCCCCTTCACCTGGGGCCACGCGCCCAAAACCTCGGTCGGGGCCGACTACCTGCTGCTCCTCGGCTGCCTGCTGTTTGTGGTGCTGGAGGGCTACGCGCAATACCAGTACGGCCTGTTTGGCAGCCGCTATGGCTTGGCTACGGCGGTGCCAGCGCTGGTTTTTCTGCCGCTGGCTTACTGGTTCGACCATCGCGGCGTGCTGGCCATGGGGCTCACGGCGCTGGCCTCGTGGGTGGGCCTCACCGTGGCCCCACTGGCCGTGCTCACCGAAAACGACTACTGGAATGAGAGCATCCGCCGCGCCGCCATCGGGCTGGGGCTGGCACTGATGGCGACTGGGTTTTACTCGGAATACAGCAACCGCAAGGCCCACTTTGCTTTCACTTACCTGCTGCTGGGCAGCAACCTGGCGCTGGCTTCGCTGGCCACGTCGGCTATCGAGTCGGCTTTTCACGAGCAGCTTGCTGTCAGTACGGGCGCGGCGGTGGTCATGCTGGCGCTGTGCGCGGGGCTGTTCTGGTACGCCCGGCGCACGCAGTCCTATTGGTTCCTGGTGCTGGCCGCGGGCTATGCTTATTGCGCAGCCGGCTGCCTGCTGGCGCTGTTCATCATGGCGTTGCCCGAGTTCCTCATCATGCTGGCGCTGGTAGTACTGTTTCCGCTGTCGGCCTTGGCGGTGGTGCTGTTTTTCGTCAACCTGAAAAAGATAATGCACGGCTCAGCGCCTTCTTCTTCGCACTAACATGGCACTTCACGCTTACAAGCCGGAATGGGCCTTTTCCACCGCCCTCCGCAACCAAGCGGCCCGCTGGCAGCGGCAGCAACTATTGAGCGCCGAACAGCTAACGGGCATCGAGGCCGCATACCCACTCGATTACTACCGGCCGGTGTGGCCGCTGCGGGTGGGGCTATTTCTGTTCGCGCTGCTGGGACTGAGCATGGCCGGCGGCTTCAGCTTTATGATTACCGACAATTCTCCGCTGGCGGCCGCGGTGCTGCATTGCGGGGCCTGCTTCGTGGTGCTGGAGCTCTTAATTAAACAACGCCGCTTCTACCATGCCGGCGCCGACAACGCATTGCTCTACACCGGCCTAACCATGGCCGTTGGGATAATTGGCTACGTTTCCTATGCCTACCTCTGGCCCGTTCACCTCGACCAGCAGTTTACGCCCTCCTACACCATCGCGCCCCTGTTACTCGTTCTCCTGCTGCTGCTGGCAGCCATCGTGCGCTATGCCGATGCGCTGGTAACGGCCGCCGCCACTATTGTAACGCTCCTACTGGCGGCCATCATCAGCATTCACATCCCTTTTGGGCTCGATTTGTTGCCCTTTTTGATGATGGGTGCCGCCTGGGCGCTGTTGGTTCTCCACCGCTCCCTGGGCCGCCGGTTGGCGGGCACCCGGCTGGCCGATTATTATGCCAGCTGTCTGCTCATGCTGAAAGTATTAGGCCTGACCGTTCTGTACCTCAGCGGCAACTACCTGGTCGTGCGCGAGGGCAATGCCGAACTCCACAGCCTGCCGGTTTCTGAGCAGGTGCCATTCGCCCTGCTGTTTTATGCCTTCACGGCGGGCATTCCGCTGCTCTACATCGGGCTGGGCCTGCGCCGGGCCGACCGGCTCACGCTGCTACTGGGCCTGCTGGCACTGGCGTTTTCGTTGTTCACCCTGCGGCACTACCGTTCCCTCCTGCCCCCGGAAGTAGCGGCCGTGGTGGCCGGCACCGTGCTCACGGTAGCGGCGGGACTGCTGCTGCGCGCCCTGCGCCCCGCCCGCTTCGGCCTCACCTCCCTGCCCGATGATGAGCCGCGCCACTTCAACCTCGAAAACCTGATTCAGGCTCAGACGGCCCATGCACCGGCTGCCCCAGCCGGCGGCGGGTTCGAGTTCGGCGGCGGGCAGTCGGGCGGCGGCGGGGCCACGGGAAATTTTTAAGGGTTGCGTTTTAAATGTCTGGACAGAAAATCAAGCTTCTAAACCGCTACCGGCCGGTACAGCTTGGCCAGCACGGCCACAGCGTAGTCTACTTCGGCTTCGGTGTTCATCTTGCTCATCGAGAAGCGCACGGTGGCTCGGTCGGGGTCGCAGCCCAGGGCCTCCAGCACGTGCGAGCCAGCCTGCGCCCCGCTCGTACAGGCCGAGCCGCCCGAGGCCGCCACCTTGCTGATATCAAGGTTAAACAACAGCATTTCGCTGATGGCCGACGGCGGCAGGCTCACGCTCAGCACCGTGTAGAGGCTCTTGTCGGCGTATTCCGACAGGCCGTTGAACTGCACGTCCTCCACTTCGGCCCGCAGCTTTTCGATGAAGCGGGTTTTCAGGGCCTGCACCTGCGCGTGGTGGGCGGCCAGGTCGCGCACCGCAATTTCCAGCGCCTTGGCCAGGCCCACAATGCCGTACACATTCTCGGTACCCGAGCGCACGTTGCGCTCCTGCGCCCCGCCGTGGATGAGCGGGCCCACCTGCAAGCCGCTGCGGGTGTAGATGAAGCCCACCCCCTTCGGCCCGTGAAACTTATGGGCCGAACCCACCAGAAAATGGTTTTTCAGCTGCTGCACGTCGTGCCGGTAGTGGCCCATCGTCTGCACCGTATCGGTGTGGAACACGGCATTGTACCGGGCGCAGATGTCGCCAATGGCGGCAATGTCGTTCAGGTTGCCGATTTCGTTGTTGGCATGCATCAGGCTCACAAACGTGCGCGACTGCGTGGCCAGCAACTCTTCCAGATGGCCCAAATCCAGTGCGCCCTGCGCGTCGTGCTTCACGTAGTGCAGCTCAATCTCGCCGCTCTTGGCCAGCGCCTGCAAGGGGTGCAGCACGGCGTGGTGCTCCAGCGGCGAGGTGATGGCGTGCTTCAGCCCCAGCGTGCGCACGCTGCCGAAGGCAGCGTAGTTGTCGGCCTCGGTGCCGCCGCTGGTGAAGATGATTTCGGCCGGCGCGGCATTGAGCAGGTGCGCCACCGTCTTGCGGGCATTCTCAATGGCGGCGCGCACCTGCCGGCCGGGGCCGTGCAGGCTGCTGGGGTTGCCGTAGTGGTTCTGCAAAAACGGCAGCATGGCCTCCAGCACTTCGGGGTCGAGGGGTGTGGTGGCGGCGTTGTCGAAATAAACGAAAGCGGGGGCGGTGGTGAGGGGCATACCACAAAAGTAAAACCCAGAAGCCGCTACTGCCCGCCACCGCCGCGCTTTGCTCCACAAATGCCTTTTGCGCGGGCAAAACAGGTTTG
>JAQBNT010000017.1 GCA_028288445.1 Hymenobacter sp. | reverse complement strand
AGTAAAAGCCCTGCTACTGGCAGTACTGATTGCGGAAGCGGGCACGGCCCTGGTTCCGGTGACGCATGCCCGCGCATTTCGTTTGGCCGGGCTGCCGCTCAGCCTGCTGCTCATCGGCATTATCGCCATCACGACTGCGCAGGCCCCGGCTCCTGAGCAAACCCCGCCCCCCGGCGGCGGCCCCACTCATACCGTTACCGTGACCGGAGGCGTGCTGAAGAACCACCACGATGCGGATGAGGAAATTCTGGTGAATAACTCCGGCTGTAGCGGCAGCCAGCGGCTGGCCCTGCAACAGCAGGTAACGGCCGTGGGCGGCGAAGTAGCGTTTGAAACCGCCGGAACAACCAATGCCTTTGGCCAGCCTACCAACAAAACCAACACCTGGGGCGGGGGCCTATGGGTTGGTCAGCAGCGTATCAACGCGCAACCCCTGCCCGACCCCAACGGCCGTTACCCCATCACCGACCGGGATACCACTTTCCGCCCACTGCTATTCGATGTTCACATCTACAAGCAAATCCATCGGGAAAACGGCTGGCGCAGCATCGATGCGCGGTTTGGCCTGCACCTGGGCCAACTGGGATACTTCAGCTATTTTGGAGACGGCGAGTCGCAAGGGGGCACCTATGTGATGCCGGAACTTATGGTTCGGATGGGCAAGCCGTCGATAGCCTTTGGGCAAGCCGACTTTTGCTACGGGGCCGAAAACGTGCTGGGTGCCTATACCTCGCGCCTGGGGGTGGGCTCCGGTCTGGGTATTGATAATGGGCCACAGTTACTGGTGGGCTACGCGCATTCGCCGCACAACCCCACCCCTAGCATGGGGTTTGCCAGCGCCCTGCTGCGCCTGCCCAGCCGCCCCGAGCTCAGCCTGGAGCCCTACTTTGCCACCGACCTGGGCCGGCACAACAGCTTTAGCCTAAAGCTGAACTACCGAATCAGCCGGTAGCAAGGCCAGGCCCTACCCAAACACCGGCACCACGCGCCCGTCTTCCACCTTCAGCGCGGCATCGTACTTGTTGCCGGTTTTGGCCGAGAGGAAGCCCCGGATAACGCTGGTTTCACCCTTGCGCAGCAGCTGCTTGAGCTGGGTTTCGGTGAGCTGCTTGCCGCCCCACTCGAAGGCCACCCGGAACTGACAGTCTTCGCGGAAGCGGGAGCAGCCGTAGGCTGTCTTGCCCTTGAGCATGGTGCCGAGCTTGCACACCGGGCACGGAATCAGGCCCGAATCGGGCGCGGCCCCGGGCTTGCTGTCGGCCACTTGCAGCAGGATGGGCTGGAAGCTGGTATCGAGCCCAATGGCGGCGTCAAACTTCTGGCCCTCGGCCCCGACGAAGCCCTTCATCACGGGCGTGCGGCCTTTGGCGAGCAGGGCTTTCACCTGCGGGTCGCTCAGCTTTTTGCCGTGCACTTCGGCCGGCAGCCGGAACGTGCAGCCCTCGCGAAAGCGCACGCAGCCGAAAGCCGTTTTGCCGCGCACGACGTGCCCGGTTTTGCACGCCGGGCAGTAGCCCAGGCCGTTGGCACCGGGCAAAATGGCGGCACCGAGCGCTTTTGCGGCTTTGGCCCCGGTCATGCCGGCCGGCACTTTGCTGCTGCCGGCCTGGGTCGGCTGCACCGCCAGCTCGGCGCTGCCGGACGTGACCATGCGGCCGCGCCCGTCGTTCTTCACCTCGGCCACCATCTCGCGCACCAGGGCCGAAAGCTCGCCCAGAAAGCCTTCCGACGACAGCTCGCCGCGCTCAATTTGGCGCAGCTTGTGCTCCCACTGGCCCGTCAGCTCCGCCGATTTCAGGGTGGGATTTCGGATGAGGCCAATCAACTCTACGCCCGTTGGGGTAGGAATAATGCGCTTCTTTTCGCGCTTGATGTAGTTGCGCTTGAACAGGGTTTCGATGATGGCGGCGCGGGTGCTGGGGCGGCCGATGCCGTTTTCCTTCATGGCCTGGCGCAGCTCCTCGTCGTCGATGTTGCGGCCGGCCGTTTCCATGCCGCGCAGCAGCGTAGCCTCGGTGTAGTCCTTGGGCGGCTGGGTCATCTTGCTTTCCAGGCGCGGGTCGTGGGGGCCGCTTTCGCCTTTCACGAAGTTGGGCAGCACGGTAGAAACCGCGTCGTCATCCGCTTCGGCGGCAGCACCGGCCGCGCCGGGCGCGGGCGCGGGTTTGGGGGCGGCCTGCTGGGTGGGGTCGCCGTACACCACGCGCCAGCCGGGGTTCAAAATCTGGCGGCCGCGCACGCGGAACGGGCGCTCGGCGGCTTCGGCCAGCACCGTTGTGTTGCTCACCTCGCAATCGGGATAGAAGGCGGCGATGAAGCGGCGCGCGATGATGTCGTACACGCTGGTTTCCATGCCGCCGCCGGGGCCGGCCGCGCCCGTCGGGATGATGGCGTGGTGGTCGGTGACCTTGTTGTTGTTGAAAACCTTGGGCGTCTTCGGAATCTTGGCGGCCAGCAGCGGCTTGGTCAGCGCATCGTAGCCAATGCCGCGCAGGATACCGGGGATTTTCGGGTACTGGTCGTCGGGCAGGAAGGTGGTGTCGACGCGCGGGTAGCTCACGGCCTTCTTCTCGTAGAGGCCCTGCACGATTTTGAGCGTGTCCTCGGCCGAGAGGCCCAGCTGGTTGTTGCACTGCACTTGCAGCGAAGTCAAATCGAAGAGGCGCGGCGGGGATTCCCGGCCTTTCTTAATCTCCACATCCGTGACGCGCAGCGGGGCGGGGCGCACGGCTTCCAGGGCTTCTTTCGCTTCTTCTTCGGTCACGAAGTAGCCCAGGGCGCGCAGGCGCGACTTCGTATCGGGCGCGGCGTCGGCGTCTTTGGCCTTGTCGGGCGCGGCCATGTGGCTGAAAAGCGTACCCCGGTATTCGGTCTTCAAGACCCAATACGGCTCGGGGCGGAAGTTCTGGATTTCGTGCCAACGCTCCACCAGCAGGGCCAGCGTGGGTGTTTGCACGCGGCCGATGCTCAGGAGCTGCTTGTCCTGGTAGGTGGTGTATTTGAGGGTGAAGAGGCGCGTGGCATTCAGGCCGAGGAGCCAGTCGCCCACGGCGCGGCTTTTGCCGGCTTGATATAGACTGTCGAATTCCTTGGCCTCGCGCAGGTTCTGGAAGCCCTGGCGGATGGCTTCCTCGGTGAGCGACGAAATCCAGAGGCGCTTCACGGGCTTGCGGCACTTGGCCTCCATCAGCACCCAGCGCTGAATGACTTCGCCCTCTTGCCCGGCATCGCCGCAGTTTATCACTTCGGTGGCCTCGTCCACCAGCTTCTTGATGGTGTGGAACTGCTTCACCACGCCCTCGTCGCGGCGCATGAGCTTGATGCCGAACGAATCGGGAATCATGGGCAGGTTGTGCAGGCTCCAGCGCTTCCACTCGGGCTGGTAGTCGTCGGGCTCCTTGAGCTGGCAGAAGTGGCCGAAGGTCCAGGTGACCTGGTAGCCGTTGCCTTCCATGTAGCCGTCCATGCGGCGGGTGGCACCCAGCACGGTGGCGATTTCACGGGCCACGCTGGGCTTTTCGGCAATGCAAACTATCACGGAATTCGGGTTGATTGGAGGGCTGCGCCGAAGGGTTTTCGGTGCAGGGAATCAACAAAGGTAACCGCGAAAAAGGTCGGTTTTAAGTACGCCAGATGGTCAGCAGGTTGGCGGCGGCCCGGCGTGGGCAACGGCCCGGTCCGGGCCAGGATTTGGGGCTAAGCCAGTAAACATAGAATATTTTAAAGCCTGATTTCTTAGGTTCATGGGCCAAATTACCGGGTTGAACGAAAAGGCAAAAGCTCGGCTATGCCCATCCGGTATTTTTGTGTAAATCAATAATACACAGATAACATCGGCCTGTGCTGCCGGTCCGTTGTCGCGCCCTTTTTTACTGCTTTTTATTACGCCCGATGCTTTATTTCGCCCGCTTCCGCCCTTCAGTTTCTGCGCTAGCTGCGCTGCTTGCCTTCCTGTGGCTGGGCAGCCTGCCCGGTCAGGCGCAGGTAACCGTGGTGGCCAACGCGGCCCAAAATGGCAATAAGGCCTATTCCGTCACCATCAACGCCACCCCCAAATCGATTTACTCGACCAATGCATCGGGCTGCTCCAGTGGCTACAATTATGACCTGGTGTACGACTACGCAGTAACATTCACCGGTACCCGGCCGGGCAGCCTCTACAACCTTCAGGTGTCGTTCGAAAACACGAAGACGACCGGCGCGTTCACCAACATTGCGCTGCCCGCCGCGGGCGGCTCCGGCACGGCCACCACCAACCGCAGCCAGTTCCGCAACGTCTGCGACTACGCCACGGTTACGCCCGCTACTTTGGGCACCAAGGTCACCAACGTCACCATCAGCGGCCCCGGCATTTCCAACCGCACGGTGGCGTATACGGCGGCACCCTTGCCGGTTACGCTGGTCAGCTTTTCGGCCCAGCCGCAAGCCGGCGGCGTAGCACTGCGCTGGGCCACCGCCAGCGAATTGAACAACAGTTATTTTGACGTGGAGAAGAGCGTGAATGGCACCACCTGGGCCACGGCTTACCGCATAGCCGGCGCCGGCACCACCAGCCAGCCGCGCACCTACGAGCAGTTTGACCGCACCACCGCCACCGGCCAGCGCTACTATCGCCTCCGGCAAGTGGATGTGGACGGCCAGGCCACGTACTCGCCCGTGGCCTCGGTGAAAGCCGGCCCCGCCCTGACCGACATTCAGCTATACCCCAACCCCAGCACGACCAACGCTTTCACCCTGGCCGGCCTGAACGGCACCGGCCCGTGGCCGCTCCAGCTGCGCAACGCGCTGGGCAACGTGGTGTATGAGGCCCAGGTGACAACCAGCCAGGTGGAGCTGCCCTTGCTGCCGGCCGGCGTGTATTTCCTGCGCTTGCAGGAGGCCCTGTCGGGCCGGTGGGTGACCACGAAATACATCAAGCAGTAGTTTCGCGGGCCTCGTGCCCCCTGCGACCGCGCCCCAAAGCCGAAGAACGACCACCGGGGGGCGGGGGGATGGCTGCTATTCCCCGCGCTCCCTTAGGCCTTCGCCAGCACGGCTTGCAGTTCGCGGTGCAGCGTCTGGGCCAGGTAGCGGGCTTCGTCGAGGCGCGACTCGGCGTACTGCTGCGCTTCGTCGGTGTCGGCGGCTTCCCACTGGTTGAGCTCGGCCAGGGTGGCGAGGCGGGTGAGCGACTGCTGCACGGTGGCATCGAGGCGGGCGGGCAGGGCCTCGGGCACGGTGAAGCCGGCGGCCAGGGCGGCTTGCAGGCGCAGCAGCTCCTGGGCCACCTGGGCCAGGTCGTGCAGCAGGCGGCCTTCGGAGGGGGTGAGCTGGCGGGGGCGGCGGTCCATGATGCAAAGGCTGCCCACGGCCAGGCCGTTGGGGGCGCGCAGGGCCTGGCCGGCGTAGAAGCCCAGCTTCATTTCCTGGGCCACGAAGGGGTTGACGAGGGCGCAGGGCTGGGCGGCGATGTCGCGGAACTCGGTGAGGTCGTCGCTGAGGATGGCCACCGAGCACATGCTGTCTTCGCGGTTCACGACCAGGGCCTCGGGCAGGCCCTCGTTGCCGATGAACACCACGTCGTCGGCCCGCACCAGGCTCACCAGCGCGATGGGCATGTCGAAGAGCTTGGCCACGATGCTCACAAAATCATTGAACACCTCCTGCCCCGGCGTGCCCAGCACCTGGTAGGGCTGCAAGGCCGCGAGGCGCTCGTGTTCGTGCGAAGGTATCAGGCCGGGGTATTGGGGGGTGTCCATGGGTAAGCTCAGAATTTCCGCTGCCAAGTGTTTGGAGGGGGCAAAAGTTTGGTGGAGTTGGGATAATAAAGGTACCGCGCCGGGCGTGAGGGTTGGCTGAAATTCTGCGACTGGCGGCGGCTGCCCGGTGGGCAGCCGTTGCGGACCTCCGGAGGAAGCATTTCCGCCCCGAAAAGCCCGTTCCGGACCTCCGGAACGGGCTTGGCCGCTCCGAAATGCCCCCTCCGGACCTCCGGAGCGGGCGTTTCCGCTCAGAAACGGCTACTCCGGACCTCCGGAGGAAGCATTCCCGGGCGGAAATGGCCGCTCCGGACATCCGGAGCGCCTCAACCGCACAGAAAAGCCCGTTCCGGAGGTCCGGAACGGGCTTTTCATGTAGAAGCAGGATTGGTTAGCTTTTGGGGGTGACGGCCGCAGGCAGTTTGGCTTTTTTGCCCCCGCCCATTTCGGCATTTCTGAAGTCGAAGAATGGGGCGGCCCGCTCCGGCTGCTTCACGAATTCGAGCAGCAGCGTGAGGTAAATGTGGTACAGGGCCAGGCAGGAGGCTTCGCGGCCGTCGTGCAGGTCGATGCGCTGGGTGCCGGCGGTGTTGGCCAGCACATCGGCGCGGCCCAGCGCTTCCGAGAGGGCCTTGAGCACCTTGCGGCCCTCCGTGCGCTGGGGCGAGGTGAAGACCGTGGGCCGGGCATCGAGGGCGTTGAGAAAGGTGGTGAAGGCATCCTCCACCTCGGTCTGGGCGCTTTTGGTGAGGGCGGCGCGGCCCTTGGGAAAGATGGCCACCAGGTCGGCGCTGCCCTCGTCGTAGGCGGGGTTGATGACCTTGCGCTCCATGCGCTTCACGTAGGCTTTGAAGTCGGCCAGGGCCTGGGCCAGGGTGCTGGTGCTGGCCTGGCTTTCGCCGGAAAGCTGGCCGGCGTGGGTGGTGCGGTAGTCGGTGAGGGCCACGTCGAGGGCCTCGGCCACGGCGCTGTACTTGCCGCCGTCGGCCTTGCGGATGGTTTGCAGGGTGAAGGCGGCCATGTCGGCAAACTGGTCGCGGTTGAGGCGCAGGTTCAGAAAGAAATTCTCGAACCGGGCGGCGTATTTGGCTTTTTTAGCTTTGGCCATGGGGCAATGAAGAGGTAGGGAGTGAAAAGATGGGCAAAAGGTAGGAATTATTTGGACATAACCGCCGCCGCTGCCGGGCCACAACCGCCCGCCGGGGCCGCCGTAGAACCGGCACACCCTCCCCCATTCGCTCATGCCCCGCATCATCGTCGGTTTATTCACCAGCGCCTCCGAAGCCGAGTTTGCCGCCACGCAGGCGCAGGCCGCCGGCCTTGCCCCCGGCAGCATCAATATCGCCACCCAGGAAACCCTGCAAGCCCAGCACCTGCCCGATGCCGGCGCGCCCGCCGAGCCCTTCCGCGAAAGCGTGACGCGGTTTTTCACGGACCTATTCAGCGGCAATCAGCTCGACGACGCGCAGGCCCACATCGCCGCCACCGGCCCCGAGCACGCCGTGGTCACCATCGCCACCACCACGCCCGAAGAGGCCGAGCAGGCCCGCGCCATCCTCGACCGCTGCGGGGCCGTGGACGTGTACAAGCAGCGCCCCCTCACTCCCACCGTTGCGGAGGGCGAGATTGACCTGGAAGGCGACCTCAACCGCGTGCGCGACGACGAGGAATTGGATGCGAACGGGCTGACCACGCATTGAGAGTTAGGAGTTAAGCGTTAACCGTTGGGAGTTGGGGGCGTCTGTCATCCTGAGCGCAGCGAAGGACCTTATCACGTTTGCAATGCGACTGCATGAAGCCGCTCAAACATGATAAGGTCCTTCGCTGCGCCCAGGATGACAGACGCCCCCAACTCTTAACGCTTAACTCCTAACTCTTAACTCTTAACTGATACTCCCTCCTGCGCCAGCCGCAGCTTGCTGTTCCGCTTGCCGTAGCCAAAGTAGATAATCATGCCCAGCGCCAGCCACACCACCAGCCGCAGCCACGTTTCCCAGGGCAGCGAGGCCATCATCACGAGGCACACGAGGATGCCCAGGATGGGCACCACCGGCACCCACGGCGTGCGGAAAGGCCGGGGCGCGTCGGGGTTGGTGCGCCGCATGATGAGCACGCCCAGGCACACCATCACGAAGGCCAGCAGCGTGCCGATGCTCGTCATTTCGCCCACCACCGCAATGGGCACGAAGCCCGCAAACACCGCAATGAACAAGCCCAGCAGCAGGCTAGACTGAAACGGCGTGTTGAACCGGGGGTGCAGCCGCGAGAACACCGGCGGCAGCAGCCCATCCTTCGACATCGAAAAAAACACCCGCGACTGCCCCAGCAAGTCCACCAGAATCACGGACGTGTAGCCGATGAGAATGGCC
>JAQBNT010000293.1 GCA_028288445.1 Hymenobacter sp. | reverse complement strand
TGAAGACAATTTTGCGGCCAAACCTATTTTTTTCGCCCAACTCATGCCCACGGCTCACCCCACCCCTGCTCCCAACGCCCCCCAGCTCCCCCACGCCGCCCCGCCCGATGTCGAAATCATGACCATTGGCGACGAGCTGCTGTACGGGCAGGTTATCGATACCAATTCGGCCTTTATGGGCCAGGAGCTGGGCAAAATCGGCCTGCGGGTGCGGCAGATTTCGTCGGTATCGGACCGGGCCGATGAGATTGTGGCGGCCCTGGACCAGGCCCGGCAGCGGGCGCAGGTGGTGCTCATCACCGGCGGCCTCGGCCCCACGAAGGACGACCTGACCAAGCACGTCCTCGCCCGCTACTTCGGCACCGAGCTGGTGATGCACGAGCCCACGCTGCGCCACGTCGAGGAAATTTTCCAGCGCTTCCAGCGGCCCATGCTCGACGTGAACCGCCAGCAGGCCCTGGTGCCGGCCAACTGCGAGGTACTGCACAACGCCGTGGGCACGGCCCCCGGCATGTGGTTTTTGGACCAGGGCACCATTTTCGTGAGCATGCCCGGCGTGCCCTTCGAGATGAAGCGCCTGATGACCGACCACGTCCTGCCGCGCCTACAGGCGCAGTTCCACATCGCCCCCATCGAGCACGTCGTCATCATGACGGCCGGCCTGGGCGAGAGCTTCCTGGCCAAGCAAATCGAGGACTGGGAAGATGCCCTGCCGGCCAATTTCAAGCTGGCCTACCTGCCCAGCTTCGGGGCGGTGCGCCTGCGCCTCACCGGCTCCGACGACGGCCAACCCGACCTGCGCGGCCGCATGCTGGCCCTGCTGCCCGCCCTGCGCGAGCGCATCGGCGAGTACATTTTTGCCGAAGAAGAAACCACCATTGAAGCTGCCATCGGCAAATTATTACTGGCCAAAAACCTCACCATCGGCACGGCCGAAAGCTGCACCGGCGGCATGGTGGCGCAGCGCCTCACCAGCGTTTCGGGCAGCTCGGCCTACTTCCGGGGGGCCATCGTGGCCTACCACAACGACATCAAGCAGCAGGAGCTGGGCGTGAAACCCGAAACCCTGGCCGCGTTCGGGGCCGTGAGCGAGGCCACCGTGCGCGAAATGGCCGAGGGCGCCCGCCACCGCCTGGGCGTGGACGTGGCCGTGGCCATCAGCGGCATTGCCGGCCCCACCGGTGCCACCGAAACCAAGAAAGTAGGCACCGTCTGCCTCGCCTACGCCGACGCCACCCACACCATCACCCGCGAGTACGTGCTGGACCGGGGCCGCGCCCTGAACACCGAATACGCCGCCCAATCGATGCTCACGATGCTGCGGCAGCAGCTGGCGCTGGGGTAGCAGCTGTCATTGCGAGGAGGCACGACGAAGCAATCCGTCCTCTCTCAGCGACCAGCCCAATGTGACAAGCCCCGGCACCATTTCGGTACCGGGGCTTGTCACATTTTAAGCATGGAGAAAGACAGCTAATTAAACCATCGCATTCCAGCTGTAAAATAAAACCACTATGGTATCTTACAACTATTTCCTACCAGCATATCCCTATTGATGCTTCCCGGCGAATTTGAAGAGTATCAACTCCAACGAGAGTTCTTTATTGATGTCATTCGCTTAGCTCCCGAAGACACCGATTTGCACATAACAATAGATTCCTGGGATGGGCTACGCAATCTGTTTGGCAACCGAATGGTTGAGCGCGAAGGAGAATGGATTGTTTCACTAGACCCAGAAAATAGGCGTTTTTTAGTACAACAAGCCCTAGCAGATAACCTGCAAGTCAAGTTTGTGCACTTCTTCCTTTTGCACAAGGGTGCCGAAATTCTTACCTCCTTTGATAGAATGTGTAGCCTATTTTTAGATGAAAGCTTCCCTAGCTATAAGCAATTAATGGAAAGACACGCTGTTATACTGGCTTAGAACTTGCTGGCGCGCATCTTTCGACGCGCGCCAACGGGGTTACCTACGCCGCCTTCCCCTTCTTCGCCTTGCCTCCGCCCGAATCTAGCAGCGCCCGGGCCGACTTATAGCCCTTGAACAGCTCCGGGTTCACGGCTTCAAACACGCTCATGGCCTTGTCCAGCTCGTAAATCTGGGTCATCTGGGCCTCGTGCACTTCCTCGTAGGTGGCGTTGGCGTTTTTGCGGGCATCGAGCAGCGACTGGGTGTCGGGCAGGCCCTTTTGGAAAGTATCGGTCAGGGTCTGCGTTTCCGTCAGGTAGTCGGCATCGATGGCGTGGTCTTCCAGGGCTTTTGCGTTGGCCTTGGCTTTGGCCAGCACCTGCTGCCCTACGCCGGCTTGCAGTTCGGGCCGCAACCGCCGGAAGGTGGTGCGCCCAATCGTCACCAGTCCCAGAAAATTCATGTCGTTGGCCGCCGTCGCTATCATCTGCAAGGGCCCCAGCAGCGCCAGCAGCCGGGTTTCGAAAGCCGCCTGCTGCTTGGTGCGGCGCTCGGTCACTTTCTTGGTTTCGGTGGCCGTGAGGCCGGCTTTGGCTTGCACGGCAGGCAGGCCGGCCACCACATCGGCGGCTTCTTTGGCGGCTATCTTGCTTTTGCCGATGACCGGCATGTTGTAGGTAAGCCAGGGCGAGAGCACGCCCATCATTTTAAACTGGTCGGCACGGAACGAATGCATACGAAACAAAGGGGTTATGTGGAATTGGTGCCCGCCAATGTAGCAGTTTATTTCCGACTTCCCCTGCCGTCGGGGCCACGCACGGGCCTGGCCCCGACCTTCCCACCGCTGCCCGGAGCGGGTTCGGGCCTTGCCAGAGCCGGGCGGGCAGTTGCCACCCCCATGTAAACACTTGCCGCGCCTCTGTAATGCCTTGCCGGACCCTTGTAGGCACTTGCCGCGCCTCTGTAACCACTTCCCGGGCCTTTGTAATGCCTTGCCGGGGCTTCGTAAGCCCTTGCCACGCCCTTGTAAGCCCTTGCCGGGGGTTTGTAACGACTTGCCGGGCCTGTGTAACGACTTGTTGCCAGCCCCCGGCCGCCCACGAAAAAGGCCGGCGTTGCGGCCGGCCTTTTTCCCTAACACAATGCCGTTATGCTACGCCGCCGGCGTTGCCACCGGCACCACGCTCATAATGGTATGCCCCATCTTGTCGCGCTTCGTGGTCAGATACGCCTCATTGTGCGGATTCGAGTTGATTTCGATGGGCAGCGTTTCCACGATTTCGAGACCGTAGCCGATGAGGCCGGTGCGCTTGCGCGGGTTGTTGGTGAGCAGGCGCATCTGGCGCACCCCCAGGTCGCGCAGGATGCTGGCTCCCACCCCGTAGTCGCGCTCGTCGCCCTTGAAGCCGAGGTCCTCGTTGGCCTGCACCGTGTCGCGGCCCTGCTCCTGGAGCTTGTAGGCTTTCAGCTTGTTGAGCAGGCCAATGCCCCGGCCCTCCTGGTTCATGTACACAATCACGCCCCGGCCCTCGCGCTCAATCTGGCGCATGGCCTGGCGCAGCTGCGGGCCGCAGTCGCAGCGGCACGAGCCGAAGATGTCGCCCGTCACGCAGGAGCTGTGCACGCGCACCAGCACCGGCTCCGGGCCGCTGATGTCGCCCTTCACCAGGGCCAGGTGCTTGGCCCCGTTCGAGTTCTGGGTGAAGGCATACAGGTCGAAATCGCCTTCCTCGGTGGGCATCCGCACCGAGATTTCGCGGGTAATCAGGCTTTCCGTGGCCAGGCGGTACTTGATGAGGTCCTGCACCGAAATCAGCTTCAGGTCCCACTTTTTGGCCACTATTTCGAGGTCGGGCACGCGGGCCATCTCGCCGTCTTCCTTCAGAATTTCGACCAGCACCCCCGCCGGCGCAAACCCGGCCAGGCGGGCCAAATCCACCGCCGCCTCGGTGTGGCCGGCACGGCGCAGCACGCCCTCCTTCCGGGCCTTGAGGGGGAAAATGTGGCCCGGCTTGCCCAGCTCCTCGGGCTTGGTATCCTCGGCCACGAGGGCCAGAATGGTCTTGCTGCGGTCCGAAGCCGAGATGCCGGTGGTCACGCCGTTCTTCAGCAAATCGACCGACACCGTGAACGGCGTGGCGTGCAGCGCCGTGTTGTGGCCCACCATCAGGTGCAGGCCCAGGGCCTCGCAACGCTCCTCGGTGAGGGGGGCGCACACCAGCCCGCGCCCGTGGGTGGCCATGAAGTTGATGATTTCGGGCGTAGCGCACTCGGCGGCGCAAATAAAGTCGCCCTCGTTTTCGCGGTCTTCGTCGTCAACAACAATAACAACTTTGCCAGCCCGGATGTCGGCAATGGCGGATTCGATGGAGTCAAGCATGGGGTGGAGTATTTCGGCCCATAACAAAGAGGGCAGCCGCAAAGTTAGCCCCGGCTGGCCGCGTGCTGTCCCGCCACGTCATCGATTACGCATAGCCGGCCACCTCCGACCCGGTTGTGCGGTAGCCGCGTAGCGGCGAAATGTTTGTAGCTATTGGCCCAAACATGCTGGTAAAGCCGCGTAGCGGCGACAGGAATAACCGCCAATCTGTCGCCGCTACGCGGCTTTTGCCTCACTTGAATCGTGATACTCTACAAACCTTTCGCCGCCACGCGGCTACTTCGCAACCTGAACTATTTCGCCTGCTGAAAGCGCTGCGTAGGCTGCCAAACCGTGGTTTTAATGCCCCGCAGGTAGCGCCAGTAGCCCAGCAGCAGCGCCGCGTTCATGCTATAAAAGTGCGTAATGAAGCGCAGCAGCCGAGGATGCCGGCCCGTACGTTGCAGCGCCTTATCGAGCAGCAGCAGCAGCGGCAGTCCCAGCTGCCCCACCAGCGCCAGCTGGAAAAACCACCCCGCCCCGCCCGCCACCAGCCCCGCCGTGGCGGCCAGCAGCAGCAGCAGCAATTGCGGCGTGCACCAGCGCAGCACCTTGTGCGACCACCACGCAAACGCCACCCCGCGCCACGGCGGCCACAGCAGCCGCCGGAACTCGCGCAGGTTCTGGAAATTGCCGGCCGAAATCCGCGCCTTCCGCCGAAACTCCTCGGGCAAATGGTCCGACACGTCCTCGTAGCAAATGGCGTCCAGCTCGTTGATGGCTTGGTAGCCGTCGCGCAGCACCGCCATGGTAATGTAGAAGTCGTCGACCAAGAACTCGGCCGGGGCCGGGTGATAGCAGGCGTGCCGCACCGCAAAGCACCCGCCAAACGCGCCCATCATCGCGCCCCACACCACGCCTTCCTGGTATTTCATCAGGTTCTCCCGCTCCAGGTAGGCCTTCTCCTGCCCCGAAATCCCTTCGGCCCGGTGCTCGGGGTTGAGGATATTGCCGCCCACCAGGCCAATGGCCGGGTTGTGAAAGTGCTTGACCAGCTCAAATAATGTATCGGGGGCGAAAAACACGTTCGCGTCCGTCAGCACCAGCACCGGCGCGGTGGCCTGCCGGGCCAACCGGTCAATTACGCCGGGCTTGCCGGTGCGCTGGCCGTAGGCTTCGAAGTGCAGCTGTGGGTACTTTTCGGCCAAAGCAGCCAGCAGGGCGTTGGTCTGGTCCGAGGAATTATCGGAGCCCACCAGCAGCCGCAGCCGGTCGAGCGGGTAGGTAGTAGCAAACGTGGAGCGGATTTTTTCTTCAATCACAGCTTCCTCGTTGTGGGCGGCCAGGAGGATATCCACGGCCGGCAGGTCGGCCGCGCCGGGCGGGTACACGTCCGGGTTTTGGCGGCGGCCCCGCGCCAGCCGCCCCAGCAGCCCCGGAAACAGCACGTAGGTATGCGCCACCAGCAGCAGGCAGCCCCAAAACACCAGCTGGAGTACAACCATCCCCATCAGCTAACCGGAACCGGCCGCAGCCGCTCGTATAAGCCCACGAACTGCCCGGTCACCCGGCGGCGGTCGTAGACATGGGTGGCGGTGTGGGCGGCCGCCGCGCCGATGGCGGCCACCGGTATTTCCTCACGGCCCCAGGCCCGGAGGGCGTCCAGCCACTCGGCCGCAGAGTCGCGCAGCACGATGTCGTGGCCGTCGCGCACGGCAATGCCTTCGGCCCCCAGTGTGGTGCTCAGCACGGCCTTGCCCAGCGCCATGGCCTCGATAATTTTGATGCGCATCCCGCCGCCGCTGAGCAGCGGCACCAGCATCAGCTCATACTGCTGCATGAAGGCCGGGGCCGACTCCACGAAGCCGTGCACAAACACGTTATCGGTGCGCGGGCGCAGCAGGTCCTCGGGCGTGCCGCTACCGGCAATGTGCAGCTCCACATCGGGCATTTCGGCGTGGATGGTGGGCCAGATTTCGCGCAGCAGCCAGTGCAGGCCCTCCAGGTTGGGCAGCCAGTTCAGCGAGCCAATCATGAACAGGGTGCGCGGCTTGGGCTTTACGGTTGGGTTGGCTTGAAAGCGGGTGAAATCAACCCCGGCGGGAATGAACACCACCGGCTCGGGGCAGCCCAGGGCTTGCAGCCGCTGCGCGTCGTCGTCGGTGATGGCGGCCACGGCATCGAACTGGGCCAGGTGGCGGCGCTCGAAGCGCTCCAACCGGGCGGCCATATCGCGCAGGTAGAGGCGTTTGAGTGGGTTCCGCTCGCGGCCGGCCAGCATCTGCCAGATGGTGTGCTCCAGGTTGTGGGCGCGCAGCACCAGCGGAGGCACGCGCAGGCCGGCGTTTTCGCGGCGGCCCAGCAGCTCGGCGTACCAGGCGGCAAACGTGCCCTCAAACTGCACCACATCCACCGTTTCGTTTTGTAGAATATCCACCAGCTTCTCCCCCACCGCCGGGCTGATAAACCGCTCCACAATGTAGGGCTGGCGGCTCAGCAGCAGGTTTTTCAGGGCGTTCACCGGCGTAATATCCGTATTCACGTCCACCGTCACCAGCCGGAAATTCGGCCCCAGGTGGTCGAGCGCATCCGCCGGCTGGTGGTGCTTGGGCGTGTTGATGGCCAGCATGGTGACGCGGTGGCCGGCCTGCACCAGGCCCGCGGCCACGTCATACATAGCAATAGCGCCCCCGGTAGTGAGCGGAAAAGGAACGCGGGGGCAGAGTTGCAGAATGTGCATTTTGTTGAATTAAGAGTTAGGAGTTAGGAGTTAAGAGTTGCGTGAGAGGCTTTTTAATTTACCAACTCTTAACTCCTAGCTCTTAACTCTTAACTCAATTACAGTTGCCGGAAGCGCACTTCAAAGTTTTCAATCTGTTCCTCGCTGCCAAGCACGAGGAGCACGTCGCCGGCTTTGGGCACGTAGTCCACGGGCGGGCTCACCAGCAGGGAGCCGTCGGCCTGGCGCAGGCCGATGATGGTGGCTCCGGTGATGGAGCGCACGTCGAGCTCGCGGATGCTGCGGCCGTGCAAATCGCGCCGGATTTGCTGAAATGTCATCTCTTCGAGGCGCAGCTTATCGGCGCTGAGGCCCGAAATCAGGTCGAGGAAGCGGATAACTTCGGGGCGCACCACCAGCTTGGCCATGTGTGAGCCGCCGATTTCGTCGGGCATCACCACCGAGTCGGCCCCGGCCGAAAGGAGCTTGCTTTCCGAGGTTTTGAGCGAGGCGCGGGCGATGATTTTCAGGCGCGGGTTGAGGGCCCTGGCCGAGAGGGCCACGAACACGTTGTCGGCATCCTTGGGCAGCGAGGTAATGAGGGCCGAGGCCCGCTCCACGCCGGCCTGCTTCAGCACGAGGTCGGTAGTAGCATCACCGAAGACGGTGAAAATGTTGCCGCCGGGCACGCCGTCGCCGTCATAATCCTCACCGGTGTGGCCGCCGGTGATGTTTTTCATCAGCTCCTGATTGGATTCCACCACCACCACGCGGGCCCCGCTGGCCCGCAGCTCCTGATAGGCGCGGCGGCCGTTGCGGCCAAAACCGCACACAATGACGTGGCCGCTGAAACGCTTTATCTCCTGGTCGGTTCGAATCATCTTGTAAATTTTGCGCAGCTCGCCGTCAAAGATAAAGGAAGAGAAAACCGACACGAGGTAGGCCACCACCACCAGGTTGTAGAGGATGTAGATGGAGACGAACAGCCGGCCGGCTTCCGAAAACGTGTGAATTTCGCCAAAGCCCACCGTGGCAATGGTCGTCACCGTCATGTAAAACGCGTCGATGGGGCCGTAGTGCTCGATGTAGGTGAAGCCCGTCATGCCAATGACCAGGCTGGCCACGGTGAGCACGACGGCCACAATCAGGCGGTTGATGTTGAAGCGCTGGAGCATTAACAAGTGGGTAGATTAGGTGCCGCGCGGGATAACCGTGCCCAGCATGCCGGCCAGCTGGTTGTCGAGCTGCTTGAGGTTTTTGATGGTGCCCAGAATCTCAAACATCTCCACATCGTCGAGGCCGGGCAGGCGCAGGCGGTCCATGGCCCGGTCGAGCTCGCGCTGGACGTGCACCTTGTTGAGGCGCAGCACGGCGTTGTCGCAGGCCAGCTTGGGCAGGTCCACTTCGTTGAAAACGTAGATTTCCTTGGTGCGCCAGTTCGGGCTGATTTCGTAGCGCTCGGTGGCCAGGTCGGTGATGAGCTGGCGGATGTCTTCGCGCTCGTTCTGGGCCAGCAGGCGGGCGTCGGGGAAGCGGCCGGCCAGCAGCTCCTGCCGGCAGATTTCCCACATCTCGGCAAAAAGCGGCGTCTTGAACGGGGCTTCCTCAAGCTGGCCCAGCAGGTAGGCGGCCACGCTGATTTCCTCCTCCACCTCGCGCGGGGCGTAGAGCACCAGCAGGCGCAGCACCTCCCGTTCGCACACTTTGAGCATGTCGGGCAGGTCCTCTTCCTCCTCCCGCTGGGCGGGGCCGGACGGGAAGCCGGCGCTCGCGCCCTGGATGGCGGCGGCGGCTTCGGCCCCGCCGTACATCAGCATTTCGGCTTCTTCCTCGTCCGTCATCGGGCGCGGCGCGGGGGCCGGGCGCGGGTTGGAGCTGGGCGGGAAGCCGGAGTTGGCACTGCCCGCGCCGTTGCCGTAGTTGCCCCGGTTATCGGGCGCGCCGGGCTTGGGCTGCGCGCCCGGCGATTTCACCAGTTTGTTGTATTCGGTGATGAGCACCTGCTCGTCGATGCCGAAGATGCCCGAGGTCTGCTGCAAAAACACCTGGCGCTTGATGGCGTCCGGCACCTTGGCGATGCTGTGGAGCACGTCGCGGATGGCTTCGGCCTTCTTCACCGGGTCGTTGCTGGCCTCGCGGGCCACGAGCGTGGTTTTGAAGGTGATGAAGTCCTGGCTCTTGGTTTCGATGTACTCGGTGAAGCGCTGGTCGCCCACTTTGCGGATGTAGCTGTCGGGGTCGTCGCCGTCGGGAAACAGCACCACGCGCACGTTCAGGCCGCCTTCGAGCAGCAAATCGGTGCCGCGCAGCGAGGCTTTGATGCCGGCCGCGTCGCCGTCATACAGCACCGTCACGTTATCGGAATACCGCTTGATGAGCCGGATTTGGCCCTCCGTGAGCGAAGTCCCCGATGAGGCCACCACGTTCTTGATGCCGCCCTGGTACAGGCTGAGCACATCGAGGTAGCCCTCCACCAGGTAGCAAACCTCCTGCGTACGAATGGCCTGCCGGGCCTGGAACAGGCCGTAGAGCACGTCCGACTTGTGGTAAATCTCCGACTCAGGCGAGTTGAGGTACTTCGCCATCTTGTCGTCGCGCTTCAGGGTGCGCGCCCCGAAGCCCACCACCCGGCCGCTGATGTTGTGAATCGGGAACATCACCCGGCCCCGGAACCGGTCGTAGCGCCGGCCGGTGTCCTTGCCCTGGTCGTCGGTGCGGATGACGGTGAGGCCGGTTTTTTCCAGGTATTTCTTGTCGAAGCCGGCGGTTTCGGCGGCTTTCATCAGGTCGTCCCAGCTGTCGAGCGAGTAGCCGAGCTCGAAGGTCTGGATGGTGTTCAGGTTCAGGCCGCGCTCTTTGAGGTAGCCGTAGCCGATGCTCATGCCCTCTTCGGAATTGAGCAGCAGGCGGTGGAAGTGGTTTTTGGCGAAGTCAGAAACGATGAACTGGGAGTCGCGCTCGTTCTGCTCCAGCTGCTGCTGGGGCGTCTTTTCCTCCTCCTGAATCTCGATGGCGTACTTCTTGGCCAGGTATTTCAGGGCCTCCACGTAGCTGGTGCCCTCCACGTCCATCACAAACTGCACCACGCCGCCGGCCTTGCCGCAGCCGAAGCATTTGTAGAGCGACTTGGCCGGGTTTACCGAGAACGACGGGGATTTTTCGTTGTGGAACGGGCACGGGGCCCACAGATTCTGGCCCTTGCGCTTGAGCTGCACAAAGTCGCCGACGACTTCCACGATGTCGGCGGTCTGGATGATGTGGTCAACTAATTCTTTGGGGATGCGGGCCATGGGTGGCTGTTCAATCTGATATATTTGTTCGGTACTGGCCGGGGCTGGCCACTGCACGGCCCCGGCCAGCCGATGCGGCCAGCCAACCGTGCCAATGCCCCCGGAAATACCGTTGCCAACGCATGGGCCTGCCGTGCGGCGCGACATGGCTGAGCTTCCTACGCAAAACTACGGCCGTCCGGGGCATCATCGGCCTGCTACTCCTTCCCACCCCCCACACCCCATGCTTTACCTGAGCCTGACAACTTTTTTTGCCGAGCAGCGCCGCCGCTGGTACGACACCACCCGGTCGTACCCCAAAGAATACGTGGCCGGCGGCTGGGCCGCGCTGTTGCAGGCCGAAACGGTGTTCAACAAAGGCCCGCTCTACAACGCGCACCTCGAAACCCTGGAGGCAAAAAAAGAGCTCGACGAGGTGCGCTACAAGTTCTCGCGGGCCAATGAAAAATGGGAGAAAGCGGAAACCCAGCGCTTCGCGGCCCAGCTGGTGCTCAAAGAAGCCAAGCGCATCTCGCAGGACGACCAGCGCCGCGCCGCCCGCACCCGCCGCGCCCTGGAGCGCATTGCCGAAGTAACCGACCTGGACGAGTACGCGCCCGAAGTCCGGCTGCGCTACATTCAGGAACTGGTGCGCCAGCACCTGGACGCGGAGCGGAAACCGAGCCCGCCGGAGCCGGAGGAGTAGCGCGAACTTTCCGTTTGCGTCCCCGCACATTTTGCCCGGGACGATAACGGCGTGGAGATGCGAACGGAAAGTTCGCGCTACGACGCAGGCTACTCCGCACGTTACCTTTGCCGGGAATAAACTCCGCGCAAGATGCCCGCATACCGTCCCGAAGAAATTGAAAAGAAGTGGCAGGCCCACTGGAAACAGCACAGCACGTTCAAGGCCGCCAACCACTCCGACAAGCCCAAGTACTACGTGCTCGACATGTTCCCCTACCCCTCCGGGGCGGGCCTGCACGTGGGGCACCCGCTGGGCTACATTGCCTCCGATATCGTGACGCGCTACAAGCGCCTGCGCGGCTTCAACGTGCTGCATCCGATGGGCTTCGACTCCTTTGGCCTGCCCGCCGAGCAGTACGCCATCCAGACGGGCCAGCACCCCGCGCTCACCACCGAGAAGAACATCGAAACCTACGTGCAGCAGCTCAGCAGCCTGGGTTTCAGCTACGACTGGAGCCGCGAGGTGCGCACGTCGGACGCCTCTTACTACAAGTGGACGCAGTGGATTTTCCTCAAGCTGTTCAACTCCTGGTACAACCTCGACACCAACCGTGCCGAGCCCCTCACCGGCCTCACCGCCCGCTTTGCCGAGAGCGGCAGCGCCGGTATTCGGGCCGCCGGGGATGACGGCGACCGCCACGATTTCACGGCCGGGCAGTGGTCCATGTTCAGCGAAAAGCAGAAGCTGGCCGCCGTGCTCCCCTACCGCCTCGCCTACCAGCAGGACACCTACGTGAACTGGTGCCCCGGCCTGGGCACGGTGCTGAGCAACGATGAAGTGAAGGACGGCCTGAGCGAGCGCGGCGGCTTCCCCGTCGAGCGCCGCCTCATGCCCCAGTGGAACCTGCGCATCACCGCCTACGCCGACCGCCTCCTGGCCGGCCTCGACCAGCTCGACTGGCCCGATGCCGTGAAGGAGATGCAGCGCAACTGGATTGGCAAGAGCATCGGGGCCGAAGTGACGTTTCCGGTCATGGCCGGGGCCTTTCCGGCTTCGGCCGGAAACAATCCCGCCGCGGCCGGGTCCAATCCGGCCGAGACCGGGAACAATTCGGTCGAGGCCGGGTCCAATCCGGCTTCGGCGGGAAATAATCCTGCCGAGGCCGGAAGTTCTTCGGCCGAAGCCATAAAAGTCTACACCACCCGCGTCGATACCATCTACGGGGCCACGTTCCTGGTGCTGGCCCCGGAGCATGAGCTGGTGGACGTGATTACCACGCCCGAGCAGCGCACGGCGGTGGACGAGTACATCGCCGCCACCAAGCGCCGCTCCGAGCGCGACCGCATGACCGACGTGAAGGCCGTGTCGGGCGTGTTCACCGGCGCATATGCCCAAAACCCGGTGAACGGCGCGCCCGTGCCCATCTGGCTGGCCGACTACGTGCTGGCCGGCTACGGCACCGGTGCCGTGATGGCCGTGCCCAGCGGCGACCAGCGCGACTACCTGTTTGCCCAGCATTTCAACCTGCCCATCCCCGCCATCTCCGATGCCCAGCAGGGCCTCGACCAGCAGGCCGACCCCACCAAGGAAGGCCACTACATCAACTCGGGCATCATCAACGGCCTTACTTATAAAGAGGCCACGCAGAAACTCATTGCCTTCCTCGAAGAGAAGGGCCTGGGCAAGGGCAAGGTGAATTTCCGTCAGCGCGACGCCATTTTTGGCCGCCAGCGCTACTGGGGCGAGCCCATCCCGATTTACTACAAGGACGGCACCGCCTACGGCATCGCCGAAAGCGACCTGCCGCTGGTGCTGCCCGAAATCGACGAATACAAGCCCACCGAAACCGGCGAGCCGCCCCTCGGCCGCGCCCAGGATTGGCTCTACAAGGGCCAGTACCCCTACGAATTGAGCACGATGCCCGGCTGGGCGGGCTCCTCGTGGTACTACCTGCGCTACATGGACCCCACCAACGAAGCCCGCTTCGTGAGCGAGGAAGCCGAGCAGTACTGGGGCAGCGTGGACCTCTACATGGGCGGGGCCGAGCACGCTACCGGCCACCTGCTCTACGCCCGCTTCTGGTACCTGTTCCTGAAGGACCTGGGCCTCGTGAGCAGCGGCGAGCCATTCCAGAAACTGATTAACCAGGGGATGATTCTGGGCCGGTCGAACTTCGTGTATCGGGTTAATTGGGTTGTTCAAACAGCATCTAGAGAAGCATTCGACCAGCTTGGAACGGAACAAATTGTACCTGTAATATTTGCTTCAAAAGGCAGATTGCAAACGCTTAGCGATGGCACGCCTTTTCTGTATCCTGAAAGTGAAGACTTTCTACAAGGGATTATGGAAGCATTTCAAGCCAAGTATCCTGACTTAACGCTTGCATATCGTGGAATTACTCCAATCCATGTTGATGTGAGTTTAGTTAATAATGATATACTCGATACTGAGGCCTTCATGAATTGGCGTGAGGAATACAAAAACGCCAGATTTATGTGGGAAGAAGACGGCGGCAATTACATCTGCGGTGTCGAAATTGAGAAAATGTCGAAGTCGAAATACAATGTTGTTAACCCCAACATTCTAATCGACAAATACGGCGCGGACGCGTTGCGCCTCTACGAAATGTTCCTCGGCCCGCTGGAGCAGTACAAGCCCTGGAATACCAACGGCATCAGCGGCGTGGGTGGCTTCCTCAAGAAGTTCTGGCGCCTCTTCCACCCCGAAGACGGCCCCCTCGCCCTCACCGACGAGCCCGCCACGCCCGCCGAGCTCAAGGTGCTGCACCGCGCCATCCAAAAAGCGCAGGAAGACATCGAGAAGTTCAGCTTCAACACCTCCGTCAGCCTGTTCATGATTACCGTGAACGAACTCACGGCCCTCAAGTGCCACAAGCGCGCCATCCTGGAGCCGCTGGTGTTGCTGGTGTCCCCCTACGCGCCGCACCTGGCCGAGGAGTTGTGGCAGGAGTTGGGCCACGAGGCCGGCAGCATCAGCCACGCGAGCTACCCCGAGTTCCGCGAAGAATTCCTGGTGGAGGACGTGGTGACCTACCCGCTGGCCATCAACGGCAAAGTGCGCGAGCAGATGCAGTTTGCCGCCGCCGCCACCGCCGCTGAGATTGAAACCGCGGTGCTGGCGTCGGATTTCCTAGCCAGGCACGGCGAAGGCAAGTCGGCCAAGAAGGTGATTGTGGTGCCCGGCCGCATGGTGAACGTGGTGATATAATTATTGGGATTTATTGCCACGAAAAAGGCCCGCTGCAATTGCAGCGGGCCTTTTTCGTGCGCCTTTACCTTTAGATAAGGCTGGTATTTGTATCCTACCTTGTGCCCACAAAGTCACATGCTGATTTCCAATGTCCCGACAGAATTCCTACCCATTGAACCCGCTTTTTTCTCGCGCAAAACGCTGCTGGCGGCCAATGGCCTTGCTTAGTGCCATTCTGTTCAGTTTCAACGCGTATGCCCAAACCACCGACGCAGCCGGCCCACTGCTCACACCCGAGCAATTCCTCGGCTACCAGCTGGGCGCGCAGTTCACGCCCCACGCCGAGCTACTGCGCTACGTGGCCCACATCACGGCCCATACGCCCGGCCGCATGAAGCTGGTGCGCTACGGCAGCACCTACGAGAAGCGCCCGCTCGAAGTGGTGCAGGTGGCCAGCGCTGAAACCTTCGGCCGGCTCGAAGACGTGCGCCACAACAACCTGCGCCTCGCCGGCCTGGAAAGTGGCAGCGCCCAGCGCCAGTTGCCCGGCGTGTGCTGGCTGAGCTACAACGTGCACGGCAACGAGGCCGTGAGCTCCGAAGCCGTGATGCAGGTGCTCTACGACCTGGCCAACCCGCAGGACCAGCAGATGCAGGACTGGCTACGCAACACCGTCGTCATCGTCGACCCCTGCATCAACCCCGACGGCCACGACCGGTACGTGAACTGGTACAACCGCGTGCGCAGCCAGTCCGTGAACGCCGGCCCCGACTCCTGGGAGCACCACGAGCCCTGGCCCGGCGGCCGCTACAACCACTACTACTTCGACCTGAACCGCGACTGGGCCTGGCAAACCCAGCAGGAAACCCGCCAGCGCATCGCCCTCTACAACCAGTGGCTGCCCGAGGTCCACGCCGATTTCCACGAGATGGGGCCGAACAACACCTACTACTTCTCGCCCGCCGCCAAGCCCTACCACGCCGACCTGACGGCCTGGCAGCGCAAGTTCCAGGGCGTGCTGGGCTACTACAACAAGGTGGCTTTCGACAAAAACGACTGGCTGTATTTCACCCGCGAAGTCTACGACCTGTACGCCCCCACCTACGGCGACACCTGGCCCAGCTTTAACGGGGCCATCGGCATGACGTATGAGCAGGGCGGCGGCGGCCCCGCCGGCGTGGCCTACGCCCGCCTCGACGGCGACACCCTGACGCTGGCCCAGCGCATTGCGCACCACCACGCCGCCAGCCGCGCCACCATCCAGGCCACCGCCGAGCGGCACGACGATTTGGTGCGCGAGTTCCAGACTTACTTCGCCAACGCCGCCAGCAAGCCCCAGGGCGAATTCAAAAGCTACGTAATGGCGGCCGGCAACGACCCCGGCCAGCTCCGCGCCTTCACCCAGTACCTCGACCGCAACCAAATCCGCTACGGCTACGCCCCCAAGCGCACCAAAACGCACGGCTTCAACTACACCACCGGCAAAACCGGTGATGTCACCATCGAGCCCCGCGATGTGGTCATCAGCATGTACCAGCCCAAATCGACACTGGTGAAAGTGCTGTTTGAGCCCAAGTCGCAGCTCGAAGACTCCCTCACCTACGACATTACGTCCTGGGCCCTGCCCTACGCCTTCGGTCTGAAATCCTACGCCGTAGCCGGCCGCCTTGATGCTTCGGGCGCAACTCCCAGCGTCAGCACTGTGAAAGGCAGCGCCGCCGCGACCGACCGCCCATACGCCTACCTCGCCCGCTGGAACTCCTTGCAGGACGTGCGCTTCCTCAGCCGCCTGCTGCAACAGAAGGTGAAGGTGCGCTACGCCGAAAAGGCCTTCGAGTCGGAGGGCCAGCAGTACACGCCCGGCACGCTCATCATCACCCGCACCGGCAACGAGGGCTTGGGCGCGCGGTTCGACCAGCTGGTACGCGCCCAGGCCGACTCGGCCGGCACCACGGTCATGGCCGTGAAATCGGGTTTTTCGACCTCGGGACGCGACCTGGGCTCCAGCTCAGTTCACTTCGTGAAGCAGCCGAACGTGGCCGTGGTGGCCGGGCCAGGCGTGGATGCCACCGCGTTTGGCGAGGTGTGGCATTTCTTCGAGCAGCAGCTCGGCTACCCGCTCACGGTGCTCGGCACCGACTACCTCAGCCGCGTATCGCTGAACAAGTACGATGTGCTCATCCTGCCCAATGGCGGCTACGCCGACGTGTACAACGACCGCAACCTCGAAAGCCTGAAAGCCTGGGTGCGCGACGGCGGCCGCCTCATTGCAATGGAAGGCGCAGCCAAATTCCTCTCCGGCAAAAAGGACTTCCTGCTCAAGCCCAAAACTGCCGACTCCACCGCCATCAAAAAAGACCTGAAAGCCAACCCCTACCGGCTGCTGCGCCGCTACGGCGACGCTGAGCGCGAGGAAGCCGAGGACGCTGTGCAGGGCAGCATCTACCGCGTGCAGCTCGACAACACCCACCCGCTGGCCTTCGGCTACGGTGATACCTATTTCGCGCTGGTGCGCAACCCACTCAACTACAGCTTCCTGGGCAAAGGCGGTTGGAACGTAGGCGTCATCAAGAAAGACAGCTACTCGGCCGGCTTCACCGGCGCCAAGGCCCGCAAGGAGCTTGCTGATACCTTCGTAGTCGGGGCGCAGGATATGGGCCGCGGCGAGGTGGTTTATTTGGGTGATAACCCGTTGTTCCGCGCTTTCTGGCAGGGCGGGAAGTTGATGTTCGGCAACGCGGTTTTTCTGGTTGGGCAATAGGTTCTGATTGTAAATGGAAAAGCCCCGCCGGATTACCGGCGGGGCTTTTTTGTTGATGTAGAGACGCAAAATATTGCGTCTCTACAATTCCAGCGCTGCTTTCACGGCTTTCGGCAACGAGGCCCGCACCAACTCATACGAATGGTCAATCAGTTCGCGGAGCTGGCTTTCCGGGGCACCGGTGCCGATGAGCACCGTGTTCCAGTGCTTCTTGTTCATGTGGTAGCCGGGCCGCACGTAGTCGTGGGCCTCGCGCAGCTCCTCGGCGCGCTCGGGGTCGCATTTCAGGTTGATGCTGCCGAAGGTATCGATATCGGTCAGGGCAAACACCTTGCCGCCGACTTTGAACACTAGTGTTTCAGGGCCGAAGGGCGTTTCTTCGGTCACGCCGGCTTTCAGCAGGCAGTAGTCGCGGAAATCCTCAATGTTCATTCTGTCTTTTCTTACAACACGTAGCGGAACAGCATCACCACCAGACACACCAGGAACATCGCCAGGCTGAGCTTATTGATGAAGTGCATGGTCTTCATGTTGAAGTTGGTCTTGCGGCTGGGGTCGTTGCGGCGGAAATAATAGCCGAGCACGGGGCCGAAGTTGAAGAGGTTCTTGCCGTTCATATCAGAGCAGGTTTGGGAGTAGCTAAGGTAACACCCGGCGCGCCAGAAAGATTTGCAACGCGGCCGGCTTTCCGTCGTCGTTTGCTCCTCTAAAACCCGAAACGCATGAAGTTTTTTCCGCTCCTATTACTGCTGCCCGCTGCCATTCCCGCCGCCCACGCCCAAAAAGCTTCTGCTGAAACGGAGGCCGTAAAGCAAACCGTCACCGCCTTTTTCGATGGCATGCGACGCGGCGACAGCACCGCCGTGCGCCGCACGCTGGCCCCGGCGGCCGTATTCCACGGTTTTGGCGGCAAGCCCGGCCAGCCGCCCACGCTGGAAATCGAATCCATCAACGGCTTCCTGAAAGCCGTGGGCACGCCCCACCCCGCAATCTGGGACGAGCGGGTGCAGTTCGAGCGAGTATTTATCGACGCCAACCTGGCCAGCGTGTGGGCTCCCTACGAGTTCTATCTGGGCAGCAAATTCAGCCACTGCGGCTACGACTCGTTCCAACTGGTGAGGCTGGCCGACGGCTGGAAAATCGCGCATATTATCGACACGCGGCGCAAAGAGAAATGTAAATTATAAAGGCAGTTGTTCTTTGATGAGCCTTGCCTGCCATGTATTCACAAAAGGGCTTAGCTCAATGGTGTTTTTATCATCGTTATGTATTTCCTCTTGGGTTGAATCCCGCACTGAAATAGAATTAGGACTAAGTCTTTTATAAACAAAAAACTTGGTAGCTTCCTTATTAAAATTCAGGAATTGCACAGTGAAGGTGCTATCAGTAAATTCTTGATTTACTCTACAGAATGGGTAAATACCATCTACCCAGCTTTTCCAAGCAGGATTATATACTGACTTAACATAGACCGATTTACCATCAAATATATAACTCACGCTCTTATCCTGAGCATCTTTCCATTCGCCTCTCATCCACTCAGGTGAGTTTATTTCAGGAGAGCACGAAGAAAACAGTAGCAGCGAAATGCAAAGGAGTCTCACATTTTTAGAGATTGAAGTGCGCTAATTGCTCAAATAGTAAGCTCCCCCAATACCTCCTTCTCAATCCAGCGCCCGTCCTCGCGCATGAGCTCAATCAGGTCGTCCACGGCCCGTTCCTCGGGTACGGATTTCTTGATGACTTCCTGGCCACGGTAGAGGGAAATTTTGCCCTTGCCCACGCCTACATAGCCGTAGTCGGCATCGGCCATTTCGCCGGGACCGTTCACAATGCAGCCCATGATGCCGATTTTGATGCCCTTGAGGTGGTCGGTACGCTTGCGAATCATGGCCGTGGTTTCCTGCAAATCGAACAGGGTGCGGCCGCAGCTGGGGCAGCTGATGTATTCGGTTTTGCTCATGCGGGTGCGGGCCGCCTGCAAAATGCCAAACGCCAACTGGTTCAGCGTATCGATATCGCGCAACCAGGCGTCCTGCTCCTGCGCGGGCAGGGCATCGGTGCAGAGCGAGATGCCGTCGCCGAGGCCGTCGATGAGCAGGCCGCCCACGTCGGTGGCGGCATCGAGCTGGGTTTGGGCGGGGTTATCAACGGTATAGCAGCGGCGTACCACCACCGGGCAGGTGATGCCCGCGCTCATCAGTTCGAAGTAGGCCCGGCGCAGCTCCGGCATGGCGTGGGTGTTGGTGGTTTCGAGGGTGAGCACCACCGTAGGGTCGATGCGCAGGTGCTGGAGCAGCTCGGAGGTGAGCGCTGCCAGGTCGGCCAGCAGGAAGTTGAGCTGCGGGTGGCGCTGCGCGGGCGTGGTGGCCAGGTAGGCGTCGGGCGTCATCAGCGGGTAGTGCTCGGGGCGGCGGCCGGCGTCGCGCCAGGCCGTGAAGGTTACAATTTCCTTCAGACCATTGGGCAGCATGTAGGGCACGGGCCGCTCGCCGGTATAGATATAGTCGGCCCCGAGGTCACCCATCTGAAACTTGTCGAGGAAGGGCGAATACAGGTGGCCCGCGGCGCGCAGGTCGGCGTACTCCAGGCGTGGCAGACGCGACAAATCGGCCACCACGCGCGGCACGTTCTGCCCGCCGAAATTGGCTACTTCGTGGGTATGACGGCGAAAATACTGGAACGGATTGACGGGCTCCTCGCCCGCCAGCGGCCTGATGGGCCGGGCCGTGGCGGCGCGGCCGGTGTAGCGGTCAATCAGCATGCGGGCCACCGGGGCTTCGGCCTCGGGCGCTTCGGTCAGGCTCACGCGCACGGTGTCGCCGAGGCCATCTTCGAGCAGCGTACCGATGCCGACGGCGCTCTTGATGCGGCCGTCTTCGGCCTCGCCGGCTTCGGTCACGCCCAGGTGCAGCGGGTAGGGCTGCAGGCCTTCCTCGTCGAGCTTCTGCACCAGCAGGCGGTAGGCCTGCACCATCACCTGGGTGTTGCTGGCTTTCATGCTCAGCACCACGTCGTAGTAGTTTTCTTCCTCGCAGAGGCGCAGGAATTCCAGCGCCGACTCCACCATGCCGAGCGGCGTGTCGCCGTAACGGCTCAGAATCCGGTCGCTCAGCGAGCCGTGGTTGGTGCCGATGCGCATGGCGGTGCCGTGCTGCTTGCAAATCTGCACCAGCGGCCGGAACCGCTCACGGATGCGCTCCACCTCGGCCGCATAGGTAGCGTCGGTGTACTCTATTTCCTCGAATTTCTTTTTGTCGGCGTAGTTGCCGGGGTTCACGCGCACTTTCTCCACGATGCGGGCGGCCAGCTCGGCGGCATTGGGCGTGAAGTGGATGTCGGCGATGAGCGGCACGTTGCAGCCGCGCTTACGCAGTTCTTTCTTGATTTCCAGCAGGTTCTGGGCCTCCTTCATGCTGGGCGCGGTGATGCGCACGTATTCGCAGCCGGCCTCTACCATGCGCAACGTCTGCTCCACCGAGCCCATCGTGTCCATCGTGTCGACGGTGGTCATGCTCTGCACGCGGATGGGGTAGTCGCCGCCCATGGGCAAGCCGCCAATGTTGACCACGCGGGCCACGCGGCGCTTGTATTCGGTAAGGCTGGGGCAATACGTCTTATTCATGAGGCAAAAACCAGGGGGTGCGGGCGAAAGTTGCGCAATAGCACAAAGGTAAAGCCGTAGCGCGCGGCGGCGCAGCGCACCTGCTCAATGGCGGTTAGCTATTGCTACTGGCGGGCCAGCCTGATTTCTTGTTGAAGCGCTGACCGCTGGCATCGTTAAGCCACCGGCGGGTTTGCCTCAACGGTAGGCAGCTTTAGCCTCTTACATTTTTCCGTTTAAGTATTTGCGGAAGCTCCATGACCAACCTCAATGTCAAAAATCGGGTATATAACCTTGCAAGTCCACAATCTTAAAATACTATATTTCAACGTTATGAACGAAGAAAACAAACTTAGCCGGCGCGAAGTCATCAGTGGCCTGGGAGCCAGCTTGGCGGTGGCGGCCGTGGCACCCGTGTTGTCGGCACAGGGCGCAGGTGTATCCGCCGGTGCGGCCCCGGACCCGATGGTTAATCCCATGAACAAATACCCCAGGCCGCCATTCAAAGGGCAGTCGCAGCCCTGGCCCGGCCTGGCCAGCCAAATGGACCCGCGCCCTGACCACGGCGAAAAAAGCTACAAGGGCTCGGGCCGCCTGCAAGGCCGCAAGGCCCTGATAACGGGCGGCGACTCGGGCATGGGCCGCGCCGCTGCCATTGCCTACGCCCGCGAAGGGGCCGATGTGGCCATCAATTACCTGCCGGCCGAAGAGGCTGATGCCAAAGAAGTTATTGCCCTGATAAAAGCCGAAGGCCGCAAGGGCATCGCCATTCCGGGCGACCTGCGCGAGGAATCCTTCTGCCAGAAGCTGGTGGCCGAAGCGGTGCGCCAACTCGGCGGGCTCGACATTGTGGTGAACAATGCCGGCCGGCAGCAGCAGCGCCAGTCCATTCTGGAACTGACAACGGCCGACTTCGACGCGACGATGAAAACGAACATCTACGCGCCGTTCTGGATTATTAAAGCGGCCCTGCCGCACCTCCCGCCCGGCGCGGCCATCATCGGCACCACCTCGGAGCAGGCCTACGACCCCTCGCCCAACCTGTATGACTACGCCCAGACCAAGGCGGCGACCATGAACTATGTGAAGTCGCTGGCGAAGCAGCTTGCGCCCAAAGGCATTCGGGTGAACGGCGTGGCCCCAGGACCGGTCTGGACACCCTTGCAGGTGAGCGGCGGCTCGACCCAGGAAAACCTGAAAGAGTTCGGGGCCAAAACGCCGATGGGCCGGCCCGGCCAACCCGTCGAATTGGCCTCCATTTACGTGCAGTTGGCCGCCAACGACGCCAGTTTTACCACGGGCCAGATTTACGGTGCGTCGGGTGGCGCGGGGCAGCCGTAAGCAGGCTCCGGCACTCATTGCACTGGCACAACGGCTTGCCAATTGCTTCGAGAACGGTATTTTACGCAACCTCCCATGGGCCTTCGCTGTCTGTGGGAGGTATCTGTTTATAGCCCATGGATATTCTAAAATCCGTTCCCTTCGCAGTTGGCCTCTTGCTCTCTGCGCCGGCGTTCGCCCAAAACATTGCCATCATCAAGTTCCCGGAGTTGCAAAAGCGCTTGGCGCGGCCCACGGATACGACTTACGTGGTGAATTTCTGGGCTACTTGGTGCGCGCCGTGCGTGAAGGAACTGCCCAATTTCGAGCAGCTGCGCGTGGCGAATGCGGGCAAAAAGGTGAAGGTGCTGCTCGTGAGTCTGGACTATGCTTCGCAGCTCGACAAAAAAGTGACGCCCTTCGTGAAGCAGCGCGGCCTGAAATCGGAAGTGGTGCTACTGAACGAACCCGACCCCAATGAGTGGATTGACAAAGTGGACGGAAAATGGTCGGGGGCACTACCTTTCACGCTCATTTTCAATAATAAAACCAAACAGCGCGCCAGTTTCGAGCGTGAGCTTTCGGTCGCTGAGCTCACCACGGCGCTGAAAAAGTTTCAGTAGCTTTTATCTTTCAGCATCAACCCGAACCCGTTTAAAGCCATGAAAAAGACCCTGCCCCTCCTCGCCCTCTGCTTTGTGCTGCTGAGCAGCTTCATGCTGCGCCCGCTTGCCGAGGGCTACAAAGTCGGTGATAAAGCCACCGATTTCAAACTAAAAAACATCGACGGTAAAATGGTGTCGCTCGCCGACAACAAGGCCGCCAAAGGCTACATCGTGGTGTTCACCTGCAACACCTGCCCCTTCGCCAAAGCCTACGAAAGCCGCATCATCGAGCTGAACACGAAATATGCACCGCTGGGCTACCCCGTGGTGGCCATCAACCCCAACGACCCAGCCGTGGCCCCCGGCGACTCCTACGCCGCCATGCAAAGCAAGAAATACGCCTTCCCTTATTTGGTTGATGAATCGCAGCAGGTAGCCAAAACCTTCGGCGCTACTCGCACGCCGCACCTCTTCGTTTTGAGTAAGAAGGGTTCGGATTTCGTGGTGTCCTATATTGGAGCCATCGACGACAACTCGGAAGATGCCAAGCTGGCCAAAACCAAGTACGTCGAGAATGCGATGACGGAAATACTAGCCGGCAAGCCCGCCACCACCAAGGAGACAAAGGCCATCGGCTGCGGCATTAAGTGGAAACGAGCGTAATCAATTCCTAATCCGAACCGAAAAAGGCCCGTTACAATCAATCTGGAACGGGCCTTTTTACTAAACTACGCTCCTACCTCCAGCACAATCTTCCCAATGTGCGCGCTGCTTTCCATCAACTCATGCGCCGCCGCTGCTTCGGCCAGCGGGAAGGTTTTGTAGATAACCGGCCGGAACTTGCCAGCCGCAATCAGCGGCCAGACGTGCTGCTCCACGGCCGCCGCCAGCGCCGCCTTGAAATCAGCCGAGCGGGGCCGCAGCGTGCTGCCCGTGATGCTCAGCCGCCGCCGCATCACCTCCAGCGCGTTGAATTCGCCTTTGCCCCCTTGCATGGCGTTCACGAACACCAAACGGCCGTCGTCCTTTAGCAAGCGCAGGTTTTTGGCGATGTAGTCGCCGCCAACCATGTCGAGAATCACATCGACGCCAGCCTCGTTTAGGACCTCCTCAAAATCCTGGGTTTTGTAGTTGATAGCCCAGTCGGTCCCCAGTTCCAGGCACGCCGAGCATTTGGCATCATCGCCGGCTGTGATGGCGACGTGGCTGCCCAGCGCCCGCGCCAATTGGATGGCCGTGGTGCCAATTCCGCTGCTGCCGCCGTGTACCAGCAGCGTTTCGCCGGGCTGCAAGCTGCCGCGCTGAAACACATTATGCCACACCGTAAACACAGTTTCGGGCAGGGCGGCGGCCTCCACCATGCTCAGGCCGGCGGGCACGGGCAGGCAGTGACGGGCGTCCACCACGGCATACTCGGCGTAGCCACCGGCGGGCAGCAGGGCGCACACGGCATCGCCGGGCTGCCAGTGGGTGACATCGGCTCCGCAGGCTTCTACGGTACCGGCTATCTCCAGGCCGGGTACTAGGCCACTCACATCGCCGCTGCCGGCATATTTGCCCTGTCGCATCAGCACATCGGGCCGGTTTACGCCAGCGGCATGTACGCGGATGAGAACTTCCTGTGCCGCTGGCTGTGGCTTGGGTTGCTGTTGTAACTGGAGAAATTCTGGCCCGCCGGGCTGCTGGATAACGATGGCATTCATAGGAAACAGGAAAGTGGGCGACCCAAGCGGGCCAACAAATTAGCCGATGATACCGCTGCTAACGCAAAACGGCTCCGAAGAGCCGCTTTGAGTGTTTTTTTCAATTAATAAGCCGGGCCTACTTGCCTGCTGCCTCACGCAATTGCTTCACTTCGCGCTCCAAATCCAAGGTGCGGAACATTACCTTGGCTTCGAGGTCAGAATAAGCCGCTTCGAGCTGGTCACGCATCTGGCGCTGCTCCTGGATGTCGGTGCAGGTACCAAACCAGGCGATAATATCACCATTCTCGCTCCGGCGCGGCAGGGCTTGGCCCAAAAACCAGCGGTATGAGCCATCCCTAGCCTTGAAACGGTACTCGATGCTGTAGTCGTCGCCGGTGGCCAGCGAGTGGCCCCATACGTCGCGGGCACGGGCGCGGTCGTCGGGATGCAGCAGGTTGTTCCACATATCCGGCCCCACGCTGTCGGCCAGCACGTAGCCCGTGAAATTGGTCCAGCGCTGGTTGAAGTAGGTATGAAACCCATTCTGGTCGGTAATCCAGACCAGCTGCGGAATCATATCGGCCAGAAAAGTAAACTGCTCAGGCCCCACCAGCCCGTTCTGGGCAATGGCGGGCAACGGGGTAACTTCTTGCGGTGTGCTCACGAATCAGAAAAGCTTTAGAACCGAAATAAAAGTACACTTAGGCGCGGTCGAGCTGCATTTCCATGCCCGACGCAAAATACAGATTCAATTGGCTGCGCAGGCCATCGGCCGAGCGCCGCAACCGCGTGACCAGGGCACGGGTGGCTTCATTGGGCAGTTCGAAGCTGAGATAGGGCCGGTTCATCAGCTCGTCGCGCATCACTTCCCAATTGCCGGTTTGGCTAGGGCCGGGCGGCGTGGGGCGGGCTTCCAGCTGGCCGGGCGTGAGCACCAGCCGGTCGGCCAGCGCCAGCGGGCTCGCGGGGTCGTTGTGGTTCAGCACCCGGCTGGCCACCTGCCATTCCCCGCCGAAATAGTCATCGGGCAGATGTTGTAAATTTATATCCAGCAGCAAATCAGACATACAGAAGAAGAAGCGTCGCGCTTAGGCGGAAGACTAACAAGCAGATGGCGCTAGAGTTACTACGTTTTGGGTTAATTCCAAATTTTCCGTAGTTCCCGCAAATCATAGCTTACCGCAGCGCCTAACCCCTTTGGGCGTTGCTACGTTCCTTGTGCGGCCCATTTAGGGCCGATATTCATTGCAACCCATGAAAAAACCGCGCTTCCTGCCCACCCTTATTGGTGCGGCTCGCTTTACCGGCCTCGCGGCCTGGCAAACCGGCCGCCTGTTTCGCCAGTTGGCCGCCCGCGCCCTCGACAGCGTGCAGGACGTGCTCCGCGCTGAGGTAGAAAAAGGCAACCTCAAGCTGGTAGCCGATTTCCTGGCCGATAAGGCGCTGCCCGCCGCCCGCGTCCTGCTCATCGAGCAAATGACCGTGCGCCTGCTGCTCCGCCTGGGCCTACGCGGCGCGCTGGCCTCCAACGTAGTAGGCTGGGTATTGCCTTTCGTAATTGAAAAGCTGATTGTCGTGGGCAACAAAAGCGGCTTATTTGATAAGCTGAAGGCCAATCCCACCGTCAGTGACGCCTTGGAAAAGCTTGATGAGCTCCGCAGCGCCACCTGGAAAATGCTGGTACCCGACCCCGGCAGCAGCGCCGAAATCGTGGAAGATGAGGCCGCTACCCCTCGCTTGCCCCTCCTGCTGGCTGCCCCAAAACCCAAGCCAATCAAAACGGCCTAATATCGCCTGTTAGCCTTATAATCAGCAGAAATCCCAAATTGGGCCAACTGCAAACGATTGCGGCCAACTACCAAAAAAAGCCACCTCACCCGAGATGGCTCTTTCAAAACCGGGGCGCGGCGAGAATTCCCACCCAACACCGGACCCGATTCCGTCCGCTGACGAATTACCGGCTGAACAACAGTTCGCGGTACTTCACCAGAGGCCAGTCCTCGTCGGCCACCATCTGCTCCAGTTTATCAACGGCGCGGCGGATGGGGTCGAATTTTGGTTTTACTTCTTCGCAGTACGCTACCGCTAGTTCGCGTGCGTCTCCGATTTTGTTGGCTTTTTTACGTGCCGCCGTCATGGCGTCGGCGTTAGTTTTAATGGTCGAAACGTAGCGCGAAATGGCTTTAATCATTTCCAGCGTTACCTCACTGTGCTCATCGTCGAGGCCAAGCTCGCGCAGGCCGCGCACGTTGTTCACCAGCTTGGTCTGGTACGAAAGCGCGGTCGGGATGATGTGGTTGATGGCCAAATCGCCCATTACGCGGCTTTCAATCTGAATTTTCTTCATGTACTCCTCCAGCAAAATCTCGTGGCGGGCGTGCAACTCAATTTCCGAGAAGATGCCGTGACGGGCAAACAGGTCGGCAGCATCTTCCCGCACAAGAGCATCCAGCGCCTGGGGCGTGGTGGCAATATTGCTGAGGCCACGCTTTTCGGCTTCTTCCTTCCACTCGTCGGAGTAGCCGTTGCCCTCAAAACGAATGTTCTTCGAAGATATTACATACTCGCGGAGAATTTCCACGATGGCCACTTCTTTTTTCTTGCCCTGCTCGATGAGGCTGTCAACCGACTCCTTGAAATCGATGAGTTGGTCGGCAACGATGGTGTTGAGCACCGTCATGGCCGAGGAGCAGTTGGCCGACGAACCCACGGCACGCAGCTCGAACTTGTTGCCGGTGAAGGCGAAGGGCGAAGTACGGTTGCGGTCGGTGTTGTCGAGCAGGATGGCCGGAATCTTGTCGATGCCCAGCTTCAGGTAAATGTTGTCGCCCTTATCAAGCGGCAGCTTGGCGGTGCGTTCCAGTTCGTCGAGCACGCCGTCCAGCATAGAGCCCAAGAACACCGACATGATGGCCGGCGGGGCCTCGTTGGCACCCAGGCGGTGGTCGTTGCTGGCCGAGGCGATGCTCGAACGCAGCAAGTCGGCGTAGCGGTGCACCGCTTTGATGGTGGTGATGAGAAAGGCCAGGAATTGCAGGTTCTCCTTGGGACGACGGCCGGGGGCGAGCAGGTTCACGCCGGTGTCGGTGCTCATTGCCCAGTTGTTGTGCTTGCCGCTGCCGTTCACGCCGGCGAAAGGCTTCTCGTGCAACAACACTTTGAAGTTGTGGCGCTCGCCTACGCGGGCCATCACGTCCATCAGCAGCTGGTTGTGGTCGACGGCCAGGTTGGCGTCCTCAAACGTAGGAGCGCACTCAAACTGGTTGGGGGCCACCTCGTTGTGGCGGGTGCGCAGCGGAATACCGAGCAGGTTGGCCTCTTCCTCAAACTCCAGCATGAAGCCGTGCACGCGGGCTGGAATCGAGCCGAAGTAATGGTCGTCGAGCTGCTGGCCTTTGGCCGGCGTATGCCCAAACAGGGTACGGCCGGTCATCACCAGGTCGGGGCGGGCGTCGTACAACGCCTTGTCAACCAGGAAATACTCCTGCTCGATGCCGAGCGTAGTATTCACGCGGCTCACGTCTTTGTCGAAATAGTGGCAAACGTCCAGGGCCGACTTTTCCAGCAGCGCCAGCGACTTCAGCAGTGGGGCTTTGTAGTCGAGGGCTTCGCCGGTGTAGGCCACGAAAATCGTGGGGATGCACAGCGTTTTAGCGCCTACGGTTTCGATGATGAAGGCGGGCGACGTGGGGTCCCAGGCAGTGTAGCCGCGGGCCTCAAAGGTGTTGCGGATGCCGCCGTTGGGGAACGACGAGGCATCGGGCTCCTGCTGCACAAGGGCCGAGCCCTTGAAATTTTCAATCGGCCGGCCGTCGGAGTTCAGGTCGAAGAACGAGTCATGCTTTTCGGCGGTAGCGCCGGTCAGAGGCTGAAACCAGTGCGTGTAGTGCGTAGCGCCCTTGGCCATGGCCCAGGTTTTCATGGCCGAAGCCACGGCGTCGGCCACGTTGCGCTCCACGGTAGCGCCCTGCTTGATGGCGGCCTGGAGCTTCTTGAAATAATCGCCGGGCATGGTGGCCCGCATGGCTTCCAGATTGAACACGCTTTGCCCAAAGCTGTCGGAGCGACGGGCGGCGGCGGGCTCCACGGTGATGGGGCGGCGCAGATTAACGAGTTCTAAAGCTTTAAAGCGGAGGATGGCCATAGGAATTAACTACCAAACGGGGAAATAGTGAAGCGAATGAGTTCGTATTCTGAAGGCAAAGATAAATGATGAATCATAAATCGTAGCGACCCACCCTGTATTTTTAAGTCTTTTTCTCAAATAACTCTTCCTTTTTAACGAAGTGACTTCTTTTTTCTACCTCCTTTTGAATTTTCAGCCTTCCCGACCATACTGCTGATTGTAGTGCAATGTTTTTTGGGCGTATCGGTGGGCTCTATCTTTAGGGCGTGAAAAACCGCTTTGCGTTCCAGCCGCGCTACTTTTTTTTCTGGCTGGTGTTTTTTGAGCTGTGCCGGGGTCTGTTTCTAGGGTACCAATACAAGGCGACGGCACAATTGTCGGTGGCGGAGGTGCTGGGAAGTATGGGGCATGGGCTGCGGCTGGATGCCTCAGCGGCGGCTTACGTCTGCCTGATTCCGTTTCTTCTGTTTGTGATTGGCAGCCTATTTCCCCGGTTCCACCTGCAGCGGCTGCTCACGGGCTATTCGGCCATTATTGGCATTGTGCTGGCGGTGCTGGTCACGGCCGACCTGGAGCTGTATCGTGCGTGGGGCTTCCGGCTCGATGACACGCCCATCCAGTACCTGAATTCGCCGCAGGAAATGGCGGCCTCGGCCGGCAGCGCGCCCATTGGCCTGCTGCTAGTGCTGCTGCTGGGCCTGGTGGGCGCGGGCACCTACCTATATAAGGTAGTGGTGGGACGGCTCGCACCGCTGCCGTCGTGGTTTGGGCGCGGGCGGGCGGCGCTGGCCAGCCTGCTCTACGCCGCGCTGCTGGTGGTGCCGCTACGGGGCGGCACCCAGCAGATTCCGGTGAACCAGAGCGACGTTTATTTTTCCAACGTGGCCTTTGCCAACCACGCGGCCCTCAATGCGCCGTGGAATATGATAAGCGCGCTGGTGCTGCGGGCGGCCGAGCAGCCCATCCAGCCCTTTATGCCCGACAGCACGGCGCGCCGCCTGGTGGCGGGCCTGTACCCGCTGGCCGTGGGCGCGCCGGCCCGGCCCGATTCGTCGGCACTGGTGCTAAGCGAGGCGCGGCCTAATGTGCTGTTCATCATCCTCGAAAGCTTTACCTCGAAGTTTGTGGGCAGTGTGGGCGGCGAAAAGGGCGTGACGCCGAACCTCGACAGCCTGGCCCGGACCGGCATTCTATTCAACAACATCTTCGCGGCCGGCGACCGCAGCCAGAAAGGGCTGGTTTCGCTGCTTTCGGGCTACCCCAATCAGCCGACCACCAGCATCATCAAGTTCCCGCGCAAAACGGAGCGCCTCCCCCATTTGGGCCGGTCGCTGGCGGCAGTGGGCTACCATTCACATTACTATTATGGGGGCGAGCTGGCGTTTGCCAATATGCGCAGCTACCTGCAGGCGGGTGGCTACGAGAAATTTACCGAGCGGGCTGATTTCGCCGCAGCTGACCAAAACTCAAAATGGGGCGCGCACGACGGGGTGCTGTTCGACCGGATTCTGGGCGACCTACGCCAGCAGCCGCAGCCGTTTTTCGTCACGGCCTTCACGCTCAGCAGCCACGAGCCGTTTGAGGTGCCGATGAAGCCGCACTTCCCCGGCACCGACGAGGTGGAGCAGTTTCGAAATTCGGTTTATTACACGGATTACACGCTGGGCAAATTTCTGAAAGAGGCCAAAAACCAGCCCTGGTACGCTCATACGCTGCTGGTGCTGGTGGCCGACCACGGCCACCAGCAGCCCGGCAACTCTTCCAACCAAAGCCCCGATAAGTTTCGGATTCCGCTGCTGCTGGCCGGCGGCGCGCTGCGGCCCGAAGCACGGGGCCGGGTGATAAATTCGCTAGGCTCGCAAACGGACGTGGCCGCCACGCTCCTGCACCAGCTGCAACTGCCGGCTACGGCCTTCGTCTGGAGCCGTGACCTGCTGGCTCCGCACAACCCGCCCTTCGTCTATTACTGCTTCAACAATGGTTTTGGGGCCGTTTCGCCGCAGGGCACCATCACCTTCGACAACGTGAGCCGCCACGTATGGGACCGCGACCAACGCACCCCCGACAGCCAGCTGCGACTCGGCCAGGCCATGGAGCAGGTATCGCTGGAAGACTTTGCGCGCAAGTAGAACGCGCCCGGGCCGTACCTTTGCGGGACTATGCCTACCCCCCAATCCGTTGCTTTTTATACCCTCGGCTGCAAGCTGAACTTCTCCGAAACGTCGGCCATTGGCCGGCAGTTTGAGGAAAAGGGCTTCCAGAAAATTCCTTTTGAGGCCGGGGCCGACCTCTACGTTATCAATACCTGCTCGGTCACGGACCACGCCGACCGCAAGTGCCGCAAGGTGGTGCAGCAGGCCCTGAAGCACAACCCTGAAGCATTTGTGGCCATTGTGGGCTGCTACGCCCAGCTCAAGCCACAGGAAATCGCGGCCATCCCGGGCGTGAGCGCCGTGCTCGGCGCGGCCGAGAAGTTTATGCTGGTGGATATTCTAGCTGATTTCCAGAAGCCCGCTGCCGGGCAGCCCGGCGCGGTGCACGCCTCGCCCATCTCAGAAGCCACCGAATTCGTGGCCGCGCACTCCTTCGGCGACCGCACCCGCACCTTCCTGAAGGTGCAGGACGGCTGCGATTATTCCTGCTCGTTCTGCACCATTCCGCTGGCGCGGGGCGGCAGCCGCTCGGGCAGCGTGGCCAGCGTGGTGGAGCGCGTGGAGAAGCTGGCCGAAACCGGCGTGAAGGAAATCGTGCTCACCGGCGTCAACCTCGGCGATTTTGGCCTGCAAGGCCCCGAGCGCGAGCGCCGCGAAGATTTCACCCAGCTGGTACAGGCCCTGGACCAGGTAGCCGGCATCCGCCGCTTCCGCATCAGCAGCTGCGAGCCCAACCTGCTCACCGACGAGATTCTGACCACCGTGGCCGCTTCGGCGCGCTTCATGCCGCACTTCCACATCCCGCTGCAAAGCGGCTCCGACAAGATTTTGGGCCTGATGCGCCGCCGCTACCGCCGGGCGCTCTACGCCCAGCGCGTGGCCCGCATCAAAGAACTGATGCCGCACGCCTGCATCGGGGTCGATGTCATCGTGGGCTTTCCCGGCGAAACGGACGCGGATTTTCTGGACACCTATAATTTCCTGAACGAGCTGCCAATAAGCTACCTGCACGTTTTTCCGTACTCGGAGCGGGCCGATACGCTGGCCCCCACCCTGCCCGGCCGCGTGCAAGACCGGGTGCGGCACGAGCGCACCACCCAGCTGCGCAGCCTCTCCGAAAAGAAAAAGCGGTTTTTCTACGAAGAGCACCTCGGCCTCGAAACCGAAGTATTGTTTGAAGACGACGTGACCAATGGCCAGATGGAAGGCTTCACGCCCAACTACATCCGCGTAGCCGCGAAATACGACCCACTGCTGGTGGGCGAAATGAAGCCGCTGCGCCTCACCGGCGTGAATGCCTTCGGTCTGATGGAAGCCGAGGAAATGGGCATATTCGCCTAATCCCCGGACCACAGGGATTGGCTACGCCGAACTTCATTTCGCTCGGATTCCTCGGATGTTGTGGGCGATTCTTTTCCACTAAAAAACTCAAGTTGCGGAGTAGCCCCGGAGGGGCGGCCTGTGGGTAGAAAACGCGCTTGCTAGGAAGAAAAAAGCCCCAGCGGGGCGACCCTCCGGGGCCACTCCGCAACTTGAGTTAAAAAGGCCTCCCGGTTTCGGGAGGCCTTTTTTTACCTCAATCATAGCCCTCGTTCTAATAAGATGCCCGCCGCGTGCCCCGAGATGCCCGCCGCGCATCCCAAATGCCCCGCCGCGTCCCCCAAGAGGCTCGCCGCGCATCCCAAGGGGCCCGCCGCGCATCCCAAATGCCTCGCCGCGTATCCCAAGAGGCTCGCCGCGTATCCCAAGAGGCTCGCCGCGTCCCCCAAGTCACCACATGTCGCTGGAAGCGGCCTTTTTTGCCGCCCGCCGCCGTCCACAAAATCCGTGAACTCCGAAAAACCCGAGCCAATCCGTGGTTCAGACCATGCTCTGCCGGGCCATGGCCAGCATTTCGCGCAGCATCTGCTGCTGCTCCAGCAGGTGCTGGTTGCGCATTTCGGCGAGGGCCAGCTGGTGCTGCAAATGCTGGGCATGTAAGGCAGCCGTCACATAAACTTCGGGCGAAGGCGCGTTGGGAGCCGATAGTGCCGGGACTGGAACTGGCATCGGTTGTGAAGCAACTGGCACCGGGGCGGGCTCTGGCAGCTGCGGTGCGCTCGGGGCTGCTGCAACTGGCGCAACAGGAGTTGCCTGCGCTTCGGGAGCAGCAGGAGCTTCAGTCACCGCAGGCATTTCTACTACCGCAGGCGTAGCGGGAGCCGGCGCGGGCTGGGCCATTTCGGACTCATTGGCAGCCGCCGCAACTACAGTTCGCACGGGCTGATTGGCAGCGGCAGCCAGCGCCAGCGTGGCGGCTATCTCGGCGGGTTGAAGCCGGGAGCCGGCCACGCCCGGCCCGGCCCGGCGGGCGGCGTGCACTTCCACATCAGATAAATCGATGGGTTCAAGCGGTGCTTCCGGCGTGGGGGCAACAGGTGGCGCTACGGCTTTAGGCGCGTGTTCGCCGCTCACCAGCATGGGGCCCCGGCCCAGCAGCAGCCAGTCTCTGGACACATTTGGGTAAATCTCAAACACCTTGCACAGCAGGTCGTAGCCGGGCTTGTTGCGGCCGTCGATGAGGTGCTGCACTACGCTGGCCGTCTTGCCCAGGGAGATGGCAAAGCTGTTTTTGGTCAACCCAAACTGCTGAATGAGTTGCGCAAAGCGCTGGTCGATGGGGACAGGAACGGGCACAGCCATACACTTACACAAATGAGTAGTTGTGCAAATGTATAAGAAAAGCTGCTTAGTTAGCTCCGCTTCGCGTTCCGGCTACTCGTAGCGCAGCGAATCAATGGGGTCCAGCGCGGCGGCTTTGCTGGCGGGGTAATAGCCCGAGGCCATGCCCACGCCCACGCAGATAACCAGGCCCGCCGCCATCCACCCCCAGGGCACCAGGAAGGAACCAGAGCCCACGAACTTGGCCACCAAATTGCCGCCCAGCACGCCGAGCAAGATGCCCATGCCGCCACCCATCAGGCAAATCACAATGGCCTCCATCAGAAACTGAAACCGGATTTGGCGGGCCGTCGCGCCCAGAGCCTTGCGAATGCCGATTTCGCGGGTCCGCTCGGTCACGGACACCAGCATGATGTTCATGAGGGCAATGCTGGCCCCGAGCAGCGTGACGAAGGCGATGATGCTGCCGCCAGCCTTCATCTTGCCCGAAATCGAATCCAGGTCGTTGGCCAGCGACTCGCTGCTTTCGACCACGAAGCTTTCTTCCTGGCCCAGCTTGTCGTGGCGCACGGCGCGCATGATGCCGGTGGCCTGCCCCATGATGAAGTTGAGGGTGGCGTGGTTGTCGGTGGCCGTTTTCACGTCGTAGGTGAGGGCGCGCTGGCGGGGCATCTGGTTGCCGGTTTCGAGGGGGAGCAGGGCAATGCGGTCGGCCCCGCCGCCCCCACCGGCCCCGCTACCGCTCTTTTCCAGCAGGCCTATAATGAGGAAGCGACGGCCCATGGCAGCCACGTACTTGCCCACCGGGCTTTGCTTGGGGAACAGCTTCAGGCGAATTTCGTCGCCCACAATCATCACATTGGCTCCGCTGTTGAGTTCGGCCTGCGAGAAGGTGCGCCCGCTGGCTAGGTTGTAGCCTTCAATTTTCAGGTAGTTTTCGTCGCCGGCCACCACCTGCATGTTGGGATTGGTTTTGGTGCCGTTGGCCTTCATTTCCACGGCCCCGGCAATGAAGGCCGAGATGCCGACCTTGGCATTGTCGCCGATGGCCTTTTTGTATTGCTTGGCTTGCAGGAAATTGATGGGCGGGTACTGCTTGGCCTGCACGCCGCCCCGCCGCCCGCGGTTGCTGTAGCCTTTGGCGTGCAGCTCGAAGGAATTGGCCCCGAGGCTGGCGAAGGTTTCAGACAGCGAATTTTTCATCGCATCGATGCCCGTGAGGATGCCCACCAGCGCAAACAGCCCAATGCTGAGAATAAGTGCCGTGAGAATGGTGCGCAGCAGGTTGGCGCGGATGGAGCGGAAGGCTTCGCGGACGTTTTCGAAAGGGCTCATGGGCAGGGACTTTAGCCGGCGGGGTTGGCGTTGCAATGGGAATGGGCGCGCCCGCAGCGGGCTGCTACGGCGGCCACACGGCAGCGCAAGGACGCCAAAGTTCGGCGGCCGGCGCTTAACTTGAACCACTGGCGCGGCAACCTCGTTGGTTTGCTGCGTTTCCTTCTCCCAAAAACTATGCTGCTCAAGCGTTTTTTGTTGCTTTTGCTCGTGGCCGTGGCCCCGCTGGCGGCCCGCGCCAACCACGTGTTCATCCCGATGGATAACACCCAGAAAGAGTGCCTGAAGGCCTATGGCGTGGCATTCTGGCTGCTCCAGCGCGAGGTACCCGTTGACTGGCTCTTGAACTATCGGGGTGGCTCCTTCGCCTTCGAGAGCACGCCGGGCGCGGAAAACGAGCTGGCCGTGCGCGGCGTCAGTTTTCAGGTAATCAGCGAAGCCCAGTACACCAGCATTCTCCAGGAAATAGCCGACCCGAACGCCAACATGGACGTGATGAAGCTGGAGAAAGTGCCCAAAATCGCGGTGTACACGCCCAAAGGCAAGCAGCCCTGGGACGATGCCGTGACCATGGTGCTCACCTACGCCGAAATTCCCTACACCCAGATTTACGACGACGAGGTGCTGAAGGGCGAGTTGCCCAAGTACGACTGGCTGCACCTGCACCACGAAGATTTTACGGGCGAGTACGGCAAGTTCTACGCCACCTACCGCAACTACCCCTGGTACCAGCAGCAGGTGCGCGACGCCGAAGCCGCCGCCAAGCGCAACGGCTTCGGCAAAGTGAGCCAGATGAAGGGCGCAGTGGCCACCAAAATGCAGGAGTTCATCGCGGGTGGGGGTTTCCTATTCGCCATGTGCTCGGCCACGGATAGCTACGACATTGCCCTGGCCGGCCTGGGCATCGACATGGTGGAGAGCATGTACGACGGCGACCCGGCTGACCCGGCTGCTCAGTCCAAGCTGAATTTCAACCGCTGTCTGGCCTTCCAGAACTTCCAGCTGGTGCGCGACCCGTATTTCTACGAGTACTCCAATATCGACATGCAGCCCAATGAGCGCGGCCTGGGCGAGCAGAACGATTACTTTTCGCTCTTTACCTACTCGGCAAAGTACGACCCGGTGCCCACCATGCTCTGCCAGAACCACGACAAGACCATCCACGGCTTCATGGGCCAGACCACGGCCTTCCGCAAAAGCCTCATCAAGCCCGACGTCATCGTGATGGGCGAAACCAAGCAAACCGGCGAGGCCCGCTACATCCACGGCACGCTGGGCAAGGGCACCTGGACCTTCTACGGCGGCCACGACCCCGAAGACTACCAGCACCTTGTGGGCGAAGAGCCGACCGACCTGGCTCTGCACCCCAACTCGCCCGGCTACCGACTGATATTGAATAACATTCTCTTCCCGGCGGCCAAAAAGAAGAAACAAAAAACCTAAGCCACGCCTCAAGTCACCAGACCATCATTCAAGAAGCCCCGACCGAACAGTTGGGGCTTTTTTTATTGGTTGAAATTTTCTGCAAATGAGCGTTGACAACTTTACGCGGTACCCGGCATTTTGCTTTGGCGGGAGTCTCCCATCCGTTCGCCCCGCGTATAGCGCCATTCACCGGGTTGCCCCTCGTGACAAGGGTACTTGTAACTTAACTTTAAGAACCACATTTATATGCCTTTGATTTGATTTTACGCTTAAGCCTATTCTTGTTTGCGCTGAGCAGCTTGGTTGCCCGTCCGGTCCAAGCCAAGCAAACCAATAATTCTTCTGATTCGACCGTTCAGGCCCCACGGCCTGTCAATAAGGTCCGCGCCGTGGCCCTGCGCATTGCCGTCCCCTCGGCGCTGATAGCGGTTGGCGTGATGGCCCACAGCCCCACTTACAGCACGGTGCTCTGCCAGGCCAAGCAGGACATGCAGGCCGAAACGCAGGAAGTTTTCAGGGGTTTCGATTCGCACGGCATCGACGACTACTCGCGCCACGCGCCCCTGGCCCTGGCCTACGGCCTGATGGCCACCGGCCACCGGGGCGAGCGCTCGGCCGTGGGCTTCACGCTCATTTACCTGGCCGCCCACGAGTTGGACGAAGGCATCGTGAGCAACCTCAAGCGCATCACCGCCGAGCCGCGCCCCTACAACGCCCAGGATTTGAGTTCCTTCCCATCGTCGCACACCTCGCAGGCCTTCCTCACGGCCACGCTGCTGCACGAGCAGTACGGCCGCCAGTACCCGTGGGTGAGCGTGAGCGGCTACGCCGTGGCCACCGCCACCGGGGCCATGCGCCTGATGGGCAACAAGCACTGGGCCACCGACGTGCTGGCCGGGGCCGCCATCGGCTTTCTCTCCGCCGAAACCGTGTGGCACCTTTATCCCGCGCTTACCAAAATGCTGCCGCCTCGCCTAGCCCACAAGCTGCTGCTGGTGCCCACCTACGTGCCCGGCGCGGGAGCCGGGGCCGCGCTGGCTTTTCGGCCGTAGCGCTGGTTAATTTCTAAAAAAAGCCGGGCCCCTTTCGATTGGAAAAGGGCCCGGCTTTTTTTATGGGAAGAAGTGATTCGCTTTTTCTGAATCAATATCGGCATTATCCCCGTTTGGTAAGCAGTACTTTGCCGGCCGCCGATGGCTCCGGCTTGTTTTACGCTTCCTTTCCGCATGAACGAATTGAATCAGGCCAACTACTCGCTCTCGGCCAGCCGGCCCGAAGAATCTCCCGCTGAGGAAACCGAAAATCCGCTCCCCCGGGCCGTGCTCCGGCTGAACAGCCACATGCTGCTCGACGGCAACTGGCTCTTTGCTGAGGATACGGATGACGTGGGCCTACTCGACAACTGGGCCCTGGGCCATGCCTACGCGCACACCGCCCAATGGCCCGGCTCGGTGGAAGAGCACTTGGCCCAGGCACGGGGCCACCAGAACGGCCCGACGTGGCAGGACCAAGTGGTGGTGTGGTACGAGCGCGAATTCCACCTGCCCGAAGTGGCCGAGTCGCAGCAACGGTCCATGCTCCAGCTCACGTTTGGGGCCTGCGGTTACGAAACCCGGGTCTGGCTCAACGGCAAGCCATTGAAAACCATTGAGGAGGAAGAAATTCACTTGGGCGAATACACGTCCTTTTCCTACGAGCTAGACGAGGAAAACCTGCACCTCGTCAACCGCCTCACCGTCCGCATTGCCGATACCATGGACGCCGAACTGCCCCGCGGCAAGCAGGAATCGCACGTGTACAAGCGCGGCGGCATCTGGTACCAAACCTACACCGGGGCCGTGCGCAGCGTGTGGCTCGAAGTAGTGGAGCGCAACCGGCTGCGCTCGCGGGTGGGCGTGGTGAGCGCCGTGGAAGACCAGCTGGTGCGCTTCAACTTCACGCTACGCATTCACGATGCCGGCGCTTACACCATTCGCCTCCAAGCCTTTGAAGCCGAAGCCAGGGACCGTATCGCGCCCCTGGCCACCTCCGATTTCCCTTTGCAACTGGCCGCTGGGCAGTGGCAGCAGCGGCTGGTAATTGAGCTGCCGGGGGCCAAACTTTGGTCGCCGGAAGCCCCTAACCGGTACCGGCTCGTGGCACAGCTTGTTCATGCTGATGGCTACGCGGCCCAGATTGAAACGCTGTTTGGCTTGCGCAAAATTGAAGCCCGGGGCCGCTACGTGTACCTCAACAATGAATCGGTATACCTCGACGGCATTCTGTACCAGCCCGGCCAGGCCACCTACGCGGAAATGCAGCGCCACATGCACGCAATGAAAGCACTGGGCTGCAACTTGGTACGCGTGCACATTGCTGGCATCGACCCGCGCATCTATAATCTGGCCGACGAACTGGGCCTGCTGCTGTGGGTGGAAGTTCCCAGCCCGCACAGCTCCACCGCCCGCAGCCGCCAGAACCACCGCGCCGAACTCCTGCGCCTGGTCACGCTCAGCGAAACCCACCCCAGCATCGTCATCTGGAGCCTGTACAACGAGGACTGGGGCGCCCAGGACATTGCCACCAACCCCGAAACCCGACAGTACATCGTCGAGACTTACCACTTCATGCAAATTGCCTACCCGCAGTTTCTGGTGGTCGATAACGACGGCTGGCACCACGTTTCTTACACCGGCCGCCTGAAATCGGACCTGCTCACTGCCCACCTCTACACGCCCGACCTCAGCCGGTGGCAGGAATTGCTCGACCGTTTGGTGGGCGGCGAGCTGGAGGGCACTGCCGCCTTCCCGCTGGTAGTGGGGGACCCGTTTTTTTACCGCCGCCAGGTCCCGCTCATTGTGAGCGAATGGGGCGGCTTCGGCTTTTCCGGCTATGGCGGGCCGCAGGATGCCGAAGCCCGAACCAGCAGCATCCGCGCCTTCAAGCGGGAACTGCGCCGCCGGCCTATTGCCGGCGACGTATACACCCAGGCCACCAATATTGAAGACGAACGCAACGGCTTGCTCGACCCGCAAACCGGCGCGCTCAGCGTGCCCGCCGGCCTCCTGAACTCGCGCCAACCTGCAACGGGGGGTTGACCTTCGTTTTACAAAGCAATCTGGCCCGCTTGTGCCGATGTTGATAAAGTAGCCGTCATGCACCAGCCCGCCCGCGTGGCGGTATTACTGGCCTGTAGCTGCACGTATAGCTTACCCGGCAAGGTGGTCGTAACGGAGTTCTCCCGTAAAGTCAACGGCCCTATTTCCGGCTGTAGGCGTGGCAATGCCACTTTAGCGGCCTTGGGCACAATCAGCTCTAATACAATCAGTTGTTCCAGGTCTTCTTCGCATTGGGCGCAGCACGCAGGTTGCATGCCGCCGAGCCCAGCATCTTGGTCACGATGTTGCATAAGAGTTTGCAAGGGAAAGGTGAAGAAATGGAAGGTCGGAAAGGAAAGCGTTTTTTTTGTAAATATGATGTCTGGCAACTAAACAATCAAAATTTATTTAAATGATTTAAATCATTTTTTTTATTCACATAGTGATAATATAAACAGCCTTCAACACCAGTCCGCGAGCAATGCCGCGCTTCCGAACCGCACCGGCCCTTCCGGGGTTATCTTTGCGGTGCGCTGCCATTTGGCGCATTGCCTCCTCCATGACCATAACCAAAGAAGCCGTTCTCAAAGCGCTGAGCTACGTGGAAGAGCCCGACCTGGGCCAGGACCTCGTGACGCTCAACATGATTGAGAACATTACGATTGACGGCCTTACCGTCGCGTTTACCGTGGTGCTCACCACGCCCGCCTGCCCGCTCAAGCAGCTCATTCACGATGCCTGTGAGCGTGCTATCCACACGATGGTGGATAAGGATGCCAACGTGGTGATTACCATGGACTCGCGCGTGACCACCGGACGCCACAATCGTGGTGACCTGTTGCCCGGCGTCAAAAACATCATCGCCATCGCCTCGGGCAAGGGCGGCGTGGGCAAAAGCACCGTTACGGCCAATCTGGCGGTGGCCCTGGCCGCCACCGGGGCCAAAGTAGGCTTGGTTGATGCCGATATTTCCGGCCCCAGCATGCCGGTGATGTTCAACGTGGAAAACGAAGCGCCGCACGTTTTTCAGGGGCCGAACGGCAAGAATCTGATTCAGCCCATCGAGAAATACGGCGTGAAGCTGATGAGCATTGGCTTTCTGGCCCCGGCCGAAAGTGCCATTGTGTGGCGCGGTCCGATGGCCTCGTCGGCGCTCAAGCAGTTCATTACGGAAGTGGATTGGGGCGAGCTCGATTACCTGCTGCTCGACCTGCCGCCCGGCACTTCCGACATCCACCTCACGCTGGTGCAAACCGTGCCCGTAACCGGGGCCGTCATCGTGACCACGCCGCAAAAAGTGGCCCTGGCCGATGCCCAGAAGGGTTTGCAGATGTTCCGGCAGCCCCAAATCAATGTTCCCGTGCTGGGCGTGGTGGAGAACATGGCCTGGTTTACGCCGGCTGAATTGCCCGACAGTAAATATTTCATTTTTGGTGAAAACGGCGGGCAGCGCCTGGCCGCGCAGCACGACGTGCCCCTGCTCGGCCAGCTGCCACTGGTGCAGAGCATCCGCGAAAACGGCGACCAGGGCCAGCCCGCTGTGCTCGACCCGGAATCGGTGGTGGGCAAAATGTTCGCTGACCTGGCCGAGGCCGTGGCCCGCCAGGTCAGCATCCGCAACAACGTGGCCCCCAAAACGGCCGTCGTACAAATGAATTCCTAACTACCCGTGGAAACGATAACCTCCCCTCCCGCTTTCGACCATCCGCTGATGCCCCGCATCGAAGCAGCCCTTGACACCCTGCGCCCTTATCTGGCCACCGATGGCGGCAATGTGCGCGTGGCCAACATCACGCCCGAAGGCGTGCTCCAATTGGAATGGGAAGGAGCCTGCGGGGCTTGCCCCATGTCGACCATGACCCGCGCCGGCCTGGAAGACACGGTGAAGAAAGCCGTGCCTGAAATCACGGCCGTGGAGGCACGGTAGGCCTTTCTTTGAGTATTCATTAGGTTGAAATAACGTCATGCAGCGCGCAGCGAAGCATCTTTACC
>JAQBNT010000058.1 GCA_028288445.1 Hymenobacter sp. | reverse complement strand
CCAGATGCCGGTGAGTCTGTTCAAAAGCTACTACGTTTACGCCGGGGTGCAGGATGCGCTCGTGCAGTGGTGGTATGGCCACAACGCGGTGGCCTTTTTCCTGACCACGCCGTTTCTGGGAATGATGTATTATTTCCTGCCCAAAATGGCAAACCGCCCGGTTTATTCCTACAAACTATCGATTCTGCACTTCTGGGCGCTAATTTTCATTTACATCTGGGCCGGGCCGCACCACTTGCTCTACACCGCCCTGCCCGACTGGGCCCAAAGCCTGGGCGTGGCCTTCAGCATCATGCTCATCGCGCCCAGCTGGGGCGGCATGATAAACGGCCTGCTGACCCTGCGCGGGGCCTGGGACAAGGTGCGGACCGAGCCCGTACTCAAGTTCTTCGTGGTGGCCATCACGGCCTACGGCATGGCCACCTTTGAAGGCCCGATGCTGGCGCTGAAAAACGTGAATGCCCTGGCCCACTTCACCGACTGGATTGTGGCCCACGTCCACGTAGGGGCCCTGGGCTGGAACGGTTTTCTCACCTTCGGCATGCTCTATTGGCTGTGGCCGAGGCTGTACAAAACGCCCCTTTTCTCCACCAAACTGGCCAACACGCACTTCTGGCTGGGCACCTTCGGCATCCTGTTCTACGCCATTCCCATGTACTGGTCCGGCTTCACGCAGGGGCTGATGTGGAAGCAGTTCAACGCCGAGGGCATGCTGCAGTACCCCAACTTCCTCGAAACCGTCATCCAGATTGTGCCCATGTACTACCTGCGCGGCATCGGCGGGGTGCTCTACCTGAGCGGCGTGTTTCTGATGATGTACAACCTGTACCAAACGGCCAAATCCGGCGTGTTGGTACCCAATGAAATGGCGCAGGCCCCCGCGCTGCTGCCGGAGGCTCAGGACCCGCACGCCACCGGCGGCCACTGGCACCGCTGGCTGGAGCGCCGCCCGTTTCAGCTGGCCGTGGGCGCCACGGTGGCCATTCTCATCGGCGGCGTTATCGAAATGGTGCCCATGTTCCTGGTGAAAAGCAACGTGCCCACCATTGCCTCGGTGAAGCCCTACCGGCCGCTGGAATTGCAGGGCCGCGACCTCTACATCAAGGAAGGCTGCTCGAACTGCCACACCCAAATGGTGCGCCCCTTCCGCTCCGAAACCGAGCGCTACGGCGAGTACAGCAAAGCCGGCGAGTTTGTGTACGACCGGCCCTTCCTCTGGGGCAGCAAGCGCACGGGGCCCGATTTGCACCGCGTGGGCGGCAAATACCCCAACTCCTGGCACTACAACCACATGATGGACCCCACCAGCATGTCGCCGGGCTCCATCATGCCGCCCTACCCGTGGCTGCTTGATAATGAAATCGACTACAGCACGCTGCCCGCCAAAATCCGTGTGCTCCAACAACTGGGCACCCCCTACCCCGCCGGTTTCGACCGCCAGGCCGTAGCCGATGCGCAGGGCCAGGCCCAGGGCATCGTGGCCGCGCTGAAAAAGGAAGACATAGAAGTGAAATCCGATAAGGAAATCGTGGCCCTGATTGCCTATCTGCAACGCCTCGGCACCGACATCAAAGTGAAGCCCGAGCAAGCTGCCGCGTCTGCCCAGTAGCGTGGACTTTTAGTCCGCGCCCGTTTCCAACACCGCCAAACACACGGACTAAAAGTCCGCGCTACTCTCAATGGAAAAGAACGTCCTGCAGTCCATCACGGGCATTGCGATTTACCCGCTCATCTCCTTCGCCATCTTCTTTCTCTTTTTCCTGGCGCTGCTGGTGTACGTGCTGGTGGTCAACCGCCAGCACATCCACGCCATGAGCATGCTCCCGCTGTTGGACGAAAAGCATTCTGCCACCGACAACACCGACCCGTCATGCTAGCGCCCGCGAAAAGTGCGCAGCGGGCGCTGCTGGCTGCGGCCGGCCTGCTGCTAAGTGGCGTGGCACGCGCCCAAACTCCAGACGCCGCCAAAGCCGCCGGCATGAACGAGCAGGAACTCCTGTTCTGGGTGCTGCTGGGCCTGTTGGGGGTGTTGATGCTAACGCTGCTGTTCGTAGGCATCACCATCGTGGTGCAGATGAAGACGCAGCTCCGCCAGCTCTACGACCTGCCCACGGTGCACGGCACCTGGAGCGGCAAGGTGCTGGGCCTGCTGGTGGGCGACCCCACGCTGGTGCGCGGCGAGTACAAGGATGAACTCCTCGACCACAACTACGACGGCATCCACGAGTTCGACAACGACCTGCCGCCGTGGTGGAAGTACGGGTTCTACTTCACCATCGTGTTTGCCTTCGTGTACGTGGGCTACTACCACTTCACGACGAAGGGCCAGCTGCAGGTGGCAGAGTATGAAACCGAAATGCGCCAGGCGGCGCTGCTCGTCTCGGCCGGGGCCGATGACCCCACCAAGCTCACCACCTACCAGCCCCTGACCACGGCCGCCGACCTGGGCAGCGGCAAAACCATTTTCGCCACCAACTGCGCCCCCTGCCACGGGGCCAACGCCGAAGGCAAAGTCGGCCCCAACCTGACCGACGAATTCTGGCTGCACGGCGGCGAGGTAAACCACATCTACAAAACCATCAAGTTCGGCATCACCAGCAAAGGCATGGTGGCTTGGAAAGGCAAGCTCTCGGGCAAGCAGATTTTGCAGGTCGCTTCCTATGCCCTCAGTCTGCAAGGCACCAAGCCCGCGAATGCCAAGCCGCCGCAGGGCGAGAAAGAGGCCGCCAAAGCCGGTGGAAAGCCGGTTGCAGGGCTCTAGTGGCAATAGAACGTCATGCAGAGCGCAGCGAAGCATCTTGCCCGCCACCAGTAACTCCAATCGTGCAACGATGCGAGCAAGATGCTTCGCTGCGCTCTGCATGACCGCCTTTTTAACTTCTTTCCACTAATCGCAGCCTCATGGCCACCACCCAATTCAAACCCGACGATGCGTACCGCGACACCATTTCTACGGTGGATGCGGCGGGCAAGCGGGTGTGGCTCTACCCCAAAAAGCCCGCTGGCCGCCTCTACCGCGCCCGGAAGTGGCTGAGCTACGGCTTTCTGGCCGTACTCTTTGCCGGGCCCTGGCTGCGGCTCAACGGCCTGCCGCTGCTGATGCTGAACCTGCTGGCGCGGAAGTTCATCATCTTCGGCCAGATATTCTGGCCCCAGGACTTCTTCATTCTGCTGCTGGCTACGCTCACTTTTCTCGTGTTCATCATTCTGTTCACGGTGGTGTATGGGCGCGTGTTTTGCGGCTGGGTGTGCCCGCAGACCATCTTTCTGGAGATGGTGTTCCGCCGCATCGAGTACTGGCTGGAGGGCGACGCGCCCCAGCAAAAGGCCCTGGACCGGGCCGACTGGGACTGGAACAAAACCTGGTGCAAAACCACCAAGCACGTCCTGTTTCTGGCCGTGTCGTTTTTCATTGCCAATACGTTTCTGGCCTACATCATCGGCTCGGATGCGCTGGTGGCCATCATCACCGACCCACTCAGGGCCCACCTGGGCGGGCTGGCGGCCATGGTGGGGTTCACGGCCGTGTTCTACGCCGTGTTTGCGCGGTTTCGGGAGCAGGTGTGCACCATTGTGTGCCCCTACGGCCGGTTGCAGGGCGTGTTGCTCGACCAGGACAGCCTGGTGGTGGCTTATGATTACAAGCGGGGCGAGCCGCGCGAGAAGCTGCACAAAAACCAGGCGCGCACCGAGGGCGACTGCATCGACTGCCACCAGTGCGTGCAGGTCTGCCCCACCGGCATCGACATCCGCAACGGCGCGCAACAGATGGAATGCACCAACTGCACGGCCTGCATCGACGCCTGCAATTCCATCATGGACCTGGTGAAGCTGCCGCAGGGCCTCATCCGCCACGCCTCGGAAAACGGCATTGCCAATGGCACCAAATTCCGGTTCACGGGCCGCGTGAAAGCCCTTTCGGGCGGGCTCGTGCTGCTGCTGGCTGTGCTCACCGGCCTGCTGGTGTCGCGCTCCAACGTGGAAGCCACGGTGCTGCGCACGCCCGGCCAGCTCTACCAGAAAACCGACCACGGCACCATCACCAACCTCTACAACATCTCGGTCATCAACAAGACCAACCGCCGCTACCCCATCACCCTGCGCATCCTCGAACCGGCGCAGGGCCAGATTTCGCTCATCGGCACCAATGGCCTGAAGCTGCCCGCCCAGGGCATCACCGAAGGCGTCTTCTTCGCTGAGTTACCCCGCACCGCCCTGCATCGCACCAACCAGAAAATCCGCATCGGCCTGTTCAGCGGCGGGGAGCTGATTTCGGAAACCAGCACCAAGTTTCTCGGGCCGTCACAGTGATGTGAATTTGGTCTAAAGGCCGTCATGCTGAGCGCAGTCGAAGCATCTCGCGTGCAGCAGTAATTCAATCATTCAACGATGCGAGCGAGATGTTTCGGCTACGCTCAGCATGACCGTTCTAATATCTAAAAAGATGCCCAACCCGGCCGTTTCCCCTCCCAAAAGCAGCATCTGGCCTTATGCCATCGTTGCCGTCTTCGTGCTGTTTGCCATCTACATCGGCTCCATGGTGTACCGGGCCATGCAGACCGACGTGAATTTAGTCAGCGCCGACTATTACCAGAAAGAGCTGGCCCACCAGCAGCGCATGGAAGCGGTGGCCCGCACGGCCGCCCTGCTCACGCCCGTGCAAATCCGCCACGATGCCACCAGCCGGCAACTGGTCATCAAGCTGCCGGCCACCCTGGCTGGCCAGATGCAGGGTCAGGTTCATTTCTTCCGCCCCTCCAATGGAGCCTTGGACTTCGCGTTGCCCCTGCAGCCGGCGGCCGACTTGCGGCAATCCATCAACACCAGCAAAATGGCGGCCGGCTTCTGGCGGGTGCAGCTTGATTTCACGGCCGGCGGGCAGGCCTACTTCGTCGAACAGGGCCTCAACATTAAATAAGCCATGCTCTGGGCCGGATTCCTGTTTGGGTTGCTGGGCAGTTTCCACTGCGTGGGCATGTGCGGGGCCATAGCCCTGGCGCTGCCCGGCGGCGGGGCGGCGGCTACGGCACCGCTGCGCTACGCGGGCGGGCGGCTGCTCTACAACCTGGGCCGCGTCACGACCTATGCCGCGCTGGGAGCCGGGGCCGGGCTGGTGGGCCAGGGCCTGCGCCTGGCCGGGGTGCAGCAGGGGCTGTCCATTGCCTCGGGCGTGCTGATTTTGCTGCTGGTGGCGGTGCCGGAGCGCTACACCAGCCGCCTGGCCGGTGGGCTGGGCCTGAACCAGCCGCTGGCCTGGGTGAAAGCCACGCTGGGCCGCCTGTTTCAGCGGCCGGCGCTGTCGGCGCTGTATGCTACGGGCGTGCTCAACGGCCTGCTGCCCTGCGGCCTGGTGTACCTCGCGCTGGCCGGGGCGCTGAGCGCGCCGGGCGTGGCGGGCGCGGCGGCCTACATGGCCTGCTTTGGCCTGGGCACGCTGCCGCTCATGTTTGGCCTGTCGCTAAGCGGGCGGCTGGTGCCGCTGTGCTGGCGCACCCGCATGCGGCAGGCTGTGCCTTATGCGGCCTCGGTGCTGGCGGTGCTGTTCATCGTGCGCGGCCTGGGGCTGGGCATTCCCTACCTGAGCCCGCAGTTGGGCCCGCCTACTGCCCAACGCAGCGCGGCCCAACCGGCCCCGGTGTACGACTGCCACTGAAGCGGAACATTCCCCAAACACCCTCCCCCATTCCAAAACACCCTTCACCTTTCCCAAACACCCTCCCCATTCCAAAACACCCTCCACCTTTCCCAAACACCTTCCCCCGTCCCCTAAACAGGCTCCACCTCTGCCAAAACACCTTCCGCCTTCTCCAAAACACCTTCCGACCATCCCAAAACACCTTCCACCTCTGCCAAAACAGCCTCCACCTTTTCCAAAACAGTCTCCCCCGTCTCCAAAACAGGCTTCCCCGTCCCTAAAACAGCCTCCACCTTCTCTAAAACAGGCTCCCCCTCTGCCATAACACCCTCCACCTTCCCCAAACCCCTGCCCCCGCCCATGAAAACCATCCTCGTTCCCATCGACCACACCGCCGCCGCCGAGCACACCCTGGCCTACGCCAACAAGCTGGCCGTGCGCGGGCCGGCCGAAATAGTGCTGCTGTACTGCCACCAGCTGGATGCGGCCGTGGCCGAGCCCGCCGCCGTGCTGCTGGCCCAGGAACAGCGGCTGCGCGGGTTGGTGGAGCGCCTGCGCTACCAGCAGCTCACCCGCCAGAACGGCCGCCGCATTCAGTACCACTACCGGGTGCTGGCCGGCTGCCTGCACGACCATGTGCAGGCCGAAGCCACCGCCTGCGCCGCCGACCTGGTGGTGATGGGCCTGGCGCACATCGACTGCGGCCAGCAGGAGGCCCCCGGCAACCACGCCGCCGCCATCATCGGGCTGGTAGCTTGCCCGGTGCTGGTGGTGCCGGCCGGCCGGCGCTCGTTGCCCAACCGCCTAGTTTTCGCCGCCGATTTCGACGCCCTGAACCTGCACCTGCTGCCCCGGCTCTCGGGGCTGGCCAGCGCCTTTCCGGGGGCTTTGGATCTGGTGCAGTTCTACCCGCGCGCGGCCCGCCCCCGGCGGCGGCAGCTGAAGCAGGCCCTGGGCCGGGCCGCGGCGCAGCTCACCTGGCCCGTCATCACCGAGCACCTGGTGGAAGACGAGGACCCGCTGGAAGCCGTCAGCGACTATTGTGCCCGCACGCAGGCGCAGCTGCTCATCATTGCCCCGGCCAGCCCCGCGCTGCTCCTGCGCTACTTCGACCATTGCTACACCCAAACGCAGGCCTACCACACCCAGATTCCGGTGCTGGTGCTGGTGCTGCGGGCCGCGGAGCAACCCGCCTCCGGCACCTGCTGCGCGCATTGCCAGCAGCGGCAGGCGCAGGAAGAAACCGCCGCGCGGCTCGTGGCCTACCGCGCCGTGCCCTGGGCCTGATGGCAATGCCCGGTTCCGGCACCGGCCTTTGTGAAAGCCCGGCTCACCTTTTAGCTGCTTCTGTATGAGTCCTGATATCGAAACCCTCGCCTCGCCCCGCACCAAGGTGGCAAACTGGATGCGCCACTTCCAGGACTGGCTCTGCTACCGGCTGGAGCTGGCCGATGGCGGCGGCGTTAAGTTCGCCGAAACGCCGTGGGAGCACCCCGGCGGGGGCGGCGGCCGCACCCGGGTGCTGCTGCAAGGCGACGTGCTCGAAAAAGGCGGCGTGGCCTTCTCGGCCGTGTGGGGCGGCCTCACGGAGCAAGCCGCCCAGGCCCTGCTCCTGCCCGACCGGCGCTACTTTGCCACCGGCGTGAGCGTGGTGCAGCACCCGCGCAGCCCCCGGGTGCCCATCTCGCACATGAACGTGCGCTACTTCGAGGCCGGCAACGGCGAAGCGTGGTTCGGTGGCGGGCTCGACCTGACCCCGATTTACGTGGACGAGGCGCAGGCCCGCTGGTTTCACGAGCAGATTCAGGCCGTGTGCCAGCGCCACGACCCCAGCTATTACCCGCGCTTCAAGAAGTGGGCCGACGAGTACTTCTACCTGCCCCACCGCCAGGAAACGCGCGGCATCGGCGGCATCTTTTTCGACCGTCTCACCGTGGGCCAGGACGGTTCGTTTGAGGAGCTGTTTGCCTTCGTGCAGGACGTGGGCGAAGTGTATGGCCGCACCTACGCCACCATCATGCGCCAAAACCGCGACCTGCCCTACACCGAGCGCGAGAAGCAGTGGCAGCAGGTGCGCCGCAGCCGCTACGCCGAGTTCAACCTGGCCATCGACCGGGGCACCCGCTTCGGCCTCGAAACCGGCGGCCGCACCGAAAGCATCCTCATGAGTCTGCCGCCCCAGGCCGAATGGCACTACAACTACACCGTCGAGCCCGGCTCGCCGGAAGAGGCCACGCAGCAGTGGCTGCGCCCCGGCATCGAGTGGGCGGCCAGCCCCAGCGTGCCAGCGCAGTAAAGACGGTCATGCTCATCTGGCGTCCGCTTGTCGAAGCATCTCTACCGCACTAGTAATCCAATCGATTCAACCTGAACCCATGCGAATTCCATCCCTCCTTTCCGGTGCTGTCCTTGCGTTGCTGCTCGCCGCCTGCGACACCAAAAACCCCAACGGCATGCCCGACGAGCAGCCCGGAAAAGGCCCATTGCAGGTTGCCACAGACGCGCCGCCCAAGCCCGACTCCGCCGCCGCCCGCACCGAAAACCCCGTGATGCCCGCCGACACGTCGGTGGCCGGGGCCTGGCTGCTGCTGGAAGGTGCCCTGCGCGGCCACGACGCCGCAGTCCTCAACCAGCTCATCGACCCCGAATTTGGCCTCTGGGTGCTGGAGCAGCCCGGTGCCGTACCGCTGGTAACGCGGGTGGCCGAGGTCGGGGCTTTCCGCCGGTCTTACCAGGGATTGCCACTTTTTTCGTTGGACAAACAGTTGATGACCTGCCCGCAGCTACAGCCGCTGAAGCAGCTGCCGGAAGCCGATTGCGGCCTGCAAACCAAGCAGAACGCGGGCTTTGCCCAACAAGGCTGTTTCACCGGCCCGGCCACTGCTTTCCGCAGCCTGGACCTTTGGGCCAGTGCCACGGTGAAGGGCGGCACGGCGGCGCAGGGCAAGGCCGCACAAGGGCGCACGGGGCGTAGCGTGCTGCAAACCCGAACGGGGTTCCGGTTTCACTTCGCCAAATCGGCGGGTGCGGGCGGGCGCTGGCGGCTCATTTTCATCGACCTGCGCACGCCCTGCATTGCCTGATGCGCTGCAACTAGCCACGGAAATGCCCGACTGGACATCCAGCCGGGCATTTCCGCTTTGCAGAGGGGAGCCGCGCCGCCAAGCCTAGGCCAGCTTGAAGGTGAGCACGGGCGGGAAAACGTGCGTGGCCACGGTTTCGGCGATGCTGGGGTGCAGGAAACGGCTGAGGCCCACGCGGCCGTGGGTCGGGACAACCAACAAGTCGGCCTGCATCTGCCGGGCATAGGCGGAGATGCCCGATACGGGGCTGTCGTCCGTGAAAACGGCGGCCTGCGTGTGCGCCAAGCCGTGGCGCTGCGCATACGCCAGGATGCGGGCCTGCGCGGCGTCCGACTCGCCTTCCGCTTTCACCACTTGCAGCAAGTGCAGCTCGGCTTCGGGGAACAGGGCCTGCACCTGGCGCAGGCCGGGCACGGCCTGGTCGGCTTCGGGGGTAAAATCGGACGGAAACAGGATGCGGCGCGGCAAAAATTCCTTCACGGCGTACTTGACGGTGAGCACCGGACAGGGTGCCAGCCGCACCAGCTCTTCGGTCCGGGAACCGTTGAGCAGGTGCTCCATCGCCGAGTGCGTTTGCGCCCCAATTACTACCAAGTCAATGTGCTGCGTTTCGATGGCCTGCAAGATGGCCGGGCCGGTGCTGTCCGTCAGCACCATGTCGTGCACTTTTACATCGGGGGCGGTGCGGCTGGCTTCGTCCAGCAGCCCGTGCATGCGCCGCTTGGTGGCTTTCAGCAGCTGAATCATGAATACGCCGTCCATGCCACTGTCGCTGCCTGCCAGCTGCGTACCTCCTCCCACCGGCCCGCCGTAGGTGCTGAAACTGGCCGTTTCGGGCTGCTCCAATACGTGCAGCAGCGTCACCCCGGCACCTACCCGGCGGGCCAGCTGGATAGCCACTTCAAAGGCGTGGTGCGATTCGGCGGAAAAGTCGGTGGGAACCAGCAGGTTTTTCATAAGCAGTCAGCAATAGGAACAGTTGAGGAATATGCGTGTTGACCAGGGCAGGAAGCCAGGCCCGGTCCAAAGGTCTGGCCCCGGCCCGGCACAAAGCATGACGGACTTCACTTTCTCACCTGATTGATTTCATGAGCGGGCCAGCCGAAAAAGCGCAGCTTTGTGGGATAAAACCAGCCGCACCAAACTGGCCAGCTTTCACCTTCCCGCTATGAAAACCATCGTGTTGCTTTGTGCGGCCCTGCTGCTGGCCGGTAGCAGCCAAGCCCAACTTATCAGCCCCGACCAAGTGCCGCCGCTGGCCTTCGTGGCCCTGCAGCAGCACTATCCGCAAGCTACCCAGGTGCAGTGGAAAAAGACGCAGGGATTGTACCAGGCCAGCTTTACCCAAAGCCAGGCCCAGCAATTGGTTCGGTTCAGCGACGACGGGGACGTGGAAGCCACCGGCGTGCTAATGGACACCAGCGCCCTGCCGGCCTCCGTACGCCAAACGCTGACGGACCACTATCCCAGCCGCAAGGTGTGCCAGGCCTTCAAATTCGTGAACGCCCGCACGGCAGCCATCACCTACGAGACGGCCACCTGCGAAAGCAACCTCAGCCGCACCCTAGTCTTCACCGCCGACGGCCGCAAAATGCGCCCGGCCGGCCATCGATAACCCGAATCCTCATGCTGCTGCCGCCACGGGCAGCACCACGCCCGCGGTGGCGAGCGGGAGCCGCACAGGTGGCTGGTCCCGCCGGCGAATGATGAGCTTCTGGAGCTCTACGGCCCAGAACGCCACGCTGGAAACGGCCACGGCAATGCCCAGCTCCATCCACGTCAGGGGCTGAGTGCTGAACAGGTTGTTGAAGAAGGGGACATACACAATCATCAGGTGCAGCGCGATGGTCAGGCTCACCGCTGCCAGCGAAGGCTTGTTGGACAGCAGGCCAATGCTGAAAATCGACTCGCGGCGCGACCGAATAGCCAGCGCCAGGCCCAGCTGGCTGAAGCAGAGCACGGTGAAGGCCATGGTTTGCCAGTGGGCAATGCCGCTACGCAGCGCCCAAGCCTCCGTGGCAATGGTGAGCCCGCCCACCAACGCCCCCACCAGCACAATAAACCAGCCCAGGCCATTGGCGAAAACGGTTTGGCGCGGGTCGATGGGCGGGCGCTGCATGCTGTGCTTTTCGGCGGGCTCGTAGGCCAGCGCCAGGCCGGGCAGGCCGTCGGTAATCAGGTTAATCCACAGAATGTGAATGGCCAGCAGCGGCACCGGCAGCCCCAGTAGCGGCGCAAAAAAGAGGGCCGTGATTTCGCCCACGCTCCCGGTCAGCAGGTAGCGGATGAAGTTGAGGATGTTGTCGAAGATGCGGCGGCCGTGCTTCACCGCCTCCACAATGGTGGCAAAGTTGTCGTCGAGCAAAATCATAGCTGCCGCTTCCTTGGCCACTTCGGTCCCGTTGATGCCCATGGCAATGCCGATGTCGGCGTGTTGCAGGGCCGGGGCGTCGTTCACGCCATCGCCGGTCATGGCCACAAACTGGTGGCGGGCCTGCAAAGCGCTGATGATGCGCAGCTTCTGGGCCGGGTCGACGCGGGCGTACACCCGCACGTTTTCCACGAGGGCGGCAAACGCGGGCTCGTCCAGCGCGGTGAGCTCCGGCCCGGTCAGCACCAGCTCATCCGGGGAGGCGAGGATGCCCAGCTTTTCAGCAATGGCCTTGGCCGTGAGCTTGTGGTCGCCGGTAATCATGACGGGGATGATGCCGGCGGCCTTGCATTCGGCCACGGCCTGCCGGGCTTCCTCGCGGGCCGGGTCTATCAGGCTGGCAAAACCCAGGAAAGTGAGGCCGACCTCCACGGTGGCGGGTGTCACATCGGCGGGCATCGTGGGCAACAGCTTGGCGGCGTAGGCCAGCACCCGGTAGCCCTGCGTGGCCTGCGCATCCACGCGCCGCGTGAGGTCGGGGATGCTGGAGTGCTGGCTGCCATCGAGCTGTTTATAGAGCGCGCCGGCCGCGCCTTTGGTGAGGACGAGCACGCCCTGTGGGGTCTGGTGCAGGGTGGTCATGCACTTGCGCTCCGAATCAAAGGGCAGCTCGGCCAGGCGCGGAAACTGCTCTTCCAGCGCGCTGCGCGCATAGTCCTTCTCAGCGGCGTGGCGGGCCAACGCTACTTCGGTCGAATCGCCCAGCCACTGCGCGTCGGGGCCGCAGCTGGCGTCGGTGTTGAGAGCCAGGGCCGTGAGCAGCGCGTTGCGGTCGGCCAGGCCCGGGAGGGCCACGGCGGGCACTTCGTAGAGGTCCTGCACCGTCATCTGGTTCAGGGTCAGCGTGCCGGTTTTGTCGGTGCAGATGTAGGTGACCGAGCCCAGCGTTTCTACGGCCGGCAGCTTGCGAATCAGCGCGTGGCTCTTGATGAGCCGGCCGGCCCCCAGCGCCAGCGAAATGGTCACCAGCGCGGGCAGGGCTTCGGGCAGCGCCGCAATAGCCAGCGAGACGGACACCAGCAGCAGGTTTTCCCAAGGCTCGCCCCGCAGCCAGCCCACCCCAAAAAAGAGCGCCCCCACCACCAGCGCCGCCACCGACAGCCGCTTGCCCAGGGTGCCCAGCCGCTTTTGCAGGGGCGTCACCGTTTCGGCCGTTTGCAGGAGCGAGGCAATCTTGCCCAGCTCGGTCTGCATGCCGGTGGCCACCACGTAGGCCGTGGCCCGGCCGTTGGTGACGGATGTGCCCTTGTAGCCCAGATTCAGCCGGTCGCCGAGCGGGTACTCGCCGGCCGGCAGCGGCTCGGGCGTTTTTTCTACGTTGGTCGATTCGCCGGTCAGCGACGACTCGTCCACTTTCAGCGCGTGCGTTTCCAGAAAGCGCACGTCGGCGGGGATGACGTTGCCGGCTTCGAGCAGCACCACGTCGCCGGGCACCAGCTCGGCGGTGAGCACGGTCGTGGGCTGATTATCGCGCAGCACCTGGGCGTGGCTGGCGGCCATTTTTTGCAGGGCTTCGAGCGCCTTGTTGGCTCGGTACTCCTGCCAAAACCCGATAAGGGCGTTGAGCACGACGATGGCCAGGATGACGTAGGCCGACTTGGCCTCGCCCACCAGCACCGACACCCCGGCCGCCGCCAACAGCACCAGAATCATGACATCGGCCAGCTGGTGCAGCAGCAATTGCCAGACGGTTTTCTTCTGGGTATCGGCCAGCTGGTTGGGGCCGTGCTCGGCTAGGCGCTGCCGGGCCGTGGCCGCGTCGAGGCCGGCGGGCGAGGTAGCCAGCTCGCGGGCAATGTCGGTGGCTGAGGCAAGGTGATACTCCATATGGGGCAGTTTGTTAGTGATTCGCAGAACTTATTAGAACGTCATGCTTATCTGGCGTCCGCGCAGCCGAAGCATCTCGCGTGTGGTAGTAAACCAATCGTTGAAACGGTTTTGATTACCACCCACGCGAGATGCTTCGGCTGCGCGGACGCCAGATAAGCATGACGTTCTCTTATACGCAAACTAAATATTAACCAACCGCTTGCTGGGCCGGCCACTGCCAGTTCTGAATCTCGGGCATGTCGATGCCGTGGCGGGCGATGTAAAGCTTGTGTTCCACGAGCTTGTCCTTGAGCAGCTGCTTGAGGTAGGCCCCGCGGTTGCCCAGCTGAGGCACGCGGTCGAGCACATCCATTACCAGGTGGAAGCGGTCCAGCTCGTTGAGCACGGTCATATCGAAGGCTGTCGTAATGGGGCCCTCCTCCTTGTAGCCGCGCACGTGCAGGTTCTGGTTGTTGCTGCGGTTGTAGGTGAGGCGGTGCACCAGCCAGGGGTAGCCGTGGAAGGCGAAAATCACCGGCTTGTCGCGCGTGAACAGGGCGTCGTAGTTGGCATCGGACAGGCCGTGGGGGTGCTCGGTGCTGCGCTGAAGCTTGAGCAAATCCACTACGTTGACGACCCGGATTTTCAGCTCCGGCAGATGCTCGCGCAGAATGGAAACGGCCGCCAGGGTTTCGAGCGTGGGTACGTCGCCGCAGCAGGCCATGATGGCATCGGGCTCGTGGCCCTCGTCGTTGCTGGCCCAGGGCCAGAGGCCGATGCCCTGGGTGCAGTGCTTCTGGGCGGCGTCCATGCTCAGCCACTGCGGGGCCGGGTGCTTGGCGGCCACTATCACGTTCACATAGTGGCGGCTGCGCAGGCAGTGGTCCATCACCGAGAGCAGGCAGTTGGCATCGGGCGGCAGGTACACCCGCACGATGCTGGCTTTCTTATTGACGACGTGGTCCATAAACCCCGGGTCCTGGTGCGTAAAGCCGTTGTGGTCCTGCCGCCACACGGTAGACGTGAGCAGGTAGTTGAGCGAGGCCAGCGGCCGCCGCCACGGAATTTCCATCGTCGCTTTCAGCCACTTGGCGTGCTGGTTGAACATTGAATCGACGAGGTGAATGAAGGCCTCGTAGCTGTTGAAAAGCCCGTGCCGGCCTGTGAGCAGGTAGCCTTCCAGCCAGCCCTCGCACTGGTGCTCGCTCAGCATTTCCATCACCGCGCCCGACTGTGCCAGAAACTCGTCGTTCTCGGCCGTTTCGGCGTCCCACTGCCGGTTGGTGGCTTCGAACACCGCTTCCAGCTTATTCGAGGCGGTTTCGTCGGGACCGAAAATGCGGAAGTTGCGCGGCGCGGAGTTCAGCTTGATAACGTCGCGCAGAAACTGCCCGACCACCTGCGTATCGCTGGCTAGCGTGGCACCGGGCACGGGTACAGCCACCGCGTAGTCGCAGAAATCGGGCAGGTGCAGGGCGCGCAGCAGCAGGCCGCCGTTGGTGTGGGGGTTGGCACCCATGCGCCGGTCGCCTTGCGGGGCCAGGGCCTGGAGTTCGGGCCGCAGCCGGCCTTCGGCGTCGAATAATTCCTCGGGCTTGTAGCTTCTGAGCCAGCTTTCCAGCTGCGCCAGATGCTCGGGCGGCGTGCCGGCCGACACGGCCAGCGGCACCTGATGCGCCCGGAACGTGCCTTCGTTGGGCCGGCCGTCGACGAGTTTGGGGCCCGTCCAGCCTTTGGGCGATTTGAGCACGATGAGCGGCCAGCGCGGCCGGGTCAGGTCGCCATTCTCACGGGCGTTATGTTGAATGGCTTGGATATCGGCCACCGCCTGGTCGAGCGTGGCGGCCATTTGCTGGTGCATCAGCGCGGGTTCGTGGCCTTCCACATAGTAGGGCGTCCAGCCGTAGCCGCGCAGCAGCTGGTCTAGCTCTTCATGCGTGATGCGGGCCAGCACCGTGGGGTTGGAAATCTTGTAGCCGTTCAGGTGCAGAATGGGCAGCACCGCGCCATCGGTGGCGGGGTTCAGGAACTTGTTGGAGTGCCAGGCGGTGGCCAGCGGGCCGGTTTCGGCCTCGCCGTCGCCCACCACGCAGGCTACTACCAGGTCGGGATTATCAAACACGGCCCCGAAGGCGTGGCTGAGCGAGTAGCCCAGCTCGCCGCCCTCGTGCAGCGAACCCGGCGTCTGGGGCCCCGCGTGGCTGGAAATGCCGCCCGGAAACGAGAACTGCCGAAACAGCTTGCGCAGCCCCGCCTCGTCCTGGCTGATTTCGGGGTAAACTTCGCTGTAAGTGCCTTCCAGATACGTGCCGGCTACCACCGCCGGTCCGCCGTGGCCGGGGCCGCAGACGTAGAGCATGTTCAGGTCATGGGCCTTGATAACCCGGTTGAGGTGGGTGTAGATGAAGTTCTGCCCCGGCGTGGTGCCCCAGTGCCCGAGCAGCAGGTTTTTGATGTGAGCCAGCGTCAGCGGCTCGCGCAGCAGCGGGTTGTCGTACAAATACATCTGGCCCACCGACAGGTAGTTGGCTGCCCGCCAGTAGGCATCAATGAGGTGCAGGTCTTCCGGGGTTAGCGGGGTCTCCTGAACGGATGCCGCGGGTGGTGAGAAACTAAGGGTAGTTTCCGGCGAAAGGCTAAGGGCGGTTGTCATAGGATGTAGCGGCTTGGAAAGTTGATTTAAGCTGGATTAAGCGCCAGCAATTCGCTGACCTGCTGGGCAATCAGGCGCTCCTCATCGGTGGGAATGACGCGCACGGTGACGCGACCGGTGGCCGTGGAAATCACGCCCGCGTGGGCGGCGTTGCGGGCGGCGTCCAACTCGATGCCCAGAAACCCCAGGCCCTGGCAGATGCGGGCCCGCACCTCGGCCGCGTGCTCTCCGATGCCGCCCGAAAACACCAGCGCGTCCAGCCCGCCGAGCACGGCGGCGAAGCTGCCCACCCACTTGCGGGCCTGGTAGCAAAACAGCTCTACCGCCTCGGCCGCCCGCTCGTCGGTGGCCTGCCGGGCCAGCAAATCCTGCATGTCGGAACTGGTTTCGGACACGCCCAGCAGGCCGCACTCGTGGTTGAGCAGGTGCGTGAGCTGCTTGGGCGTCAGCTGGGCCGATTCCATCAGGTACGCGAGCACGCCGGGGTCCAAATCGCCGGGGCGGGTGCCCATCATCAGGCCCGCCGCCGGGGTGAAGCCCATGCTCGTGTCGAGGCTCTGGCCGTCGCGCACGGCCGCCAGGCTCGCGCCATTGCCCAGGTGCGCCAGAATGACCCGGCCCCGCGCCACGGCCGGCCCCGCCAGCCGGCCCAGCTCTTCGAGCAAATACGCGTAGGAAAGGCCGTGAAACCCGTAGCGCCGCAGGCCCTGCGCCTCAAAGCGCCGGGGCAATGGCAATTGCTGCGCCACGCGGGGCATGGTGCTGTGAAAGGCCGTATCGAAGCAGGCCACCTGGGGCAGCCGCGGGTGGCGTTGCTGCACGGCTTCGATGAGGGCCAGCTCGCCGGGCAGGTGGTCGGGGTCGACTAAAACGAAGCTGCGTAGCTCGGCCACCAGCTCCGGGGTGATGCGCTCGGGCTGCTGGTGCGCCATGCCGTGCACCACCCGGTGCCCCACCGCCCCAATGGCGGCAAAGCCGGGCTGCTGTTCCAGCCAATCCAGCAGAAAAGCCACGGCGGCCGGATACGTCCCCGCCGCAACCGGGCTACTGATAAATTGCCCATCATCAGTGGCCGGGTCAGCATACGTGAGCCGCGTGCCGGGCAGGCCGATGCGAACGAGCCGGCCGGCCAGCCCGCGCCGTGGCACTTCGCCCACTTCGTACAGCGCGAACTTGATGCTGGAGGAGCCCCCGTTAAGGACGAGTAGGTGGTTGGCGGCCACCTTAGGCGGCCTTCGCCATTGCCGCCGCCGGTTGCCGTTGGGGGCTCCGGGGCGCTGCTTTGCCCCGGCTGGGGGCTTCGAGCAGGGGAACCCGCTTGCTGGTGCGGGGGGCCGCTTTGCGGCGGGTGGGCGCAACGGCGGCGGCCTCTTTGGCGGCTTTTTGCTCTTTGCCTTGCAGCTTGGCGAATTTTTTTGCCAGTTTGCCGGCAGCTTTGGCCACCATTTTCTGGAGTTTCCGGGTGTGCGTTTCGTTGAGCCCGCCGAGGTTGGCTTGCAGGCAATCCGTCAGCGCAGTTTTCAGGGGATGGGCGGGGTTTTTCATTGGAAAAGCATTGAGAAAGCGGGGACGACTGCTGGCAAAGGTCCGGGCTTTGGTGAGCCGCAAGCATGCGAAATGTCATGTTTTTGCGTGACGTTCATCAAGTTGCCCGCCCCAACGGCGGCGTAATCTTGCTATCCCGTCGGCCTGGGCCGGTGGCTTAGCCCCTATTGATTCCTTCCTGTCCCCTAATCGCCATGAACATTACCGTCTTCAGCGCTTACCCCTTCGAGCGCCCGTACCTCGTGGCCGCCGCCCAGCAGCACTACACCTTGCAATTCGCCCACGAAGCGCTGAACCTGGCCACGGCGGAGCAGGCGGCCGGCAGCGTGGCCGTGGCCATTTTCGTTAATGATGACGCGTCGGCACCGGTTCTGGAGCGGCTGTGGGCGCTGGGCGTGCGCTACCTGCTGGTGCGCTCGGCCGGGCACGACAACGTGGACCTGCCCGCCGCCCACCGCCTGGGCCTGCGCGTGGCCACCGTGCCCCACTACTCCCCTTTCGCCATTGCCGAGCACGCCCTGGCCCTGATGCTGGCCCTGAACCGCCACCTGCGCCAGGCCGATGCCCAGGTCCGCCGCGCCGATTTCCGCCTGGACAACCTCGTGGGCTTCGACCTGCACGGCAAAACGGTGGGCATCATCGGCTGCGGCACCATCGGGGGCACGCTGGCGCGGCTGCTGCACGGCTTCGGCTGCCGCCTGCTGGGCTACGACGTGCAGCCCGATGCGGAGCTGACCCGGCGCTACGACCTGGAATATGTGCCCCTGGACACGCTTTGCGAACTCTCCGACGTGGTTTCGCTGCACGCGCCGCTCACGCCAGCCACCCGCCACCTGCTCGATGCCCGGCAGCTGGCCAGGCTGAAGCCGGGCGCCATGCTCATCAACACCGGCCGGGGGGCCTTGCTGGACACGGCGGCGGCCCTGGCCGCGTTGGACTCCGGGCAGCTGGGCTACCTCGGCCTCGATGTGTACGAGTTCGAGAAGGGCCTGTTCTTCAACGACCATTCGCAGCAGCCGCTCCAGGATGAGCTGCTGCGCCAGCTACTCGCCCGCCCCAACGTGCTGGTGACGGGCCACCAGGGCTTTCTGACCCGTGACGCCCTCACCAACATCGCGGCCACCTCCCTCGAAACGCTGGGCTGCTGGCTCGCCGGGCAGCCCGCGCCGAATGAGCTGCTGCCCGCGCCGGTGGAGGCCGCGCAGCTGGCCGCCTGCTAACCACAGCTCCAGCGCGTCGTTTTACCGCCCTGCTGGCCGGGTAGTCAGGTAGCGGGCGCGCTGCTCCGGTTTGAGTAGTTGCTTCGGCCCGGCTGCCTGGGACCACCCGCCCCGGCCCGGCGGTGCCCAGCAGCGTGGTGGGCAAGCATCGGCTATTTGCCGGGATGTTACACGCCACCGAAAAAGCAAAATGATGTAACAAGCGTTGTTACATCCCACCGAAAAAATAAAACGATGTAACAAACGTTGTTACATCGTTTTATTTTTTCGGTGGGATGTAACAAACGGCCCGGTCCCGCCACTGTCGACAGGTTAACACCTTTACCCGCTTCCCGTCGAACCCGCAGAAAGCGGGAACAAGTATTGCCTTCTCCGCTTTGGGCTGAGTGAGCAGAAATGATACCTTTGCCACGCTATACCCTGCAGGAATTGCTGCATCAAGTATATCAACCACCGCATCCGGCGGGACACTCTCTGGGATAATAACCCGGATTATCTCCTGATGTACCCAGATGAGTACCGACGCTGAATCACTAAAAAAATCCCTGCTTCCCCATTTTAAACCCCGTCTGCACCAAGCAGATGGGGTTTTTCGGTTTCTGGCCTGGGCCGAAATCAACCGTTTGCACACCTCTCTCTTATCCCCTTTTTCCCACTTGTGATGCTGAACTATACCCGCCGGCTGCTGGCACTTTGCTGCCTGGCTTTGCTTTGGAACAATGCCCAGGCCCAGGCCATCAAGTCGCCCAACGGGCAGCTGACGCTGCAATTCGCGCTGCAGGCCGACGGCGTGCCCACCTACCACCTCACCTACAAGGGGCGCGACGTTATCAAAACCAGCAAGCTGGGGCTGGACCTGAAAAACGCCCCGGGCCTCGCCAGCGGCTTTGCCGTGGCCGATAGCAAGCAGCGCAGCTTCGATGAAACCTGGACGCCGGTGTGGGGCGAGGTGAAAACCATCCGCAACCACTACAACGAGCTGGCCGTGACGCTGGCACAGGCCGCCACCGGCCGCAGCATCCGGGTGCGGTTCCGGGTGTTTGATGACGGGCTGGGCTTCCGCTACGAGTTTCCGCGCCAGCCCAAGCTCGACTACTTTACCATCAAGGAGGAGCGCACGCAGTTTGCCCTGGCCGGCGACCACAAGGCCTTCTGGCTGCCCGGCGACTACGACACGCAGGAATACAGCACCGTGACCTCGAAGCTGTCGGAGGTGCGCGGGCTGATGAAATCGGCCGTGACGGGCAACGCCTCGCAGACGACTTTCTCGCCTACCGGCGTGCAAACGCCGCTGATGCTCAAGAGCCAGGATGGGCTGTACATCAACATCCACGAAGCGGCACTGATTGACTATTCGTGCATGAGCCTGGAGCTTGATGACAAGAACTTCGTGCTGGAATCGCACCTCACCCCCGATGCGGTGGGTGACAAAGGGCTGATTCAGACGCCGGCGCTTTCGCCCTGGCGCACGGTGATTGTGAGCGATAAGGCCGGGGATATTCTGGAATCGAAGCTAGTGCTGAACCTGAACGAGCCCACCAAATTCAAAGACACCTCCTGGATTAAGCCGGTGAAGTACGTGGGCGTGTGGTGGGAGATGATTACGGGCAAAAGCTCGTGGTCGTACACCAACATGGACAACATCAAGCTCGACTCCGTTGACTATAAGACGGTGAAGCCCAACGGCACGCACGGCGCCAACACGGCCCACGTGAAGGAATACATTGATTTCGCATCCAAACACGGCTTCGACGCGGTGCTGGTGGAAGGCTGGAACACCGGCTGGGAGGACTGGTTCGGCAAACACAAGGACTACGTGTTCGACTTCGTGACGCCCTACCCCGATTTCAACGTGGCGGAATTGCAGCAGTACGCCGCAAGCAAGAAGGTGAAGATGATAATGCACCACGAAACCTCGGGCTCGGTGCGCAACTACGAGCGGCACCTGGATTCCGCTTTTACCTTCATGAACAAGTACGGCTACGATGCCGTGAAAACCGGCTACGTGGGCGACATCGTGCCGCTGGGCCACCACCACTACGACCAGTGGCTGATTAACCACTACAACTATGTGCTGGAAACCGCCGCCAAGCACCACATCATGGTGAACGGCCACGAGGCCGTGCGCCCCACCGGCCTGGCCCGCACCTACCCCAACCTCATCGGCAACGAGGCCGCGCGGGGCACGGAGTACGAATCCTTCGGCGGCAACAACGCCGACCACACCACCATCCTGCCCTTCACCCGCCTCATCGGCGGGCCGATGGACTACACGCCGGGCATTTTCCAGACGAAAATCAGTGTCCTCAATCCTAATAACAAATCCTTCGTGCACAGCACCCTGGTGCGGCAAATGGCCCTGTACGTGACCATGTACTCGCCCCTGCAAATGGCCGCCGACCTGCCCGAGAACTACAACCAGCACCTCGACGCCTTCCAGTTTATCAAGGACGTGGCCGTGGACTGGGACGACACGCACGTGCTCGAAGCCGAGCCCGGCGACTACATCACCATTGCCCGCAAAGCCAAAGGGAAAAGTAGCTGGTTTATCGGCAGCACGTGCGATGAAAATGGCCGCACGTCGAACATCAACCTGAGCTTCCTCGACCCCGGCAAGAAGTACGTGGCCACCATCTACGCCGATGCCAAGGACGCGCACTACGAGAAGAACCCGCAGGCCTACACCATCCGCAAGATGCCGGTGACGCGCAAAACCAAGCTGGCGCAGTACTGCGCGCCGGGCGGCGGCTACGCCATCAGCGTGGTGGAGGCGCGCTAGCGGCCGGCACGGCGGCTGCCCATTAACGATTCACTCCGGTGGGGCCTGATGACCAGGTTCCGCCGGAGTGTTTTTGCTTACGCCTGTGCATTACCATTATTTACCTGGCAGCGCCGAACTGGGCGGCTATTACGTGGATAACCACCGGATTCTCAATCGTCGTTTTTGCTTTGTTTCGGGATGGTCCGGCCGGCTTATTTAGCGGGCCATACTGAGACTGAATGCTATATTTACTGGTCTTTCCACAGGCTGGCCCAGGCCGGTTTCTCTTCCGGATTTATGCAAAAACTACTACTGCTGGTGCTGGCGTTGCTGGCTACTTCGCTGGGCTTTGCCCAGACCCTCAATACTTACCAGCTCGATAAAATGATGGGCACGCCGGTGTATGGCCCGCGCGAGGTGGCCGTGGGCCGCAACGGCGACGTGTACCTGCTGGACGGGGGCGGCGTCACGAAGCTCGACTCGACGGGGCGCTGCTACGCGGGCTACAGCGCCACGCCGGCCGGCCGCTCGGCCGGCTACGCCCAGACTATGGGCGTGGACGGTACGGGCAACCTCTACGTGTGCGATTACAGTTCATCGACCGGCACCAACGGCTTCGTGCGCAAGTACGGCCCCGATGGCAACCTGCTCCTGCAATTTGGCTCGGTGGGCACGGGCCCGGGCCAGTTTCAGGAAGTGCACGGCATGTGCGTCGACGCGGCCGGCCGGGTCTACATCGTCGATTACATGTACTCCACGCCCCGGCTGCAGTGCTTCGATGGCCAGGGCAACCGGCTCTTTGAGTACACCATCCCAAACGCCACCTACCAAACCCACCTGGTGGATGTGGACGTGGACCCCGCCACGGGCAGCATCTATCTGCTGGAAGAAAATTTCTTTGTGACCAAGCTCACAGCGGTCGGGCAATTCGTGTCGCGGGTGTCGATGGGCGGGCTGGGCAGCGGCCAGTACCCCAGCCGCGCCGTGGCCCTGCTGCTGGCCCCCAACGGCGAGCTGCTGATTACCGCCGTGCAGCTGAATATTATTCGCTTTAATCAGGCGGGCACCCAGCTTGGCATAATCGCGCCCATGTACACGAGCTTTTCGAGCAGTACGCGCACACCGCTGGCCCGCGATGCGGCCGGCAACATCTACGCCACCGTCTACACGCACCAGGTATTCGACGACCACCTCTTCAAGCTCTCGCCGGCCGGCACGCTGCTCAAGCGCTGGGGCAACATTGGCTCGCTGAGCCACGTCCGGCAAGACGAGCGGGGCAACGTGTTCATCCTCGACAACCAGCGGGGCGAGGTGGTGAAGTACGACGTGGCCGGGCAGGAGGTGCTGGCTTTTGGCAGCGGGCGCTTCTCGGCGGGGCTGCAGTTTGCCGGGCTCTCGCTCGATGCGCTGGGCAACGTGTACGTGCTCGAAACGTCGGATATGGCTTCTGACATCCAGAAATTCTCCCCGAGCGGGCAGTTCATTGCCAAATTTCAGTCGTTTGGCATCACGCAGGGCTACCAGCGGTTTGCCGGCCTGGCCGTGGATGCTGGGGGCTCCATGTATCTGGCCGATTACTTAGCTTGCTGCGTGCGCAAGCTGAGCCCGCAGGGCGTTTTTCTGAGCACGATGGGCAGCCGGGGCACGGCGCTGGGGCAGCTCTACCTGCCGCGGGCCATTGCGGTAGACTCGCGCGGCAACGTGTTTGTGGCCGACTACGATGGCAGGCGGGTGCAGAAATTCAGCCCCGGCGGCGTGGTGCTGCGGCAGTACGGCCCGTCTGCGCGCGTCGCCAATCCGTCGGCAACGGTGGGCGATGTGGGGCTGGATGTGGACGGCTTCGGCAACGTGTACACCATCACCAATATGTACGGCAGCGTGATTTTTTCGGCCGATGGCAGCACCCAGCAGCCCATGCCCAGCAGTGGCACGCGCCTCTCGGTGAACCGCCTGGGCACGCGCCTGATAACCCTGACCAACGGCAACGACCTGGTGCGCTTCTACACCTCGACCACGCTGCGGCCCGAAAACCTCATCAGCGGGCAGATTTTCAACGACCTCAACGGCAACTGCGTGAAGGAACCCGCCGAGCAGGCCCTGCCCGGCGTGGTGGTGGCCGCTACGCCCGGCAACTACTACGGCATTTCGGACGAAAACGGCGCGTACAGCATTGCCACCGACACGGGCCGCTACACCGTGCAGCAGCTGCCGCCCGTGGATGAGCCCGGCCGCCTGGTGCAGCAAACCTGCTCGACCAACAACGTCGTCACGTTCCACGACTACGGAGGCCTGGCGGCCGTTGTCAATTTTGGCAATGCGGTGAGCACCGCAGCCTACCTGCGGGTAGCTATTTCGGCCAACCGGCGGCGGCGCTGCGCCCGCAACACCACCACGGTCACCTATACCAACACTGGTTTTGCCGCCGCGCCCGGTGCCCAGGTGGCCGTGACTATGCCGCCGGAGGTCGTTCTGCTGGCCGCCACCGCGCCCTACACCCGCGACGCGCAGGGCCGCTACCTGTTTGCGGTGGGCACCTTGCAACCCAACGACGGCGGCACCATTTTCATCACCGATTCGGTGGTGTGCGGCAACCCCGCCATTCGGGGCCTCACGGTGTGCACCCGCGCCACCATCACTCCCCCCAACACCTACCCCACGCCGCCCACCTGGAACCGGGCCGCCGTGACGGTGCAGGGCAAAGCCCAGGCCGGCAACCAGGTCCGCTTCGTGCTGCGCAACACCGCCGCCGCCGCCATGACCGATAGCCTGGCCCTGCGCGTGTACCAGAACAGCGAGCTGGCCTTGCAGCACCGCTACCGCCTGGCCGCCGGCGACAGCCTCGTGCTACGCGTGCCGGCCGCCCGCCCCGTGGTGCGCCTCGAAGCCGACCAGCCCACCGGCCACCCCACCCAGCGCATGGCCAGCAGCACCGTGGAAGTAGCCGCCTTGGGCACCGCCGGCCAGCCCAACCCCGACATGAGCGCCTCGCCCCCCACCCCGTCCGGCCCCGAAACCGCCGAGGACTGCCAGCCCATCCGGGATTCCTACGACCCCAACGACAAGCAGGTGGTACCCACCGGCACCACGGCCCAGCACTACACCCCCACCGGCGTGCCCCTGCGCTACCAGGTGCGCTTCCAAAACACCGGCACCGATGATGCCTACCGCGTGGAAGTAGTGGATACCCTGGCCGCCAATCTCGACCTGCGCACCCTGCACGTCCTCACCGCCTCGCACCCCTACCGCGTGGCGGTGTCGGGCCACGGCCGCGCCGTGCTCACCTTCACGTTTGAGAACATCAACCTGCCGCCCGCCACCCACGACGCGGCGGGTAGCAACGGCTTCGTGCAGTTCAGCATTCAGCCCAAAGCAGGCTTGCCGGCCCGGGAGTTGGTTGAGAACAACGCCGATATTTTCTTCGATTACAACCCGCCCGTGCGCACCAACACCACCGCCAACCGCATCTATGACGTGCCGCTGGTAGTAACACCCGCCGTGGCACTCAGCTATGGCAGTGTGCTGGCCTCGCCGGTGCTCACGCAGGTGGTGCCCGCCCAGGGCCGGGCCGGTACGCTGGTTACGCTCAGCGGACAACGCTTTGCGGCTACGCTGGCCGGCAATACCGTCCGCTTCAACGGCATGGCCGCGCCGGTGCTCAGCGCCTCGGCCACCACGCTCACCGTGCGCGTGCCCACCGGCGCCAGCACCGGCAGCGTTCAGGTGATAACCGGCGAGGGCTCGGGGCGCAGTGCGCAGGTATTCACCGTCTACCAGCCGCCCACGCTGGCGCCATTGGCCCCGGCCGAGGGTATTCCCAACGCCATCATCACGCTCACCGGCACTGAATTCGCGGCCGTGGCGGACCAGGACACCGTGCGCTTCAACGGCGTAGCGGCCGTGGTGCAGCAGGCCTCGGCCACCGCGCTGCGCGTGATGGTGCCCGCCAATGCTACGACCGGCAAAATCCGTATCAACACCTTGGGCGGCCAGGTTGAAAGCGCGCAGGATTTTGTGGTGTGGTACCCGCCCACGCTCGTCAGCTTCAGCCCCGCCAAGGGCAAGGCCGGCGATGTGGTGACGATGATGGGCAGCAACTTCGCCCCGGCCGCCCGCAACGACGTAGCCTTTGGCCCCGGTGCGGGGGCCGTGGTGCAGGCCACCGGCACCAGCCTGCGGGTGCGGGTGCCGGCCAACGCCCAGTCAGGACCAGTTCGGGTGAGTACGCCGGGCGGCGCAGCGGTTTCGACCGGCAGCTTCACGTTTTGGCCCGCGCCCACTATCACGGCTTTTGTGCCCGCGCAGGCCAGCGTGGGCGAAGCGGTGACCCTAACGGGCCTGAATTTCCTGGTGGAAAGCCAGCCCGACACCATTTATTTCAATGGCACCAAAGCCGCTGTGCTGGCCGCCACGGCTACGTCAGCCACGGTGCGAGTGCCCAAGGGCGCGCTTTCGGGGCCGCTGACTATGGCCGGCACCGGCGGGCGTAGCGCGAGCACCACGGCCTTCACCGTGCTGGACCTGAGCGCGGCCGATGCCATCAGCACCTACCCCAATCCGGCGCATGGCACCATCACCCTCGACTGGCAGCGGGCTGATTTTGACGTGGAGCAGGTGCGGGTTTATAATGCACTGGGCCAGCTCGTGAGCACCCAGGACCTGAGTCACCGCGCCACGCCCAGCCTGGCACTGCCATTCGCCCCGGGCCAGACGGGCTTGCACCTGCTCGTCATTCAGACCTCGCGCGGCCCCGTGCTTAAGCGCGTCACGCTGTATTAGAGAGGTGATTGAACAACATTGAACGTCATGCTGAGCGGAGTCGAAGCATCTCTACCGCGCAACTAATCCAATCAAAAGGATTTACTGCTGCGGTAGAGATGCTTCGACAAGCTCAGCATGACGTTCTCTTTTACAAATCCATTACTCTTACAACACCAAATCCTCAAACAACCGCGCCAGCGTCGCCCCCGCATCTAGGCAACGGCCAGGGTGTACGGCCGACGACTGCACCACCGTGCTGCGCGTGGCCGTGAGCCAGCGAAACCGCTCGGCAATGGGCAGCTGGCCGATGGTGCCGCCGGTGGCTTTGCCCCGGCAAATACGCTCGAAGGCTTGCAAACGGGCCGTTATTTCGTCCAAATCCAAATCCGGGGCCACGGCCAGTAGGCGGGCTTCGGGCAGCGCAAACCGGGTTTCGAGGAAGCCCAGCGAGCGGCAGTACACGATGATGCCCACGTTCAGGAATTCTTCGCGCTCCACGCGGGGCACCACGCGCAGCACGGCGTACTCAAATAAGTGCATTGCGGGCATCTTGGGCTTCCTGAACAAAGGTTTCTGAAGCGGCCAGGCGAGCTTCGAGGAAGGCCACGTAGGCGGCGCGCTGGTCGTCGGCGGTGCCGTGGCCGTTGGTCAGCCACGCATCGGGCACTAGCGCCACGATGGCGCGGAGGATATCGGGGGTGAGTTTCGCCTTGTAGTCGGCGTCGACTTCGGCCAGCTCGCTGGCTTGCGGCAGCAGGACGTGGGTTTTAATCTGGGGAAATGGGCGGGGGCGTGGCGCGGCCCACTCGGGACCGGCGTGGTGCACGTAGAGGGCCGCGCCGTGGTCGATGAGCCACAGCTCCTTGTGCCACATCAGCATGTTGGTGTTGCGGGCAGTGCGGTCCACGTTCAGCGTGAGCATGTCCAGCCACACGATTTGGGAGGCCAGGTGCGGCTCCACGGTGGTCACCAGCGCATCGTAGGTGATGGCGCCGGAGAGGTAGTGCAGGGCCAGGTTCTGGCCGGTGCTGGCTTGCAGCAGGTCCTGGATTTCCTCGTCGGGCTCGGTGCGGCCGAAGGATTCGTCGAGCTCGCAGAACACCAGCTCGGGCACGCGCAGACCCAGCACGCGGGCTATTTCGCCCACAATCAGCTCGGCAATCAGGGCCTTCACGCCCTGGCCCGCGCCCCGAAATTTCACCACGTAGAGGAAGTTGTCGTCGGCCTCCATCAGGGCCGGCAGCGAGCCGCCCTCGCGGAGCGGCGTCACGTAGCGCGTGAGCTCTACGGTGCGGAGTTCAAGAATACTGGGGGCCGGCATACAGCAGATAGGGAGAAAATAGCCGGGCAAAGGACGGTCAATTCCGGGCTTTGGGCCAGCGGCAGCGGCGGGCGGAATGAGCGAATACGCTTGTGTAGCGACTGGCTTTGACAATTCAGAAGGATTTCACAAAAATACCTTATCAATATTTCACATTTATTTGGCTGACAATAAAAATCTCATACATTTGAACTATATCATCTACGATACGCCTAATTATCATTTCAATAATATTATCGTATAACAATTACAATAACAGTACTTATGGACTATCCAATTTTTGATTCCGAAAATCTTTAAAAATTCACATTCAATTCTCACCCTAAATTTCTTGCTCATGAAACAACTCGACTTTGCTAAAAACAACCGGGGTTCGGCGCTAGCTCCGCTCAGGGTAGCATCCCGGCCGGCCAGCCGGCTCGTACTTTGGACGCTCTTATTACTGGGTTTCCTGCTGGGAGCGGGCGCACCGGCGCAGGCCAGCCACTTCCGCTACGGCACTCTCACCTGGCGCACCGTGCCCACCGACCCCAGCAAGCTGACGGTGCAGTTTAAGGTGAGCCAGGCGTGGCGCCTCAGCTTCGGAGCTTTCGCCAATAATGTCCCGGTGCCCGGCGCGGTGTTCACCGATGTCATGAATTTCGGCGATGGTACGACCGGCAACATGAACCTGGTGGTGACCTCGGTGGACGTGCCGGGCGACAGCTTCTACGCCGAAGCCGTGGTGACGCACACCTACGCGGCGGCCGGCAACTACCGGGCCTTTTTCTCGGACTGTTGCCGCATCTATACATTGTCTAACAATGCCAACAGCACCTGGTACGTCAACAGCCTGGTGAATGCCGGCTCGGGCAACAATTCGCCCGTGTCGACGCTGGCTCCGGTGGTGAACCTGGCCGTGGGCCAGGCCGCCGCCACGTTCCAGCTGCCCGCCAGCGACCCCGACGGCGACGCGCTGACCTATTCGCTGGCCACCTCGGCCGACATTAATAACGAGCCTTTTGTGAATGCCCCCACCCTGGCCGTGAACCCGGCTACGGGCGCAGCCACCTTCAGCACGGTGGGCCGCACGGTGGGCGAGCTGTTCAATGGCGTGATTAAGGTGAGCGACGGGCGCACCAGCATTCTGGTCGATTTTCTGATTAGCATAACGGCGGCTTCCACGGCCCCGGTGTTTGACTACAGCATCACGCCGCCCAACGGCTTCGTGTACCGGGTGTCGCCGGGGCAGGCCGTCACGTTTGGCGTACGCGCCACCGACAGCGACCCTAATGACGTGGTGAACCTGAAGGCCTTCGGGCTGCCGGCAGCCGCCACCACCGCCCCCACCCTGCCCCTGAACGGCAACCCCGTGCAAACGGCCTTCACCTGGACGCCCACGGCGGCCAACCTGGGCACGGTCATCATCAACTTCGTGGCCCAGGACCTGGCCGGCGTACAAACGTCGACCTCCGTCACCATTGAGGTGAGCCAGAAGCCGCGCTTCGACGTGCCCCCCACGCCGGCCAACACCAGCGTGACGCAGGTGACGCCCGGCACGGCCCTGCGCTACACCATTCAGGCGTCGTCGCCGGTGGCGGCCAACCGGGTGAGCATTGCGAGCGTGACCGGCTTGCCCAATACCGCCAGCTTTGCGCCCGCGCTGCCCACCGCCGCTGCCAACCCCACCAGCACGCAGCTGAGCTGGACGCCCACCCCGGCCGACTGGGGCCCGCATGCCGCCACCTTCGTGGCCCGCGACAATAACAACGAGCAGGCCACGCATGCGCTGAGCTTTATCATCAACTCGGCCCCGTCGTTCACCTCGCAGCCCAGCGGCCTGACCCGCACGGTGGGCCAGCCGTTCACGTACAACATCACCGCCACCGACCCCGACCTGCCCTACGGCGACCGGCTGACCATCACGGCCTCGGTGCTGCCCAGCTGGCTGCGGCTGATATACCCCGGCAACGGCACGGCCACGCTTAGCGGCACGCCCACGCTGGCCCAGGTGGGCACCCACCGCGTGACGCTGACGGCCGAGGACATTTACCACCACGGCAACAGCTACGGCACCATTTCGCAGACATTTGTCATCACCGTGACGGCCTGCAACGTGGCTGTCGTGCCCACCGCCACCAACCCGACCTGCGCGGGCAGCAGCACCGGCAGCATTGCGCTGGCCGTGACGGGTGCCTTGGCTCCCGCTACCTATTCCTGGACCGGCCCCAACCGCTTCCAGGCCACTACCCCGGACCTGAAGCAATTGGCCGCAGGCACTTATACCGTGGTAGTAACCGGGGCCAACGGCTGCACCGCCACCGCCCAGGCCACGCTGAAAGACCCCGCGCCGGCCACGCCGCCCACCATTAAGGTTGCCCTGCTGAACCCCATAGTGGTGCAGCAGCCCACCACCATTTTCCTCGGCTACGGCCCCCAAACGGCTACGCTAAACGCATCCGGAGGGGTGAGCTACCGCTGGAGCCCGGCCACGAACCTGAGCAACGCCAACGTCGCCAACCCCGTGTTTGCGCCCACGGCCGCCGGCCAGTACACCTATACCGTGACGGCCACCAACGCCGCTGGCTGCCAGACGTCGGCTACTGTGACGCTGAGCGTGATTGATGCCAGCTGCGGCAATAACCCCAAGAATCCCAAGGTGCTGGTGTGCCACAACGGCCACGAAATCTGCATCTCACCCAACGCGGTGCCGGCCCACATTGGCCCCGGCTCGACGCACGACGATTACCTGGGCAGTTGCATGGGAATGTCGATGCCTAGCACCGCAAGCACGGCGGCGCAGGTAGTGCTCGAAGCCTACCCCAACCCCGTAGCCCAAAGCACAGTGGTGAACTTCCGGGTGCCCGTCGCGTCGGCGGCTACGGTGCAGGTCTACAACCAGATGGGCGTGCTCGTCGCTACGCTGTTCGACGGCGAGGCGCAGGCCGGCCGCGACTATCCGCTCGAAGTAGACGCCAGCCGCTGGCCCACCGGCATCTACCTGTGCCGCTTCGTGAGCAAAGGCCAAACCAGCACCCAGCAGTTGATGGTGACGAAATAGATTCCGTTGCTTCATCATAGAAAGTCCCCTGTCGCGCTGACAGGGGACTTTTTTTGCTTTAGTCATTCCGACGCAGGAGGAATCTGGATAAAACCGTTGGACTGCTTTATTCAGATTCCTCCTGCGTCGGAATGACTAAACTCCGCTTAGCGGTGGTGTTTCAGCGTCAAATAATCGAGGTAGTACAGCACTTTCACCGACAGCGAGTTATTGTGCGGGGTGTTAATAGTGTTGTTGAAATTATCGAAGAACTGCGGCGTGGCTTCATTGGCCTGCAAATAGGTGGAGCCGGCGTTTTTCCAGACCACGCTGATTTGCGAGCCGGGCGCGAACCACCACGAGTACACCGCGTCCACGTTGAAGGCGTTGTAGGTGTTGTCGCGGTTGCGCTGATAGGCGGCGAATTGCTCTTCGCCGTTCTTGCCGAGGGTGGTGAAATCGAGGTAGCGCACGTTGCTGGTGTAGTGGCGCAGGCGCAGCGTGAACGACATGCGGTTGGTGAAGGTGTAGGCCACCGTGGCCACATTGGCCACCGTGGCCACGTTGCGGCGGCCCAGCAGAATCTGGCCCACGAAAGGCTGGTCGAGGGTTTGGGCCGCGTCGAGACCGCCGTTCACGTAGCCGATTTGGTTCTGGCGCAGGCTCCAGTCCACGCTGTAGCGGAAGGTGAGGTGGGTGTTGACGCGGTAGCGCGGGTAGAAGCCCAGGCTGTAGCCGGTGCGGCGGGCACGGGCCAGCCGGTCGTCGAGGCCGTAGCTCTGGAAACCGGCGTTCCAGTTGATGGCTACCGGCTTGCGCGAGTCGGAGTTGAAGAAGAACGTGAAGCGGGTGTTTTCGGGCACCCGCACGTAGTAGTCGCCCAGCGTGGCGGTGCGCGGCTCGTAGAAGTCGTGCGTCACGGGGTCCACGTTCAGGTCGAAGCCGAGCTGGTTGAAGCTTTTGGTGAAGGTGGTATTGGCCCCGAGGTAGAAGTTGAGCGCCTGATACAACGTCGGCTTGTAGAGCAGCGAATGCGTCACGTTGCCAAACACATACAGGTTATTCACTTTCCAGAAAGGCTGGTACTTGCCGTAACTCAAATCCAGCGACTCGGTGATGTTGTTGTTGCCGAACAGGATGCCCAAATCGTTCGGGTTGTAGGTATCGGACTCGATGCCGTGGCTCAGGTTCCAGGTGAAATTGCCCGAGATTTTGCCCACGCCCACGCGGTACTTGTAGCCGTCCTGGTCGTTGATTTGGTCGGTGCTGCCGAAGCTGGTGCCCCGGCGGCGCGAGTAGATGGCGCGGCCATCGATGGCGTAGCGGTTGGCCTTGTTGGCGAAGCGGAACAGGCCGCCGGTCACGTTGGCGTCGTAGGTGCTGCCAGCCCGCGTCACGTTGGTGTTGATGAGGCTGAGGTAGGAGTTGTTTTTCAGGCTTTGGTCGAGCACGGCGATGTTGTAATTCGAGAACGGCTGCGTCAATATCTGGCGCTCCTGCCCGGTTTCGGTGTTGCGGATGGTGGCGTAGGTGTCGTTGCTCAGGGCATTGAAAATGCCCACGCCCAGCCCCTTGCTGGTGCGGCCCGAGACTTTGGTGGCATTCAGCAGTGGCGTTTCGGAGGGGTTGCTGGTGATGACTTCATTGGCGCCCGCCGTCACGCCATAAAATCCCACCGGCGTGGCCCCCACCCTTCTCGAATAGAACAAGTTGCCCTTGTTGAACAGCTCCGTGCCTTCCGTAAAAAACGGCCGGTTCTCGTTGAACTGCACCTCAAACGGCGAGAGGTTGAGCACCTGATTGTCGCTCTGCACCTGCCCGAAGTCGGGCACCAGCGTGGCATCCAGCGTGAAGCTTTCGTTGATGCCCCACTTCACGTCGGCCCCGCCGTTGAAGCGCGTGGTCAGGCGCTTGGTGCCGTCGGCGCTCAGCGGGTTGTGGTTCACGTAGCCCGACACGTAGGGCGTGAGCGAGAGGCGCAACGGCGGTTTCACGCCCTGCACGCCCGTCAGGTCGCCCCACTGGTTCACAAAACCGTCGACCTGCGGCTTCACCTCGTTCCAGAAATACGCTGCGTTGTCGCGCTTGCGCTGCCGCATGAAGTTCAGCCCCCAGTGCTGCACATCCGCCGTGCTGAAACGGATGGCGGAATACGGAATCCGCATTTCGGCCACCCAATCGGTGCCGCGCACTCCGGTGCGGCTTTCCCACACGGCGTTCCAGTTGAAGTCCTCGCCGCCGGCCGGCGAATAGCGCGAATCGAGCTGCACGCCGCTGCTGGTCACGATAAAGGCATAGCCGTTGAGTTGGTCGTGGTAGGTATCAAGGAAAATGCCGATGAAGTCGGAGTTGCCGGTATTGTCACGCGCCGTCAGCTCGCGGGGAATAGAATCCTGCGATACATCGTGCATAATGGCCCCCACGTAAATCGCGGCATCGTCGTAGAGCATGCGCACTTCGGTGGGGTGCTTTTCGTGCGGGCCGGGCTTGGGGCGGTTCTGGATGAAATCAGTGGCCGGCAGGGCCTCACGCCATGCGGCCTCGTCCAGCACGCCATCGAGCTTGATGGGCTGCGCAATGCGCAACGCCGCCAGCTGGCGCTTGGGGGCGGCCGTGGCGGCAACAGTAGCCGCCGAAGGGGCCGCCGGTGTCTGAGCCAGGGCCGGCGCAAAGGCCAGCCCCAGCATTACAACCAACAAGAAACAAACGCGCAGAAAGAAGGTGTGTGGCATGAGAAAGGGCAATAAAGTGTGTATTCGGGAATCAGTCAGCGGCATTTTGTTGCCTGACAATGGCCCTGAAACAATGGGCCGGGGCAGGCTACGGCCGGCGCACACTCACCAAGTGGCCAGCCCATGCCGCTCCCATCCGAGCCGGCTTGCAGGCCCGCGCGGGGGGGGTGCCCCAGCTCCATTGCATCAGAAATTTGGCGCGGCTGCCGAGGCTTTAAGAATCCGGCATTTTCCGCGGCAAACCATTTTTAATCAGGCAACAAAATTCCATCTGGCAGCCAGTGTGGCTCCATTTTGCGTGGAAACTCCGCCTGTTGGGATTGGTTACTTCCGCTTGCGGAAATAAACGTCGTTGCTGATGGATTCGAGCTTGACGAGCGGGCCGCTGCCGCTGAGCGTGCCGTGGAGCTGGTAGCCCACGATGGGATTTTTGCGCATCTCGTTGTTGAAGGCAATATCCTGGTCGGTATACACCTCGCCCGTGATGGTTTTGAGCGACAGCTCCGCGCCCTTCGATGCGGGCCAGGCCACGTCCACAAATCCGCTCAACGACTTGGCATCAATGGAGTTGTTAAGGCCGGCAATATCCACGTTGCCGCTGTGGGTGTACACGCGCAGGGCCACGTCGGCGGGCAGCGTGATTTCGTAGGTGATGTCGTCGCACACCTGCTGGCCGTGCCAGATGTTGCGGTCGCCGTTGGTGCCGGGGCAGTCGCCGGGCTGGGCCTGGCGCAGCATTTCCTTGTCGAAATCGGCCGTCAGGCGTAGCTCGTCGCTGGCCTGGCTCAGGTCGATTTGCAGGGCATCGTTCAGCCGGTTCGAGTTGATGCTGACGGTGGCCTTCATGGTCATTTTGCCCGCCGCTCCGGCCCGTATGCGGATGCTGCTGGCCTGCTTCAGATTCAGAAATACGCGCTGGCCGGCGGTCAGATTAGCGGATTTCTCGATGATTTTCTGGGCCGAAACCGACTGGCGGGCAGCCGTGGCGCACACCAGCAAAAGGAGGAAGAGGAACTGGCGCATGGTGCTGAAAGAATAGAGGTGAAAGGTGGGATTGGGTATCTGGCGGGATAAAAAAGCACGTCATGCTGAGCGTAGCCGAAGCATCTTTACCGCTTTGTTGCAGTCGTCACTGATTCGTTGCGCAGTAGAGATGCTTCGACTGCGCTTAGCATGACTGTCTCAGCGACGTTCCATCGACGTTGTATCCGACTGTTCTATTTCGCTTTCCGCACGTAGATATCGCCGCTCACCGTCTTGAACGACACGGTGTTGCCGCCGCCGTTGATGTTGCCATCCACCACCTGCCCGCCGATGTGGTTCAGGTTGTCCTGGCTTTTCAGGTTCATGTCGAAATCGGTATAGATTTCGCCCGACACGGAGCGCAGCTTCAGCGTGGCTTTGGTGCTGGGGGGCATGCTCACGTCCACGTCGCCGCTCACGGTGGAGATGGAGCTGGGGCCCTGGCGCATGGGCGCGAAACGCACTTGGATGTCGCCGCTCACGGCGTTGGCCACCACGGGGCCGGCCACGTTTTTCAGGCTGATGTCGCCGCTGGTCATGCTCACTTCAATATCGCCGTTCAGGTCGCGCATCACCAGGTCGCCGCTGCCGTTCCAGCCGGCCTGCTTGTACTGCACCGAGGCATTGCGCGGCACCCGAATAACGTAGCTGGCATCCTTGCGCGAGGCCCGTGAAATGCGAACCACATTGTCCTGCTGCGTCACGGAAAGGCCAAGTTTGGTGTTGTCAACGGCCGAGTTGTAGATGGGACGCAGGCCCTCGGCGCGCTTGGGCGGCTCTTCGAAGCCGTCGCCTTTTATCACCAACTCGTTGCCGTCGATGCCTTCCACCGTTACATCGCTGCCCTGCATGTCGATGACGACTTTGGGGTCTTTGCCGTTGAGTTTGGTCTTGAATTCCTGGGCGTAGCTGGTCTGGGTAAGCAGGAGGCCCGAGAAGGCGAGTAATAGGAGCTTATTCATGGGATTTGAGGAGATTATCGAGGGAGAGGATTAAAGAGACAGGCAGAGGTGTGGCCCTGTCATGCAGAGCGCAGCGAAGCATCTCGCTGGTACCCGTTGCATGATTTATTCAGTGGCACAAGCGAGATGCTTCGCTGCGCTCTGCATGACCGTTTTGGTTGTTTAATTGCGGTTATCTAAATCAGTTTGCCAATGCCGGCCTCGGCCTGGGCCCGCACTACGGGCAGGGCATCGGGCTTTTTGGCGAGGCGCTGGAGCTGGGGCACGGCCCGGTGCACGCGCAGCGATACCACCATGTCAATCAGCGCAATCTGCACGTTGGGGTCGGTTTGGATGGGCAGCGAGTTGGCCAGGCCTTCGCGCACGCCGGGGGCATCGCGGAGGCGGTAGAGGGCTTCGCAGGCCGCGAGGCGCACGTTGGGGTTGGGGTCGAAATTGAGGGTATTGAGCAGCACCTGCACCGTGGCGTCGTCGGGGGCAGCGGCGGCTTTAGTGGAGTTGGTCACCAGCTGAATCCGGTCGCTGGCCGACACGGGGCGGCCGTTGTCATTGGTCAGCGCGTTGGCGAGAGTGGTAGGGGCAGGTTTCTCGTTGGTGGCTACGCTGTTGGTATTATTGCCCCAGTGCAGATTGCGGCCGAGAAACACGCCGGTGGCAATCAGGACAATGCTGGCGGCGATGCGTAACCAGTTATTGGCCAGCGCCGTGGGCCACATCGAAACCACTTTGGCTTCGGGCTGAACCACCGTTGGAGCGGCAGCTGCTTCGGGATTCAGCAGTTGCTTTTGCTGCTCCAGCATGGCCATAAAATTGGCGCGCAGGGCTGTGCGGGGCACTTCGGGCAGGGCGGCGTCCAGGTCATCGGAGAGGGCGCGGAGCTGGGTTACCTGCAACTGGCAGGCGGGGCAGGCGGGCAGGTGGGCGGCCACGCGCTCGGCCGCAGCGGCCGGCAGGCTGCGCTCGACGTACGCCGGCAGCAGGGCTTCGAGCTCGTGGCAGGCAGAAAGTTCGGGCGTTTTCATGGACTTAATTGGCGAAATAGATTTTGCGCAGCGCTTGCAGGGCGCGGTGTGCTTTCACGCGGGCAGCTTCGGCGGTGCAACCCAGCAGCTTCCCGATTTCCTCGTAGCCAAACCCCTGGAAGCGGTTCAGCACCAGTATTTCACGCTGCGGCACGGGCAGCATATCCAGGGCTTCGTGCAGGTCGTCGTGGTGGTTGCTGACGCGCATTTGGGAGAAGGCCGCGCCGCGCAGGCCGCCGGTGCGCTCCACTTCGTCCACGTCCACATCGGTGGCGCGGAGCTTTTGCTGGCGCTGCCAGTAGTCGGCGTGCACGTTGCGGGCCATCTGATACACCCAGGCCTTGAAAGGCTGGGTGGGCTGGTAGCTGCCGCGGTACTTGAGGATGCGCTCGAACACGGTTTGGGTGAGGTCTTCGCTGGTTTCGCGGTCGTTGGTGAGGCGGGTGAGGTAATTAAACAAGGGCCCGTGGTAGCGCTCGAACAGCGGCACCAGTTGGTCGAGGTCGTCGGCCCGGACGGCAGCCATCAATACTTCGTCGCTCGTGGTTTCCACGGAAGGTGTTTAGGGTTGGAATGAAAGGAGTACCCGGAGTTGGCTCAGACGTTACAGCGGCTCCGAAAAAAAATTTAACCGGCCGGAAGATAAGCCCGGCCCGATTAGGTAACCTGCTTGTAATGTTGAGGTAATGGGCTACCGATACTTTTGAGGCTTCCGTTTCATCAAGCTGTCCGCTATGCCCCTCCACCCTTACTTTTTGCATATTTCCACCGCTTTAGTCCTGACGCTCAGCCTGGCCGGCACCGCCGCCCACGCCCAGACCGTAGCGCAGAGCTTCGAGAGCAGCGCCGCCGATACCTGGAGCTACACGCCCACTCCCGCCACCTACAACGACCTCGCCACCACCGACCAGTGGGCCGCGCTCACCACCATCGGCACGGCGAGCACCGCCACCGCGCCCTCGGCCGGGGCCAGCCTCTGGGGCGGGCGCGATTTGGAAGGCCCGCTCACCAACAACCTGAGCATCTGGCACTACCTGGATTTTGCGCCCGTCGCCATCCAGGCCGGCACGTCAGCGGCGAATACGGTCACCTTCAAATACAACAGCACCGCATTCGACACGCCCGATTCGCTGGCCTACGTGGTGCAGTTCGACAACGGCAGCACCTGGCCCGTGCCGCGCACCTACACGCAACTCAACAAAAATACCCTGGCCTGGACCACCGTTACGGTGCCCGTGCCCACCGGCAGCGCCCACGCCCGCCTGCGCCTGGCCGTGCGCCAGAACGGCAACGACGACTGGGTGGCTTTCGATGAAATCAGCCTCGGCCGAACTGCTGCCGTGGTAGTGCCGGACCTCGGCTTCACCGGCAGCACCTCGCCCCTTATTGTAAGTGAAAGCGCCGGTACGGTGGCCATTCCGCTTAGCATTCGCAATGCCAATGCCACGGCCAGCACAGTGCAGGCCATCGTGGCCCCGCTGGGCACGGCCACGGCGGGCGCTGACTTCACTTTCGCCAGCGCCCAAACCATCACCTTCGCGCCGGGCAGCACCACGGCCACACTCACGCTGCCCATCGCCGACGACGCCACGGCCGAGCCCGCCGAATACTTCACCGTGCGCCTCCAGAACCCCACCAACGCTACGCTCACGGCCGGGGCCACCGAGTTTCTGGTGTTCATCAAGGACAACGACACCCAGGCCCCGGCCCGCACCGGCAACTTGGGCCTGAACCTGCTGGGCAGCTACCAAAACGGCGCGAGCGGCACCAATTCGGCCGAAATTATCGCCCACGACCCCACCACCCAGCGCCTGTACGTGGCCAATTCCATCGGTGGCAAGCTCGATATTCTCAATTTCAGCACGCCCGGCGCGCTCACGTCGGTGGCGTCTATCAGCATGGCTCCTTATGGCGGCATCAATTCGGTAGCGGTGCGCAACGGCCTGGTAGCCTGCGCCGTGGAGAATGCCGCGCCGCAGCTCGATGGCAGCATCGTCTTCTTCGACCAGAACGGCACCTTCCTCAAGCAAGTGACGGTAGGCGCGATGCCCGACATGATAACCTTCTCGCCCGATGGCCTAAAGCTCCTCACCGCCAATGAAGGCGAACCGAACACCGCTTACACGACGGACCCGCTCGGTTCGGTATCGGTAGTGGACATGACCGGCGGCATCACGGCCGTGACCCAGGCCCGCGTCAGTACGCTTGATTTCAGCGCCTACAACGCCCAGGCCGCCGCGTTGCGCACGTCCGGTATCCGCATCTACGGCGGCCCGGCGGGCACGCCCAGCAGCGTGGCGCAGGATTTGGAACCCGAGTATGTGGCCGTTTCGGCCGATTCGCGCACGGCCTACATCGGCTTGCAAGAAAACAACGCTATGGCCACGCTGGACCTGACCACCTTGCAGTTCACTGCCCTGCGGCCCATCGGCTACCAGGACCATAGCCAGCCGGACTTCAGCTTTGATGCCTCCGACCAGGCCGCCGACATATTACTGGCCAACTGGCCGGTGCGCGGCATGCGCCAGCCCGATGCCATCGCCGCTTTTGAGTTGCCGGCCGCGCTGGGCGGGGGCCGCTACCTCATCACGGCCAACGAGGGCGACGCCCGCGAATACACCGGTCTCACCGAAGCCGTGCGCGTGGGCGATGCCGGCTACGTGCTCGACCCCACCGCTTTCCCGCAGGCCGCGATGCTGAAAAACGCCAGCGCCCTGGGCCGCCTCAACGTGACCAACAAGCTGGGCGACACCGATGGCGACGGCGACTTCGACCAGATTTATGCCTTTGGCGGCCGTTCGTTCAGCATTCTTAACGCCAGCACCGGCGCGCTGGTGCACGATAGCGGCGACCTGCTCGAACGCCTCACCAGCACCGATGCCACGTTTAGCAGCATCTTCAACGCCAGCAACACCACCGGCAACCCCGTCCGGAAAAACCGCTCCGACGACAAAGGCCCCGAGCCCGAAGGCACCACCATCGGCATGATTCGCGACACCACTTACGCCTTCGTAAGCCTGGAGCGCCAGGGCGGTGTGCTCATTCTGAACGTGAACGACCCGGCCAACCCGCGCCTGGTGCAGTACCTCAACAACCGCAGCCTGACCACCGGCACCGGCGACCAGGGCCCCGAAGGCCTTGTGTTCGTATCGGCCGCCAACAGCCCCACCGGGGCCCCGCTCCTGCTGCTGGCCAACGAAGTAAGCAGCACCGTGGCCGTGTACCAGATTGGCCTGCGCGGCGTAGTGACGGCCGCCAAAAACGGCCTCACCGCCCCCGCCACGCTCTACTGCTACCCCAATCCGGCCACGCCCGAAACGGCCGTACGCCTCAGCCGCCCCGTGGCCGGCACCCTGCTCGACGGCCTGGGCCGCACCGTGCGCCAGCTTTCCACCGCCACCGACCGCCTCGACGTGCGCGGCCTGCCCGCTGGCCTGTACTTACTGCGCGCCAATGATGGTGCCACGAGCCGCTTAGTGGTGCGATAGTAGGCAGTTACAAAACGCATAAAAGAGAACGGGCCGGCTGAGTGTATGCTCAGCCGGCCCGTTCTCTTTTATTGATTAACTCGGGGCCCTCCCCTACTTCGCTTTCCGCAGGAAAATGTCGCCATTAAAGGTTTTCAGCATCACTTCGGGGCCGCCGCCGTTCACTTTGCCGTAGGTCCAGTCGTCGGTGCTGAGGCGGGAGAGGCCGTTTTGGCTGGTGCGCGTGACTTTGGCGCTGCCCTTGTCCACGGCCACGTCGAAGTCGCTGTACACATCGCCGCGCTCCGATTTCATTTTGAGCGCCGCCTTGATGGAGCCGGGGAACGTCACGTCAACCTTGCCGTTGAGGGTGGAAAAGGCCATGGGCGCGCCCGCCGTCACGCTTTTGAAGGTTACAATCAAGTCGCCATTCACCGTGTTGGCTACGGCCGAGCCAGCCACCTGGCTGAGCTTAATAAGCCCGTTCACGTTGGTTATTTCCAGCTCGCCGGTCACGTTATCCACTGTAATGTCGCCGTTGTTTACGGTGCTGAGTTTAAGCGAAAAATTCTGCGGCACCTTGATGGTCAGGTCGACGGGGTGCTGGTAGGAATCGGTGGTGATTTCGACGTGGTTGTTTTTTTCCTCGGCCGTCAGGTTGAGGCTGTTGGCGGCGGAGAGGCGTTTCATGCCGTTGGTTTCGGCTTTGCTGGTGGGGCGGCGGTCGCCCTGGCGGGCGCGGGCCACGGCGTCAATCACCACATCCTTACCGCTGTAGCCGGCTACGCGGATGGAGCCGTTCACGAGGCTCAGCTCCAGCGAACCGGGCTTGCCGGGGGAGCTCAAAGCCACCGTGAGCTGTTCTTTGGCATCCTTTTCGGAATCCTGAGCCCGGCCGGACAGCGCTCCGCCGAGCAGCAACAGACTCAAGGCAAGGAAACGAGAAAAGCGTTGCGGGAATAAAAGGAATGAAGTATTCATCGGAAGTTATTGATTGGATAATTAGAGTTTGGTGACGGTTACGTTGCCGTTGAGGGTTTCGAAATGCAGGTCGGGGCCGCCTTTGCCGATGCGGACGGCGGTGTCCTTGGTCAGCTTGTAGACGGTGCCGCCGCCGTGGCCTTCCCGGTTTTTGGTGACTTGCACCGGCAGCATTTCCGCGTTGGGAAAATCGGTATAAAACTCGCCATGCATGCTCTTGAAGTGCATATCGGCCGCGAAACTGGCCGGGTACTTCACCCGAATCTGGCCGTTGATGGTGTGGTACGACGACGCGCCGGGCGGATTGGCCGCGTAGCTGGCGTCCACGTTGCCATTCACGGTGCGGGCCTCGGTGCTGCCCTTCACGTTAGTGAGGGTGATGGGGCCATTCACGTTGAAAACGTGCAGCGGGCCGGTCACGTCCTGCACTTTCACATCGCCGTGGTTGATGGTCGAAACGTGCAGATTGAGCTGGTAGGGCACTTTTACTACGAAGTCAAAATCGTAGCGATATTTAATTTCCTTGCGGTCCCAGCCGCGGCGGTCGTTGTTGTGGGGCCGCGAGTCCTGGGGGCCGGTCAGGTACACCACCACGCTGTCGCCGCGCTGCGTGAAGCCTAATTGTGCTTCCGTCTTGCCGATTTCCAGCGTTTTGGCGTCATCCGCCGTGATGGTTTTGGTGGCTTCTACCAGCACCTTGTTGCCGGCGTAGCCCTGCACCGTTACCGAGCCATTGATGTTGTACAGGGCCAGTGTGCTACGCCCGGCATCGGCCGTGAGCGTGAATTCTTTGGTGATTTGCTCCTTGGCCTGCGGGTGCAGGCTGGTTTGGGCCTGGCAGGCGGTGCCGCTACACAGCAAGAGCAGCACCGGCAGGCTGGGGAGAAAGTTGGGTCTGGTCATGGCGTTGGGGGGTTGCGGGGGCGGCCGGTGGGCCGTCGCTCAGGGTTTGAATGCTTTGCTCGATTTTGCTTTTCACCATATCGTCCAGGTTGGCCTGTTTCAGCAGGCGGCGCAGCGGCTGCACCGAGCGGCGCTCCTGGAGCTGCACCATGGCGTCGGCCAGGGCGGCCTGCACCAGCGGCGATTCCTGCTGGGCCAAGGCGTGCACCAGCCCCAGACGCACGGTGGCATCGGCCTGGGCCAGCGGCGTGAGGGCCTCCAAAGTGGCCAGCCGCACGTTCACGTTGTCGTCGTGGTTGAGGGTGCTCAGCAAGGCATTCACGACTTTGGCATTGGGGTCGGGCAGCTCCTTGGTGTAGCCCACGGCCCGCAGCCGCTCGGTAGCCGAGGGGTTGTCGATGAGCGAAAGCAGCATTACCTGGCGCATTTCGCCCACCTGGGCGGCCAGTACGGCCAGTTGCTGCTGGTCGGCGGCGGCGGGCTTAGTGCTGCTATTCAGCCAGTAGCCGCCCAGCAGGCCCACGCCCAGCAGGCACAGGCTGTAGGCCAGCCGCAGCGCCGGGCGCGGAATGGGCAGGGCCCGCAGCCACGCCAACACGCCCCGAAGCGAATAATCGGGACTGGTTTCCAACTCTTCTTTGAAAGAAGCCAGCATGGCGTAGAACTCGGGCCGCGCCTGGGGGCCGGGCTCCGGCACGGGGGCTTGGCCCAGGGTGTGCCACACGCGCTCCACGGCTTGCAGCTCGTCGCGGCACTCGGCGCACTCGGCCAGGTGGGCGGCCAGGGCTTCGTGCTCGGGGGCCGACAGCTGGCGGCTCAGGTAGTCGACCAGCTGCTCTTTGGTTTCTTCGCAGTTCATGGGCGAGAAGTCAGTTTTCAATGCGGAGGAAAGTCGTTTTCAATTCGTTCATGGCACGGTGCACGCGCACTTTCACGGCACCTTCGGTGGTGCCCAGCACGCGGGCTATTTCGGCGTATTTCAGTTCCTGAAACCGGCTCAGGACCAGGATTTCGCGGTCTTCGGGCCGGAGGCGGTTTAGGGCCTGGTGCAGCTGGGCCACATCCTGGGCCTGCTCCAGGCCGGCATCGGCGTTGATGCCGCCGGGCAGGTGCTCGGCGAGGTCGGCCACGTCGGTGTGGTGGGCGGCGTGACGATTTTTCTTTATGAAATCGGCCAGCACGTTGCGGGCCAGGTGGTACATCCAGGTGCGGAATTCGCCGTCGCCGGTGAAGGTGTGGCGGTATTTCAGCATGCGATAAAACACGGTTTGCACCAGGTCGTCGCAGCTGGCCGCCCGGCCCAACATGTGGTAGAGGAAGCCAAACAGCGGCCGATGGTAGCGCTCGAAGAGCAGGCCCATCCGGTCCACGTCGCCGGCTTTCACCCGCAGCATCAGCGCATTATCCGTTAGCGAGTCCAACCTGATTAAAGGGGTTTTAAGGGTATTTGGATGTGGACACCGCGCCCGCCAAGGAAGGTTACAACGGACGGCCAACATTTTTCGGCACCAGCCGCCAACCGGCTCTAATCACGTAAGCAATTTTACATATGACTCTAGCCCTATTAAAATTGTAAATAGTTGAGCTTAAAATAATTGCCCGAATTATTTTACAACCCAAGCCCCCCTTCGCCCCGTAAAAGCTGCATCATACAAATGGTGCTCCACTAGCAGCGCCTTCTCACTCACTCCCATTCAACCGACATTATGAAAACCACCAAAATCCTCTTCGCCGCATTATTAGCTTTTGGCTTCAGCAACGCCGCCTTCGCTCAAACCACTACCAGCGGAACGATGGGCACTACTACGGGCTCAACCACCGGCACCATGGGCACCACCAGCGGAACGATGGGCACTACTAGTGGCGCTACCACCGGAACCATGGGCACCACCAGCGGCACGATGGGCACGACGTCGGGCACAATGGGCTCCACCACCGGCACGATGAACACCAGCACGAGCGGTTCCATGGGTACTACGTCCGGCACCACGTCGGGCAGTTCTACTTCGGGCCGCCGCACCAAGACCAAAGGCACGATGCCAAATGGCAAAGGCAAGGTAAAAGGCAAGACCACCATGTAATAACTTTTTGCGGCTCAGAGCCGTAACAAGTTGTCAGCCGGCTGTTTCCACCCGAAGCAGCCGGCTTTTTTTATCCCTTTTTCTTCTCCCACCACCATGAAATACTCCCTCCTACTCGCCGGCCTGCTGTTTGCCGCCACGGCCCAGGCCCAAACCGTGCCCTTCGACCCCTCGGCCCCCGTGCGCGGCGGCAGCCAGGGCCAGACCACCGTGCCCCCCGTGAACCCGGCCCTCAACCAAAGCACCATCCAGGGGCCGCCCGACATGCAGCGCACGCCAACCAACCGCGATGCCCAGCCCACCCGCCAGCTCGACGACCGCGGTTTCTCGCCGGCTGCCACACCAGAAATGTCGCCCAGCGCCGTGCCCGATACCCGCGAACAGCCCATCATTAAAGACGGGCGCCGCCGGCAGTCTACCGAGGTTACCCCCAGTCGCTCCCGGCGCAGCTCCAGCAGCAACGCTATTCAGCACTAGGCTTACCGTTGGGCCCTTATCCTAATCAAAAAGCCCCGTCCGAAATATCGGACGGGGCTTTTTTGGTTGGTTCTTAAACCGGACCAGCGGCTATTTCTTGCTTTTTTCGGCGTGGGCCAGCAGGTCGCCGCCGTGGCGGCGCAGCAGGTCGGCCAGTTCAGTGAGCGGCTTTTTCAGGTCGGCCGGGGCCTGGGCACTGATTTCGCCGGTCTGGTCGCCCAGCATCGAAAGCGAGTTGCCGATGGCGTGCGCACTCAGTGCCCCACTGCTAAGCAACGATTGCAGGTTGCCGATTTCGCGGGCAATGTCCTGCAAGCCGGGCTCACCACTTTGCAGAAACTGGTGCTGCCAGGTTTCGGTATTGTCCATGGCCGAGCCCAGGGGCAGGCTGGTGAGGCCATTGCGCAGGGCACTAACGGTGGCGAGGAGGTGGTCGTTATTCATATTCGGGAAGGGAGAAAAGTGTTAGTCGAATTGAAACAGCGGGTTGGGCCGGGAGTTTGCCCGCTACCCCACTGCTTTGGCTACGCGCTTGGCTTTGGGAGCCACAGACAGCGTGAGGGGCGGGCTGGGAATATTGGGGGCGGCGGCGCTCAGGCCCAGTTCGCGCAGGATAGCCACGGCGCGCAGGGCGCTGGCTTCCTTGTTTTTTATCTCCAGCATCAGGTCGAAATTATGGCCGTGCAGGTGGGTAAGAAACTCGCGAAACTGCTCATCCACGAGGTCGTCGGTGTGCTTGCCTTTGCGCTCGCCCAGGGCCTGCGAGCTGTAGTCCATCATGGGCACGCCGTCGGCGGTGGGGTGCCAGGTGGCGGCAGCCAGGCGCATGGCCTCGGCCATGGGCTCGCCGTGGTTGAGGCACTCGTGGTGAAAATTATCGAACAGAATGGGTACGCCGGTGAGCCGGTGCAGCTCTAGGCAGTCGCGCAGGGGAAATAGCCGGTCGTCGTTTTCGACCACCACGCGGGCTTTCACGGCCGGCGGCAAGGTGGCGTGCACCTGCGCGAAGCGGCTAATGGCCAGTTCCCGCTCCCCATACAGCCCACCCACGTGAATCTGGAGCTTGGCCGTGCCATCCAGCCCCATCAAATCCAGCATCGAGCCCTGATAAACCAACTCCTGAATACTGCGCTGCACAATGTCCGGGCTAGGCGAGTTCAGCACCACAAACTGGTCGGGGTGAAAGCTCACCCGCAAATTATTGGCTTTGATGTAGTCGCCAATGGCCCGGAAATCATCCGCAAAATGCGTCTGCCAAGGAAACGTATTGATGGGGTGCGAACCAAACGGCACGATGCTGGAGCCGATGCGGAAAAAGAGCAGGCCCTGGGCCACGTTCCATTCCAGCATGCGACGCAGGCAGGCTAGGTTGGCCGTCACGGCCGCAATCAGCCGCTCTTCCGAATACGAGGCCAGCCGGAAGGTATTGCCGGAGCTGCAATCCATCGCCTCATTCACGCAGGGATACCCAATTCTCATACCCCGGCTTACGCGGAAAAGCAACGGGCAGTTATCGGAGAATACTTACGGCTGGTAGCCGCGATTATCCAGAAAGGCCTTGTTGTACTCGGCCCGGGCCTTGCGGGCTTTTTCGGCGCGCTGCTCGGCTTCAATCTGCTCCATTTTGCGGCGCTGCTTGCCCTCACGCGAGAACTGGTCGTAGAGCAGGCTCACTGGACTGGCGATGGTGGGAATGGGCGCTTTGGGAGCCGTAGAGTCCACAGCAAAGAGCGGTTTGGGCTTGGGCGGGCGCTTGGCCCCGCTCACCACCGGCGGGGCGGGCCGCTTCATGTTGCGCAACGCCCGGTTGATGATGGCGCGGTCAGGCCGGTCGCCCACCACCTCCACGTCGCCCAAGCGCACACTGTCGCGGGCTAGCTGAATGCGCACCACCAACTGTGACAAGCCCGTGCCACCCAGCGCCATGCGTTGCGCCTTGTAGCCCAGGGCCCGAAACAAAACGGTATCCGTGGGCAGCGCGTCGATGCTGAAATCGCCGGTGGTCGTGGTCACCACGCCGCGCTTCGTGCGCAGCACCTGCACCGTAGCGCCGGGGATGGGCAGCCGCGTCCGGGCCTCCGAAACACTACCGCTCACGCGCACCGTGGGGGCCAGTTGCGCCTGCGCTTGGCCGGCTAGCAGCCACAGGGCCAGCAGCAGGCCCAGCGCCCGGCTCAGCTTTGGCCAAACGGCCGGCACACAATACGTTACTTCGAAACCCATTAATCCTTAAAACGCAACACTACCACAAAGTAGCAACCCAACGAGCCAAAAAAAGCCCGCACCGTTGCAGGTGCGGGCTTTTCAGCGATGATTTGGCCGATTGCATCGACCAAACCCTTAGTTTTTGGTTTTGGTGCCGTCGGCATCTTTGGTTTTCACCTTGCCGTTTTCCTTCACCTTAATTTTGCTGCCATCCTCGGCTTTGGCCTTCATTTTCGACACGTCTGTGCCAACACCGCTGCCCGTGCTATTGTCAGTGGTAGTGGTGGTAGTGCTTTCCGTGGTAGTCATCGACGAGGCCGGGGCCGCCGAGCTAGATGTGGTGTCGCTCATCGAGGTGGCCGATGAATTGTCGGACGAATAATTGCTGTCGTCGTAGGTCGAGCGGCTCGACTCGTAGGCCTGGTACTGGGTGGGGTCGGTGAAAACCGATTTGAACGCCTGGTCTTCGGCCGTGTTGGCGGCGCGCATGGCGGCGGCCATGCCAGTGGTGTCGGTGGTGTATTTGGTGCGCAACTCGTTCAGGTTCCTGTAGCGGTTCACGTACACGGTGCGGATTTTGGCTTTCGTGGCCTCGTCCGTGATTTTCATGTTGGCCACCATTTTATCGGCGATTTGCTGGGCGCGGGCCTCAATCTGGGCATCCGTCAGCGGCGCAGAGGTCGTGGTGGTCGTCGTGGTAGTAGTGCCGTCGGCGGGCACGGTGGTCACCTCGGTGGTTTTTTCCTGCGAGCAGGAGGCCAAAGACAGAGCGGCAGCGCCGGCGAGAATCAACAGGGAATTTTTCATAAATTCAGAAAGAGGAGTTGAAAAGCAAACCGAAAATGGTTTGGGGGCGCTTTACGGCAATGACGGCGTGGATGTTACCTCGGCTTTAATTCGCTGTAAAAAAGACGGTCATGCTAAGCGCAGCCGAAGTACCTCTACCGCGAGAGTAAATCCTGACGATTGGATTACTTGTGCGGCAGAGATGCTTCGGCTGCGCTCAGCATGGCGTCCTTTTAGGTTCAGGTGGCCACTAAGCGCGGCGCAATTCAAACACCGTGATTTCCGGCAGGAAACCCACCCGCCCCGGATAGCCCAAAAAGCCCAATCCCACGTTCACGTACAGCTTCTGACGGCCCTGCTCGTACAGGCCGGCCCACTGCTTATACACGTATTTCACGGGGCTCCATTTCATGAATGGCAGGTTGACGCCGAACTGCATGCCGTGGGTGTGGCCGCTCAGAGTGAGGTCGATATCGGGGTAATTGAGCACCTGCGCCTCCCAGTGCGAGGGGTCGTGCGAGAGCAGAATTTTGAAGGGTGCGTCGCCGCTGGCGGCGTGGGCCTGGGCCAGGTTGCCGTGCTTGGGGAAGTTGGCGTGGCTGCTCCAGTTCTGCACGCCGAGCACCGAAATTTTGTCGGGGCCGCGCGTGATGGTGTGGCTGGTGTCGTTGAGCAGCGTCCAGCCCATTTTGGCGTGGTTCTGCATCAGGCGCTCCAGGTTGGCGCGCTTCTCAGCGGGGCTTTCCCAGGCCACGTAGTCGCCGTAGTCGTGGTTGCCGAGGCTGGAGAAAATGGGCAGTTCGGACTTGATGCCGGAAAGGGCCGGAATGTGCGGCTCCACCTCCGTGGCGCGGTTGTTCACCAGGTCACCGGTCATCAGTATCAGGTCGGCCCCCTGGCGGTTTATCATAGCCACGGCGCGTTCCAGCGGCTCCGTTGAGTTAAAGCTGCCGGTGTGCAGGTCCGAAATCTGTAGCACTTTGAAGCCGTCGAAGGCCGGCGGCAGGTTGGGGTAGCGTAGCGTCACGCGGCGCACGGTGTAGTCGGTGCCACCCTTCACCATACCCCACAGCAGCGCGAAAAACGGAATGGCCCCGAGGCCCAGTGCCAGCTTAGCCAGAAATTCGCTGCGCGGAATGGCCACCGCCTCCGTGCCCGCCGGGCGGCTGGCCGAGCTCATGGCCCAGCGGCCCAGCCGCGTCACGTCTTCCAGCAGCAGCGGGATGAACATTATCAGCTTGGCCCCCAGCAGCAGCACGGGCAGACTCATGAGGTAGCTTTTGAGCTGAATATTACCCGATTGGCGGGTCGAGCCGGCCCAGCCCGCAATCATCCAGCTGCCCACCGTGAGCAGCCAGTACGCAATGGCCGCCGCCCGCCGCGCCCCGGGCGAAAGATGCTGCACCACCGTGCGCACCGCCTGATACCCATACCATTCGGCCAGCACGACCACGGCCAGCACCAACCACAAAACCAACGGATTTCGCATAAAGACCTTCTCTTCGAATTATGCCGTCGCGCCACGATGCAGCCACAGCCTCGGGGCTTAAACGCACCAGGCCCGCTTTTGCTTTACATTTAATGCACTTTTTACATTCTACCACCGCTCCACCGCATGGAACCTGCTGACCACCTGCCCCAACCCGACGCCGCTACCCTGCCGGGTACGACCCCGGCCTACGTCGCCCCTACTGCCACCGGCATTAAGAGCTGGGCCGAGGACGACCGGCCCCGCGAAAAGCTAATGACCAAAGGCCGCGCCGCCCTCTCCGATGCTGAGCTGTTGGCCATTCTCATCGGCTCGGGCACCACCAAGCTCACGGCCGTAGATGTGGGCAAACTCATGCTGCAAGGCGTTGGCAATGACCTCAATGCCCTAGCCCGCGAAAGTGTGAAGCAGCTCTGCCGCCACCCCGGCATCGGCCCGGCCAAGGCCATCACGGTAGTAGCCGCGCTGGAGCTGGGCCGCCGCCGCAAGGAAGCCGATGCCGCCCCACGCACCACCATTACCTGCTCGCGCGACATCTACAATTTAATTCGGCCGAATTTGATGGACCTGCCGCACGAGGAATTCTGGGTAATTCTGCTGAACCGCGCCAACGTGGTGATGCGCAAAACTGCCATCAGCCAGGGCGGCGTGGCCGGCACCGTGGCCGACCCTAAGATGATTTTCAAAGAAGCACTCGAACAATTGGCCAGCAGCATTATTCTGGTACACAACCACCCCAGCGGCAACCGCAACCCCAGCGCCGCCGACATTCAGCTCACCAAGAAGCTGAAAGAGGCCGGTAATTTCCTGGATTTGCCCATTCTCGACCACCTCATTTATTCCGACCAGGGCTACTACAGTTTTGCCGACGAGGGCATGTTATAAATCTGTCATGCTGAACGTAGGGAAGCATCTGATTACAGTAGCTGAACGATTTGATGATGTTAATAACATAATTCAAATGCTTCACTACGTTCAGCATGACAACCCTTTTTAATTTTGTAATTAATGATTAAGAAAATTGCGCTGGCCGCCGCCATCATCGGCATAATTCTGTATTCGCTAAATGATGCAAAGCCAAATAACAGCGTCTATTTAGCGCAATTAAATAAATTCCGTAGCGAGAAAAACCGCGACTTCCGACAGTCGGAAGAATCACCCATTGCCGCCGCGCAAAAGGCGCAATTTGACAGCCTGAAGTATTATCCCGGCGATTTAGCTTTCGTGCCGCACGCCGATATTTCGCGCACCGAAAATCCCGATACCACGCTTATTCAAATGAGCGATAATAAAGCTGAGAAATACCTGAATTGGGGTTTGGTAAAATTTCAAATCAATGATTCACCGCAGCAATTGCGCGTTTATTTGAAAGCCAACGGCCGCGATTCCACGCTATTTATTCCCTTCACCGACCTCACCAACGGCCACGACACCTATGGCGGCGGCCGCTACCTTGACGCACCCATCCCGAGGCTGAACGAAACGGAAATTGCGCTCGATTTCAACCGCGCCTACAACCCGTATTGCGCTTACAATAACGAGTACAGCTGCCCGGTGCCGCCGGCCGAAAACCGGCTGCAAGTCGCTATCCCGGCCGGCGAGAAGTCGTTTCACGAGTAGGGTGCGGGGGCATCCCCTACCCCGTTGGCCCAAACCGCTCGGTCCGAATAGCTTCATCGGGCAGGCCCTGGGCTTGCAGCAATGTAGCCGCCCTTTCGACCAGGCCCGTGGGGCCGCACACGTAGCATTGCGGCGGGCCGGGCAGATGAGCGACGGCCTCAGCCAGCATGGCGGCATCGAGGCGGCGCTGGTAGCCGGCCCAGCCGGCGGGGGCCTGGCGGGTATAGCTGAGCAGCAAGATAAAAGACGAATCAGCAGCAGCCAGCGCTTCTAATTCTTGCTGATAGATAACCTCCTCCGGCGTGCGAATGCTGAACAGCAGCACGGCCGGATTGCGAAGGCCGGCGCGCTGCCGGTGGCGCAGCATGGCCATGAGCGGCACCACGCCCGAGCCGCCAGCCACGAGCAGCAGCGGCGCTTCGGGCGAGCGGGCGGGCCACACGAAGTAGCCGCCAATGGGGCCGCGCACCTCGAGCTGTTCGCCCACAGCCACGCCCTCGAAGAGGTAGCCGGAGACTTCGCCGTCGGCAATCAGCTCCACGGTCAACTCGATTTCGCCGGTTTGCGCCGGGGGCGAGGCGATGGAATAGCTGCGCTCGGCCTGGTAGCCATCGGGGGCGGTGAGGCGCAGGTCGTAGTGCTGGCCGGCGCGGTGGGGCGTCCACTGCGGCAAGCGGAGCGTGAAGGTGTGCACGCGGGGCGTTTCGGGCCGGATGGCCGCCACGGTGGCCAGCTGCCAGTCGAGAAGCCGGCTCACAGGCGGAAGCTGGCGGAATCGGTGGGCGCGTCCGCGTCGTCGCTGCGGTAGCGCTCCTCCTTCCAGGGGTCGCCGCGCATGCTGTAGCCATTGTCTTCCCAGAACCCGGGCTCGTTTTCGGCCATGAAGCGCAGGCCCTGCACCCACTTGGCGCTTTTCCAGAAGTAGAGGTGCGGCACCACCAGCCGGGCGGGGCCGCCGTGCTCGGCGGCCAGCGGCTTGCCCTCATATTCTAACCCAATAAATGCCCGACCATTGCGCAAATCGGCCAGTGGCAGGTTGGTGGTGTAGCCGCCGTAGGAAAAGGCCATTACAAACCGCGCTTCGGGCTTTAACTGCACATGTTCTAGCAAGGTGTCCAGGCTCACGCCGCGCCATTTGGTATCGAACTTCGACCACTTCGTGACGCAGTGAATGTCGGGGTTGAATGACTGCATCGGCAGGGCGTTGAACTCGTTCCAGCTCCATTGTGCCGGATTTTCCACCAGCCCTTCGAGCCGGAACTCCCAGTTGACCAGCGGAATGCGGGGCGTGGGGCCGGCAGTGAGCACCGGAAAATCCTCCGTTTCATACTGGCCGGGCGGCAGCTTGTGAGCGCCATCGGTGGGCCGCTTGGCGTGGAAGCCTTTGTTGATGAAGGGCATGAGGGAAAGTGTTTGGTGCTTGGTGGAAAAGAGGGGCCGCAGGGAAGAACGTCATGCAGAGCGCAGCGAAGCATCTTTACCGCTTCGTTGCTATCAATATTGATTAGTGCCTCAAGCAAGATGCTTCGCTGCGCTCTGCATGACGTTCTGTAGAGTTGTGACGCTCAAACCGGCCTTAAGCAAATATATGCCAGCACCCTCCAATTCAGTCATTTTGCCCCGCCGTACCTTTGCCCCATCGTCCGTGGCCTGACAATGGACAACGAATAACGAACAACTCCCAATGCGTATTTCTCTCGACTGGCTTAAAACCCTCATTCCTACCGACAAACCTGCCGCCGAGATTGGCGCATTGCTCACCGGCTCGGGGCTGGAAGTGGAGAGCGCCGAGGAGCTGGAAAGCATTCCCGGCGGGCTGCGCGGCGTAGTACTGGGCACCGTGCTCACCCGTGAGCCGCACCCCGATGCCGACAAGCTCAGCCTGACCACCGTGGACGTGGGCGACGGCACCCCGCGCCAAATCGTGTGCGGCGCCCCCAACGTGGCCGCCGGCCAGCGCGTGGTGGTGGCCCTTGAAGGGGCGATGCTCTACCCCGCGCAGGGCGAGCCGTTCAAAATCAAGAAAAGCAAGATTCGCGGCGCGGCCTCGGAGGGCATGATTTGCGCCGAGGACGAAATCGGCCTGGGCCAGTCGCACGCCGGCATCATGGTGCTCGATACCGAGTTGCCTAACGGCACGCCCGCCGCCGATTATTTCGGCCTGGGCTCGGATACGGTGTATGAAATCGGCCTCACGCCCAACCGGGCCGACGCCGCCTCGCACTACGGCGTGGCCCGCGAGCTGCGCGCCCTGCTGCGCCAGCCCTGCCACCTGCCCGATGTGAGCGGCTTCGCGGCTCCTGCTTCGGCGGCGAATAACATTCAGGTGACAATTGAGCAAAATTCAGCTTGCCCCCGTTACGCTGGTCTACTGATGGAAAACGTGAGTGTTGGCCCGTCGCCGGAATGGTTGCAGCGACGTTTGCGCAGCATTGGCCTCTCTCCTATTAATAACGTGGTGGACGTGACCAACTTCGTGCTGCACGAGTTGGGCCAGCCGCTGCATGCCTTCGACGCTGATAAAATTACTGGCAATCATATTCAAGTGAAGTTCGCATATGAATGGGATAAGCTTGTGACTCTGGACGGTATTGAGCGGGAATTGCACTATGGCGATTTAGTCATTACTGACGGTAATCAGAAACCTCTCGCATTAGCTGGGGTATTTGGCGGCCAGGATTCAGGCGTAACGCAAACCACCACGCGCATCTTCTTGGAAAGCGCTTACTTCAATCCTAGCGATGTTCGGCGCACTTCCCAAGAACATAAATTGAAAACCGATGCTTCGTTCCGCTTCGAGCGCGGCACCGACCCCAACATGGTGCTGGTGGGCTTGCAGCGGGCGGCGCTGCTGTTGCAGGAAGTGGCGGGCGCGACTGTGGCCGCGCCCATCGTGGACGAGTACCCCGTGCCTGTGCAGCCCGCCACCGTGCGCCTGCGCCTGCCCCGCGTAGAGCGGCTGGTGGGCCAGTACATCGCGCCTGAACGCATCCGCCAGATTCTGACGGATTTGGACATCGAAATCACCGACTCAACCCCCGACGCCGGCGACCAGGACACTTGGACGCTGACCGTGCCGCCCCACAAAGTGGACGTGACCCGCGAGGCCGACGTGATTGAGGAAATCCTGCGCATTTACGGCTACAACAACGTGGCCCTGCGGCCGAACAATTCGGCTTCGTTCCTGGCCAAATTCCCGAACCCTGACCCCGAGGTAACTCGCGTGAAAATCGCTTCGCTGCTCAGCGGCCAGGGCTATTCAGAGATTCTGACCAACTCGCTTACCAACTCGCTGTACTTCGAGAAAGAGGGCGAGGCGAATGATGCGCTGGTTCGCATCCTGAACTACAACAGCGTTGACTTGAATGTGCTGCGGCCCACGCTGCTGCATTCGGGCCTGGAGATTATCCGGCACAACATCAACCGCCGCCAGCGCGATTTGAAGCTGTACGAGTTCGGCAAAACCTACTCGCAAAACGAGAATGGCAAGTACCAGGAAAAGAACAAGCTGGTGATTTACCTGACTGGCAACGCCGACGGCGAAACCTGGCAGCACAAGTCGGAAAAGGCTGCGTTTCACGACCTGGCCGGGGCGGTGCAGCAGGTGCTGGCGGCGCTGGGCTTTGGCGGGGCGGTGTCGCAGCCGGTGCAGCACGAATACCTGGCCGGCGGCCTCGCGCTGCTGGTGCACAACCAGCCGGTGGCGCAGCTGGGCGCGGTAGCGGCTTCGGTGCTGAAGCGGCTGGACGTGACGCAGCCGGTGTGGTACGCCGAGCTGGATTGGGACGCGCTGAGCAAGAAATACAAGCCCACGCTGGTGGCCCGCGAGCTGTCGAAATTCCCGGAAGTGCGCCGCGACCTGAGCATCGTGGTGGACTCGGCCGTGACGTTCGACCAGCTCCAGCAGATTGCCCGGCGCACCGAAAAGAAGCTGCTGCAAAGCATCAACGTGTTCGACGTGTACGCCGGCGAGAACCTGGGCGCGGGCAAGAAATCCTACTCGGTGAGCTTCACCCTGCAGGATTTCAGCCAGACACTCAGCGAGCAGGCCATCGACCAGGTGATGCAGAAATTGATTCAGCAGTTTGAGAAGCAGGCGGGCGCGCTGATTCGGAAGTAACTCAGCCAACTTACCTTTCGGCCGGCAATGGTGTGCAACTGCGCAGCATTGCTGGCCTCTTTGTTTCTATTCTCACCCACTTTTTCCGCAAAATGAACCTTCGTTTCCTGTCCACTCTGGGCTTGGCGCTGATGACTACCGTCAGCTTTGCCCAGCAAAAACCGGCGGCCAAAGCGCCCGCTACCAAAACGGCCCTGGCCACCACGCCCGGCGGCACCCGCCTCGTGGAAAAAGTGACCAAGCAGCCCGGCCAGCTCGTCATTCCTTACGAGAAATACGTGCTGCCCAACGGCCTCACGCTCATCGTGAGCGAAGACCATTCCGACCCGCTGGTGCACGTCGATGTTACCTACCACGTCGGCTCGGCCCGCGAGCAGATTGGCAAGTCGGGCTTCGCGCACTTCTTTGAGCACATGATGTTCCAGGGCTCCGACCACGTGGGCGACCAGCAGCACTTCAAGCTAGTGACGGCCGCCGGCGGCAACCTCAACGGCAGCACCAACCAGGACCGCACCAACTACTTCGAGACGCTGCCCAGCAACCAGCTCGAAACCGGCCTGTGGCTGGAAGCCGACCGCATGGGTTTCCTGCTGGACGCCGTGAGCCAGAAGAAGTTCGAGATTCAGCGCTCGACAGTGAAAAACGAGCGCGGCCAGAACTACGACAACCGCCCCTACGGCCTCGCCAACGA
>JAQBNT010000216.1 GCA_028288445.1 Hymenobacter sp. | reverse complement strand
GTCATCCTGAGCGCAGCGAAGGACCTTATCACGTTAGAACGCAAATTACTCCAACGTGATAAGGTCCTTCGCTGCGCTCAGGATGACAGACGCACCAGTTGCCTCCAAACAATTCGCCGCCCCAACCCGTCTTAGCACATACCATTTCAACGAATGCTTCATTATGTCTGATTCCACTGCCAAAACATGGTTCATTACCGGGGCCTCGTCCGGCTTCGGCGAAGCCCTGGCCGACTACGTCCTCGAAAAAGGCGACCGCGTGGCCGCCACCTTCCGCAAGCCCGAGCAGGCCGACGAGTTCACTAAAAAAGCCGAAGGCCGCACCCTCGGCCTGGTCTGCGACGTGACCGATGAGGCTACCGTCAAAACCGCCATTGTCGATGCTATTGCCAAATTCAATCAGCTCGATGTCATCGTAAACAACGCCGGCTACGGTTCGATGGGCAGCATCGAGGAAGTGCCTGCCGAGGAAGTGCAGCGCCAGTTCGACGTGAACGTGTTTGGTGCGCTGCATGTGCTGCGGGCCGTGCTGCCGCAGCTGCGCAAGCAGCGCTCGGGCCACGTCCTCAACATCACCAGCATCGGCGGGCTGAAAACCTTCCCCGGCGTGGGCATTTACAACGCCTCGAAATTTGCCCTGGAGGCCATTGGCGAGAGCCTGAGCCAGCAGGTAGCGCCACTTGGCATTAAGGTGACGAACATCGAGCCCAGCGGCTTTCGCACGAAGTGGGCAGGCGAATCGGCCACCATTGCCGACACCAAAATAGATGATTACCAGGCCACGGTGGGCGAAAATCTGCGCGGCATCCAGGGCTACAGCGGCCGGCAGCCCGGCGACCCGGTGCGCGCCGCCAAAGCCATGTACGACGTGGTGCAGCTGGAGAACCCGCCGCTGCATTTGCCGCTGGGCAAAGCTGCGGTGAAGGGTGCGCGCGAGAAATTCGCCGGTATCGCGAAGGAGTTGGAGCAGTACGCCGCCGTGGGCGACGCGGCGGATTTCCCGGCTGGGGAATAGCGCTGGTTGCTGACCAAGAACGGTCATGCTGAGCGCAGCCGGAGCATCTTTACCGAGCAAGTAATTGATTTTACTGCTGCGGTAAAGATGCTCCGGCTGCGCTCAGCATGACCGTTCTTTTTAACAATTTCTCAACCCCATTCCTGCTCCCGTCCCCTCGTATCTTCGCACCATGCCCTTATCTGCCGCCAACGACTACGAAGCCACTTCCTGGGAAGACCTGCAACGCCTGCTTTTTCAGGGTACCTGGGATGCGCGCATTGGGCGGTTCCGGTCGCCGTTTGTGTACCGGGGCGGCCGCTCACGCCATTTTCAGCTCGAAACCAGCTTGCAGCGGCTGGGGGGCGAATACCAGAACCTGGAGCATCACCTGCTGCGCAACTTCCGCAAGTATGCCCGCGAAACGGGCATGCCCGCCGCCACCACCAGCACCTGGGACTGGCTGGCGCTGGCCCAGCACCACGGCCTGCCCACCCGCCTGCTCGACTGGACGTACTCGCCCTACGTGGCCCTGCACTTCGCCACCGACGACCTGGCCGCTTACCACGAAGACGGCATCATTTGGGCGCTGAACTACGTGAAGGCTGCCGAGCACCTACCCCAGCGCCTGCGCCAGGCCCTGCAAGCCGAGGGCTCCAACGTCTTCACCTCCGAGCTGTTGCAGCCGGTGAGCAGCAGCCTGCGCGAGCTTGAAGAACTACAGGCCGAGCCCTACGTACTATTTCTGGAACCGCCCAGCCTCGATGCCCGGATCGTGCACCAGTACGCACTTTTTTCGCTGATGAGCACGGCCCAAAGCGTGCTGCACGACTGGCTGGCCGACCGCCCGGAGCTGTATTTCCGCATCATCATTCCGGCCCGCCTCAAGTGGGAGGTGCGCGACAAGCTCGACCAGGCCAACATCACCGAGCGGGTGCTGCTGCCAGGCCTTGGGGGGCTCAGTCGCTGGCTGCACCGCCACTACTCGCCGCGGGCCGATGGTAAGAACTTTCTGGACGAGAACGAGATGCGATAATATCGGCGGCTAGGCCTGCCACGGCCAGCGCCAACGGAAGCTGTGCTCTTTGGCGCGGGCCTTTTGGGTCTGGTCGCGGCCGACCACCTGCACGTCCCACACCAGGCCCACGGCGCGTAGGCCCGCCACCAAGTACCAGCCCAGGTCGAGCTCGTACCATTCAGTGCTCATTTTGGCCGAACTGGGGTGGGCGTGGTGGTTGTTGTGGAAACCCTCGCCGAAGGAGAGCGCGCCCAGTACCCAGTTATTGTAGCCGTGCTCGGTAGCGTCGTCGATATCGTAACGGGCGTAGCCGTATTTGTGCGAGATAAAGCCCACGAACCAGTGCCCCAGAATGGTGATGCTGATGCGCAGCGGTACGCAAACTATCATGGCCTCGAACCCGAAAAAGACCCAGATGAGGCCGGCCGCTGCCAATACGTGCAGGTACCAGGTTTTTTCCAGAAAGGCCAGCCAGGGGTCGTATAAATCCTCGTCAGGAATTTCGTATCGGTTGATGTCGCCCGATTTTAGGGCAAAATGCAGGTTCCAGTAGTAGTCTTTCGCAATGGAATGGTCGTAGCGGAAGTAGGCCGGACAGTCCAGCCGGTTCTGCCAGTAGTCGCGGAAATAGTGCACCCGCACCCACGAAAGCGGCCCGCCCAGCCCCGTATGCACGAATAAATAGGCCAGCAGCCCCCGCGTAAACCGGGCGCAACGATACGAGCGGTGGATGATGCCCCGATGCAGGCCGATGGAATGCCCGAACCCCACCGTCACCACCGTAATCAGGGCAGATGCCAGGCTGCGCGGTCCTGATAAACTTGAAAAGCCCCACACCAGCGCCGGCGTGAGCATCAGGTAGAGCCAAACGATTTTTAGCCAGCCCGGCGTGAGGCGGTCGCCGGCAATAACCGGCGCTTCAGAAGGAACGATAGAGGCCATGTAACGGTGGAGAAAGTCTGATTTTCTACGAAGTTACGCGACGACTATCCGGCGGCGAAATGGTTTTTTAACCTGTTTTTTGGTTTCGAAGAAGCCTGCCTGAGCCTTGTATTACTGCCCCAGCCGCTTCTTCGTGAGCCGGGTCGGGATGTGCTCCATCGGCTTATCGGGCCAGGGGTGGCGGGGGTAGCGGCCTTTCAAATCCTTGCGCACCTCAAAATACCCCTTCTCCCAAAAGCTGCGCAAATCGCGCGTGACCTGCGCCGGCCGGCCGCCGGGCGACAGCAGATGCAGCAGCAGCGGCACGCGGCCGGCGGCCACGGTGGGCGTTTCGGTCAGGCCGAATAGCTCCTGCAATTTCACCGCCAGCACGGGCGCGGCCGGGTCGCTGTAATCCAAGGTGATGTGTGAGCCGCTGGGCACTTCCAGCGCGGCCGGGGCGAGGCGGTCCAGCTCCTGGCGCTGGGTCCAGCCGCCGGGCAGACGGGCCAGCAGCGGCTCGTAGAGGTCGAGGCGCTGCACCTGGTCGAGGGTTTTGAGGCCGGTGAGGTGCGGTCCGAGCCAGTCGGCCAGCTTCTGGGCCAGCGTGGCATCATCGAAAGCCGGCCAAGGTTCCGGTGCATTAGAAGCGGGAAAGTGCTGCCGCAGAAACTCAAGCCGCTGCTGGAGCTGGCGGGCGGCGGGCGTCCAGTTCAGCTTGCCCACCCCGGCTTCCTGCAGATAATCCAGCAAGGCCCGCGCCACCAGCGCCGCATCGGGCTGGCCGATGACTTTTTCATCGAGCAGCAGGGCCCCCAGGCGGCGCACCCGGCGGCCGGTCACGCGTTGGGTCGTGGCATCGTAGCGCACTTCGTCGGTGGTCGTAATCTGGTCGGCGAAAGCCAGCTCCAGTTCATCCTGCCCGATTGGGACGGCCAGCGTGGCGCGCGGAGCCGAGGCCGTGCCCGCCAAGTGCGCCACCGCAAAAAACGTGGCCTGCGGGTCCACATCGGTGGTATTCAGGCTCACGCGCTGGCCGGTCACGAGGCGCAGGCGGTCGTGGGTTTCGCGCTGGGCCAGCCGGTCGGGGTAGGCCAGCGCGGTGAGGAGGCCCACTGGCGAATGGGTGAATGAGTGAATGGGGGAATTCCCGGTTTTGCCCAAGCGGCCGGTGAGGTTGCGGGCCACATCGCGCACCCGTTGCAAGGTGGCGTGGTGCAGGGCCAAGCCAGGCAGGGGCGGGCGGCCGCTGGCCAGGGCTTCGAGGCGCAGGCGCAGGTCGGGCGGGGCGGGGCGGGTGTCGGTGGGGGCGGCCCAGCGCAGCAGGTCGCGCTCGGCCAGCAGTGCGGCCAGTGAGGCGGCGGCCGGGCCGTGGCCCAGCTCCTGCCCGCGCACCACGAGGTGGC
>JAQBNT010000188.1 GCA_028288445.1 Hymenobacter sp. | reverse complement strand
TACCACGCCGGCATGGCCCCCGCCCAACGTGCCAAAGCCCAGGAGGACTTTTTGCAAGATGATTTGCAGGTCATTGTCGCCACCATCGCCTTCGGCATGGGCATCGACAAAAGCAACGTGCGCTGGGTGATGCACTACAATTTGCCCAAGAACATCGAAGGCTACTACCAGGAAATCGGCCGCGCCGGGCGCGACGGTTCGCCCGCCACCGCCATCCTGTTCTACAGCTTTGCCGATGTGATGCAGATGCGCGAGATGGTGACCAAGGACGTGCCCGCCCGGCAGGCCCAGCTCAACACCGCCAAGCTGGAGCGCATGCAGCAGTTTGCCGAAGCCGCCAGCTGCCGCCGCAAAATCCTGCTCAACTACTTCTCCGAAACCCTGGGCGAGGACTGCGGCAACTGCGACATCTGCCGCAACCCGCCCACCACGTTCGACGGCACCCTCATTGCCCAAAAAGCCCTCTCGGCCGTGGTCCGCAGCCGCGAGAAAGTGGCTATTAATCTGCTGATTGACATCCTGCGCGGCATGCGCAACCAGGCCGTGCTGCAAGGCGGCTACGACCAGATAAAGACCTACGGCGCCGGCAACGTCCTGCCTTACCTCGACTGGTACAGCTACATCCACCAGATGCTGAACGACGGCCTGTTCTACATCGCCTACGAGGAAGGCTACGCCCTGAAAATCACCGAGCGCGGCCACGAGGTATTAAAAGGCCAACTCACCCTGCCGCTCAAAAAATTCCAGCCCAGCGAGAAGGCCGAAAAGCCCACCCGCGCCGGCAAGAAAGCCGCCAATGCTGCTGCCACCGCTGCCTTCGGCACCCCCGAAGCCCAGCTGTTCGACAAGCTGCGCAAGCTCCGCAAGCAGATTGCCGACGAGCAGGGCGTGCCGCCCTACGTGGTGTTCTCCGACGCTACGCTTCAGGAAATGGCCGCCGAGCGCCCCGTGAGCCGCGTGGGCATGTTGGGGATTTCGGGCGTGGGCATGAAGAAATTCGAAACCTACGGCGAGGCATTCATCAAACTTATTCTGGAGCACGGCGGCGGCCAGTACGTGCCGTCCGATTCGGATAGCATGTTCAACGAGCCGCGCCCGCGCCTGACGGCGGCTGATAAAACGGCTGCAGCCGACAAACCCGTGAGCGACTCCGAAGACGCCACCATCCAGTTCCACCAAATGGGTCTCACGCCCGAGGACATTTCCGAGCGCCGCGGCCTGGCCCTGAGCACCGTGAAAACGCACCTCTACAACGCCTACGCCAAGGGCCGCGAGCTGCGCATCCACGACTTCTGCTCCGATGCTGAGCTGGCCGAAGTCTTCACCGCCCGCGCCCAGCTCGGCGGCGACCCTACGCTCCGCGACCTGTTCGACCACCTGCGCGAGAAGTACGACTACTTCCAGCTGCGCATGGCCGCGCTGTACCACAAGCGCCTGCGCGGGCAGTAGCCATTCAATAAAATAAAGAGGCCCGCCGTTACCCACGGCGGGCCTCTTTATTTGCACCCGCTCGAAACTGCCGCGCTTCATGGCTCGAAAACTCCTCCTCGCCCTCGCGGCCCTCATCATCGCCGCTTTCGCGGGCCTGATGCTCACCAAAACGCTGCCCTACTACACCTTCGAGAAGGGCATCCACTTCCTCACCACCAAGAGCGACGAAACCAACGACAGTCCCATTTTTCGGCTGGGCTTCTACGTGCACATCACCACCAGTTTGCTGGTGCTGGTGGCGGGGCTGCTGCAGTTTCTGCCGGTGCTGGCGCGGCGCGGGCCGGGGCTGCACCGGCAGTTGGGCAAAGGGTACATCATCGGTATTCTGGCGCTGGCGGCCCCGTCGGGGCTCATTCTGGCCCACTTTGCCAATGGCGGGCTGGCCGCGCAGGTCGGCTTCACGCTGCAATGCTTCGTGTGGTGGCTTTGCACCTGGCGCGCCTACCGCGCCGCCCGCCAGCGCCAGTGGAGCCTGCACGTCGACTGGATGCTACGTTCTTTCGCCGTGACGCTGGCTGCGCTGGCCCTGCGCGGCGAGAGCTACGTGATGTACTACGTGTTCGAAACCAAACCGATAGAAACGTACCTGACGGTGACGTGGCTTTCGTGGGTGGGCAATTTGATTCTGATGGAAATCCTGCTGGAGGTGGGGCTGGGGCGGTATTTTTTGCGGGAGTTCATGCCGGATTTGCGGGCTAAATTGGCGCTATGAAAAAGTTGATTTGGGCTTTGTCTGCGCTGGCTGTCGCCAGTACTGCTTGCCAACAGAGTTCGCCGAAAACAATCGTCGCGGCCACCAATAGGGCACCAGCGGCAGATACTACCCAACAACAAGCCCCCGGTATCCGGCAGCCCCTGCCGACGCTGTTTGCGGCAGCCGATACCCTCACGCCCCCAATGCGGGCGCTGCTACAGGCGCACGACCTCGCGCCGCTGTGGCAAAACGCTGACAGCAGCTACCGAAGCACGCCGGTTTACGAAGGCTTTTTCGGGCCCGACCACTACCACTTCGCCATGGCTTTCACGCAGGTGAAGCGCGACCCGGCCAATCCGGCGGTCTACCACGTTCGGGGCAAAAGCCGCTACCGCAAAAACATTCGCCCGTTTAGCGGCACGCTCACGGTGCGCAAGCTTGTGGATTTGTCGTACCCCGGTTTTTTGCAAGACATGGCCACCGATGACTCCAACGCGGCCGATTCGCTCAGCGGCCGTACGTACACGGCCCACGCACAAGTACAGCTTCGGGAGGAACGCAAGGAGAATAGCGGCATTTTTGAGGGCGAACTGCTGCTTGATTTTTATGTGGTGCCAGCCAAAAAGCCCGGCTACGTCACCGTTTTCGACCATGAAGGCCTTGAGGAAGGATTGCCAACTCGGGGCTGCGGCTTGCTGCTGCGCGGCAACCGACTGAATGTCTCAACCGGCCAGGTAAAATCTTTCACCGTGGCACCTTGGGTATCAGCCGTTGCGGTCGATGTATTTAAGGATTTCATGCTTGACGAGCGCATGGGCGAGATTAATCCCAAATACGCCCGGCTAGGCTGGAACGAGTTCTGGAACAACGACGAATGGTGGGCCGACTCGCCCAAGCCCTCGCTCAACCTCTGAGGATGAGTCGCAAGCAATTTTTTGCTGAATCATTCGTGATGGTTTGTATGAAAAATGCTTTTCTCATTCTTACATTAGCAAGCGCTGCTTGCGCTTGCCAGCCCCATGCAAACCATTCGGGCACAACGGCTAAGGCCAATGCCGAAGCAACGTTGTCGGGCTCCGGCGGTGAAGCCATCAAGCGGCCCGATTCGCTGGCGGCGCGGAAAACCAAGCCAGCCCAAATCGCCGGATTATCTCCCGACGTGGACCCTCCGATTCCGGTGCGCTTCGGTAAGGTGCTGCGGGCGGATATCTGGTCACAGCCCGTGCGGGATTCGGCCGAAATCAGCCGCTTTTTCGCCGCGCATCATCTGGCATCACTCCTGCAAACCGTCACCGGCCAGTCTTATGACCGGGCAATGAACGGCTTTCGCGGTGCCAACCGCTACCGCACGGAAACCGTCATCACCGCCGCGCGCCGCAACCTGCATAACCCTGCGGCCTACCAGCTGCAGGGGCTGACGCGCACCCGGCAGCGCATTCAGCGCTTTCGGGGAGAAATCGTGTTCGATTCACTTTCGGTGGAGCCCATGCTGACGGCGCGGGACAAAAAAGATATCGACGAATGGACCATGCTTAAGCCCATCCGGCTCGACAACGACTTTGCGGTGAAGCGCTACGCCGTGGCCGGCAACGTCCGGCTGGCCGAAGACAAAAAAGCCCCGCAAGGCGCTGCTTTTGAAGGGCGCTTTGTGATGGAGCTGGAACTGACCAGCAAAGGCCAGCTCGGCCTTGATGCGCCATTTTTGCACGGGCCTTCGCAGGGCGGAGCGCAGAAATACGCGGGAGCCTGGACCACCTATCAAACCCATCAGGTAATCCCAACGGTGTGGGTAGAGGACATTGTCGGCTACAGCCCATTTATTTACACGGACTTGGTGATTGGCGGGCGGGACGTGGACATCAACCCCAAATACGCCCGGCAGGGCTGGAACACCATTTGGCAGAACGACGAATGGTGGGCCAAATCGCCCAAGCCAAAACTCAACCTTTGATACTAAACCGGCCGCTGCCACCGTTGGGAGAGCATAAGCGCCATCTAGCAATATAGCTGGCCTTAAAAATTTCCTCTATTTCGGTTGTATGCGGTACTTCCTGCTTCTCACGGCGCCCGCGCTGCTCTTCGCTGCGCCCCAACCTCAGTCCCTGCCCACTTTTTCGGGGCCGGCGGCCAGCCCGGCGGCCCCATTGGCCGCTCCCGGCGCGGTGCTCACCAATGCCACCCGCACGGCCCTGCTGGCCCGCACCAACCTGGGCCGCCTGTGGCAGCACCACCCCCAGGCCGGCACCGAAGACGTACTCAACGGCTGTTTCGGCTACGACGGGCGGCGGTTGGAGTTCGTATTTACCACCGTGCAGGCCGATGGCAAAAGCCCCGGCCGCTACAACGTGGCCGGCAAGTTTCGCTGCTACGGCGACGTTACACCCTTTTGCGGCAGCATTGAGCTACAGCAGGTGCAGCGCCTGCCAGCGGATATGAAGGTGATTGCGCCTGATTATGAGGAGTCGGCCACGCCCACGTACTGCGCCACGGGCGGGTTTGTGTTGCAAGCCACCAGCCGCCACGGTCTGGGCGGCCAGTTCACGGGCCGCATCGCGCTCGATTTTCAACTCACGCCCAACCGCCGGGCCGTGCTGATGACCAACACCGCCAACCCCGCCACCCGCAACGGCGGCCTGCTCTTCGAAGGCAGCTGGGCCGATGGGCCGGGCAGCGAAACCACGCCCGTGCTCTGGAAACAAGGCATTGCCGTGACGCGCGGGGTGCTCACGCGCTTCGAAATCGGCGAGCGCGACGCCCATATCAACCCCAAATATGCCCGTGTGGGCTGGAATAATTTCTGGAAAAACGACGAATGGTGGGTCGAGAGGCAAATTGCTCAACGCTAAAGTGGTGGGCAGAAATTTATTAGCTAAGTGAATTAGTAACTTCGCGCTTGCGTTGCTAACTTCACCAGCCGAATCTGCTTTAAATCCAATGCCACTCCCGGCTGCTGCCCCCCCACCGATGATTAATACCAACCTCAAATTTTGCCGGCGCGAGCTTGCCCTCACGCAGGCCCAGATGGCCGAGAAGCTCGGCATCAAACGTTCCCTGGTGGGTGCCTACGAAGAGGGCCGCGCCGAGCCCCGCCTCGCCACGCTCGTCAACATGGCCCGCCTGTTCGGCATCACGCTCGACCAGCTCGTGACCACCGATTTCAGCAAGAAGAAGAACACCAAAATCATCGGCTCGCTGCCGGCGCCCGACCCCAACGCGCCCGAAGCCGATGCCGACGACAACCCCGAGCCGCCCACGCCGGCCGCCGGCGGCAAGCTTCGTGTGCTGGCCTTCACCGTGGACAAGGACCAGAACGAGAACATCGAACTGGTGCCCCAAAAAGCCGCTGCCGGCTACCTCAACGGCTACGCCGACCGCGAATACCTGGAGGTGCTGCCCAAGTTCCGCCTGCCTATGCTCTCGCAAACGGGCACTTACCGCGCCTTTGAAATCGCCGGCGATTCGATGCTGCCCATTGCCAGCGGCACCGTCATCGTGGGCCGCTACGTAGAGGAATGGACCAGCATCAAGGACGGCACGCCCTGCATTGTGGTGAGCTCTCGCGACGGTATCGTGTTCAAGCGCGTGTTTAATAAGATGCGCTCCGGGGCCATGTTCGTGCTGCACTCCGACAACCCCAACTTCTCGCCCTACGACGTGAAGGCCGACGACGTACTCGAAATCTGGGAAGCCAAAAGCTACATCAGCAGCACGTTCCCCATTGCCGAGCTCTCGCTGGAGCGCGTGGCCAGCCTCGTGCTCGACCTGCAACAGCAGGTGGCGTTGCTACGCAAAGCGTAGCTCGAAACGTTTATTTGAAAATCCTGCAAGCCCTTCCGGAATGCGGAAGGGCTTCGCTGTGCGGAGTGGGGCCAACTTCCGGCCCGGCCCGCGCGTATGGGAGGCACGCCATATCCTCTTGCTTTCAAGCTATGCTCAAGTACATTTCCGCCGCCGACCGCCACCACGCTGCTCCCGCTGCCTGGCTCAGCAGCTACTTCCTGTTTTCGTTTGCCGATTATTTCGACCGCACCAACATGCACTTCGGGCCGTTGCGCGTGTTCAACGACGATAATGTGACCGCCCAATCGGGCTTCCCGCAACACCCGCACTCCGAAATGGAAATTGTGACGCTGGTGCTGGATGGCGAAATCACGCACCAAGACACGATGGGCAATAAAACGACCATCAAAGCCGGCGAGGTGCAGCGCATGACTGCCGGCACCGGCCTGGCCCATTCCGAGTTCAACCGCCAGGACAAGCCCCTGCATTTGTACCAGTTGTGGTTCATTCCCGGCCAGAAAGGCCTCGCTCCCAGCTATGAGCAGAAAGACCTGGGTTTCACCACCGGGAATAAGAACAAGCTGGTGCCCCTCGTGACCGGCCAGAAAGTGCTGGAAGACGTGGTGTACATGAATTCCAATAGCACTATTTACTGGGCTAATCTGGAAGAAGAGGAGGAAATCGAATTCAAAACCTTCCCCATCCGCCTCACCTTCATTTACGTGAAGCAGGGCACCATTTTCGTGAACGGCACGGAGCTCGGCCCCAACGACCAAGCCCGCATGACCGATGATGACGTGGTGCAAATCCGCGCCGCCAAAGACGCCCAGTTTATTCTGATTGACCTGCCGTCGGCTGAATCGAATTATTAAATTCGGCCAGACACAAAGCGCCTCCAGAACCGGACTATTTCCGGCTTTGGAGGCGCTTTTGTATTTGCTTACAATGAAAGCTGCTAACGAGTTAGAAGTTATACGTAATGCCAGCCGAGTAGCCGGTGGATTTGCCAATGTTGCGGCCGGCCACGTAGGTGCTGGCCCCCAGCGTCAGGCCAAAGCCGTTGGTGATGGGGCGGTAGGCGCTGGCACCCAGGCGGATGTAGTTGACGCGCGTGGAGGGAAAAAAGCCGGTGAAATTCTGAGCCGCAATGTCGGTGCCGCCGTTTGATTCCTGAAAAGAGGCATTGCCTTCCAGGTACACCTTGGGACCGGCGTAGCCCAGCTTGACCTCGCCCACGAGGGCATCGGGCACAGGGCCGGTGCGCAGGCTGTAGCCGACCTGGCCCGTAGCAAACACGCCCGAACTGGTTTTGAGGTGCGCCACGCCGGCGGCCGTGTACTTGGTGGCCCGGTTGCCGATAGCGATGATGTAGCCGTAGCCGGTATTGGTCTGGTAGTCGCTCACCGGGGTGCTGAAGCTGACCACGCCCAGCAGGTCCAGAATGCTGCTGCCAATTTCGCGGCTGTAGGATTTGAACTTGAACAGGGCGGTGAGGTCCTGCAGGCCCTGGCGCACGTTGGTATAGCCCTGCGTGGAGTAGTAGGAGTTCAGGTTATCAATCACCGCCCCCGGCGCGTGGCCTTTCGACTGAATGTAGGGCAGGCTGATAACCGCGTCAATCTTATCGGAAAGGCCATAGGTGCCGTACAGGTTGAGGGAATTGACGCGCACCTCCTGAAAAATTGGCACGCCGGAAATTTTTTCGGGAGCCAGGTACACATCGTCGTAGCGCTCGGCCGTGCCCGACACCACCACCGAACCGTGGCCCTTGCCCGCCATGAAACCGCTCACCAGGCTCTGGGCCTGCACGGTGGTGGCAACGCCGGCAACTAAAAAAACACTACAAAACAGCGTGGAGAAATTTTGCATAAAAGCAATAAATAGAGAATTCCTAATAAAGGGCAGACTGATTGGAAACGGCCGAACTAAAACGGCTTAATCAGTCTGTTTTGACGCAATCTACGGGTGAGTTTGGGGGAACGGATTTACCTTAGCGCAATCCGCTGGCTTTATAAATTCGTTTATATTCAACGATTTGAGTTGAACGCACCTGTCAGCACGATAAAAACAATAATTTGCCCGATGAAAAAATATTTCCCCATTAAAGCCGGGCTGCTGGCGTTGGGCCTGATGGCCCTGAATGGCTGCGCCAAAAACAAAGAAGTCGACCCGTCCATCACCAATATTGCCGTCACCAATCCCGATTTTCAGGAGCTGGAAGATGCGGCTATTCGCGGCGATGTAGCCGTGCTGCTCGGCAACAAAAACGCAGACCCGACCAGCGGTGGAAATTTCACGGTCTTTGCGCCCACCAATGCAGCTTTCAGCCGCTTGGGGCTCAACACGGCTCAGGATTTGGGGGCGTTGCAGCAGTCGTTTTTGCAGAACACGCTGTATTATCACGTATTCAGTGGCTCATTGGCGGGCAGCGCGCTCACGCCGGGCAGCACGTCGAACTCCGCGCTGGGCGTAACGCGGCGCATCATCCGCCGGGCCGATGGTACGCTGTATGTCAACGGCTCGCAGATTGTGGGCACCGATGTGAAGGCAGCCAATGGCTTGATTCATCCCATCGATAAAGTGCTGCTGGCTACGGGCGGTAACGTAGTGCAATCGGCCATTGCACTGCAAACTAGCAAGGTGTTTGTGAAGCCGGAACTGACGTTTCTGGTAGCCGCTGTAGTGAAATGTGGTTTGGACGGGGCACTTTCTGGCACTGGCCCCTTCACGGTATTCGCGCCCACTGACCAGGCTTTTATTGATGCCGGGATTCCCAGCGTGACCGCTATTAACAGCATGACTTTGCCCCAGGTCGATGGGCTCAGAACCATTCTCCTGAACCATGTGCTGTCCGGTAGCACGGCGGGCACATTCGGTAATAAGTTTACCCCGGAACTGCCGGAAAATACAGCAGTTTTGCCATTGGGTACGGTCCCGCTGCAATTGGGAGCCTTCAAAAGCGGGGTAATAACCGTGAAGGGGGCTGGCAATACCGTGCCCGCCAACATGGTGATTCCTGACGTGCAATGCACCAACGGTGTGGTGCATGTGATTGACCGCGTACTGCTGCCTTTCTAGGCCCACAGTCGTGGTATTCGGGGCCGCCCAGCATGCTCAACTACCGCCGCCGATGCGGCAAAGAGGTTGCTTTAGATTGATATGACACGGAAATTTCTCCGCAACGCGGGAAGGGTGATGATTGGCATGGGACTGTGGCCGGCGGCGGTGCTGGGGCAAATCAGCGCGTCCACCCGCCCCGACTCGGCGGCCCAACATCCAACGGCAGCGGTGCTTGGCAGGCCCGGCCTGACCGGGATTTGGAAGGGGCCGCTGTCTATTCCCGGCGGGACATTGCCCGTCCAAATCAGCATTATTCAGCCGGGGACTAATAAGCTGACTGCCACGCTCGACCTGCCCGCCAAGCGCCTGAACAAGGTGCCGGCCTCGCTCACGCTACGGGGCGATACGCTCATTTTTTACGCCGCCACCGTGGACTGCCGCTTTGTGTGCACCCAGGCCGGTGAGGCCGGGCAGGAGCTACGCGGCACATGGTCGCAGCCCGGCCTGCGCGTGCCGCTGGTGCTGCAACGCGCTGTTTCCAGCGCCACTAGCACAATGAGCGTGGAAAAGACGGTGGCCGTGAAAGCCACCACTTACCACATTGAGGCCGTCAATCTAACCAGCCAGCCCGGCAACGTGGCGCTGGCTGGTACTCTCAGTATCCCGGACGGAGCCGGGCCGTTTCCGGCCGCCGTGCTGCTCACGGACATGGGCAGTCAGGACCGCGACTCGCGGCAGGGCAGCTACCGTTTCTTTGCCGATATCGCCACCACGCTGGCCCGCCAGGGCATTGCCGTGCTGCGGCTCGACGACCGGGGCGTGGGCCAGAGCGGTGGCAACGGCCCCCTGACCACCACCGCTGACCTGGTGCGCGATGCCCTGGCCGGCCTCAATTACCTGCGCGTCCGGCCGAGCATCGACCCGGCCCGTACCGGCCTCATCGGGCACGGCGAGGGCGGCAACGTGGCCCTGCTAGCGGCGGCCCAGCCCGTGCCGCCCGGCTTTGTGGTGGCGCTGGCCGCGTCTGGCCTGGTCGGGTTGGACCTGCTGGCTTGTCAGGCTGAGCCGCTGAGTGCCGCCGACACGGCCCGCATCGGCGAAGCCCGCCGCCAGGCCTGGGCTGATGTACTGGCTAAAGCTGCCAAGCTCCGCACCAGTGGCTCCAACTCGGCGCAGGTGGAAACCTACGTGGCGCAACAGCGCCTCAAAATCAAAAGCGAGGAGCGCAAGCAGGCGGAAGCCACGCTCAAATTCCGGCGGACCATGCTGGAAATTGTGCGCCAGACGGCCAGCAACGACCAGGCCCAGGCCATTGTGGTGAACATGCTGCGCCAGCGCTACCCCGACCAGGACCCCGCCCTGGCCCGCGCCCGCGCCACCGACCTGCTCACGCCCTGGTACCGCTACTACCTGAAATTCGACCCTCAGCCCGGCCTCGCTGACGTGCAGTGCCCGGTGCTGCTGCTCAACGGCACCGATGATGCCGAGGTGAATGCCGCCACCAACCTGACAGCGTTGGAAAAAGGCCTCAAAGGCAATAAGCGCGTCAGCGCCCGCCGGCTGCCGGGCCTCAACCACTGGTTTCAAACCCCCACCGCCGAACTCATTGCCGCCGATGATGGAACGGTTGACCCCGTGATTGCCCCGGTGCTGCTGACCACGGTACGCGACTGGGTGTTGCAGCAGGGGAGCAGGTAGCGCGCTGCATACCTGTTCTTTCTAAGCCGTCTGAACTGCCAAATGGCAGTCCTTATACTTCCGGCCGCTGCCGCAGGGGCAGGGCGCGTTGCGGCCGAATTTGTGGCGGCTGCGCAGGGTTTTCAGCCACTCGCGCGGGTCAGTGGCGAAGCGGAGGAAACGCTGTTTGGGATTCTGGCGGAAGGCCTGGTTGAGCAACTCGTATAGCTCGGGGTGGTTCTCCTGGAGCTTTTCGGGCTTTTCGAAGAAGTATTCGGTGACCACGGCGAAGAACTCGGCCTCGTTGGTGGCGGCGTAGGGGTTGATTTCGGACCGGCCGGCCTGGATGGCCGCGATTTCGCGCTGCATCACCGCCGTCCAGGAATGGAGCAGTGCGGGTGGCAGGGCGGCTTTGGGCAGGCCATCAATCACGCCATCGGCCTCATCGAGCAGGTGCGCAAATTCGTGGATGCCCACGTTCTGGCGGTCCACCGCGTCGCGGAAGCCTTGTTCCAGGGAGGCTTTGGAGAGGCGCATGTAGTGCTGGTTCTGGAAGCCCTGCACCGAGCCCAGCAGCGTGCCCTGCAAGGGTTTTACTTCCTTGGTGGGGTCGTTTTCCAGCTGCCAGGCATCGGGCACGATGAGGACTTCGCCTAGGTTGCGGTACTCCCAATCGGGAAAGCCGAACACCGGAATAATGGCCGAGGCGGCTACCAGCAAGCGTGTAGTATCGTCTACCTCCGTCTGCACGCCGGTGATGCGGGTACTGGCCAGAAAAACCTGCGTCTGCTGCTCAAACCGGACTTTCTCCTCATCCGTCAGGGCCAGGTAGAAGGCCACCTGCTCGGATAAAATCTGCCGCCAGGCGGCGGGAAATTCGGCGGCCAGCGCGGCCGTGCGGCGGCGCGAGTCGGCGGTGGCATATTGATAAAACGCGTAGATAATGGCCACCAGAACGGCCAGGGAAATCAAATAAGGCATAAGTTGATTAAACGGCCGCCTTGCCGGGAGGTTGAGTAGGCAGGACTACGCAAACAGCGCCGGCCCCAAATGCGTCGCCAGCTTCTCGCGCAGCAAGGCCACTAATGTGGGGTGCTGAAACGGGTAATTGTCGGGAATGCGCAGCGTGACTATGGTTTTGCCGTGCAGTTCCTCCGCGAATTTCTCGCGCAGGCGGTCGGCGTGGCGGCGCTCCATCACGAAGATGGTTTCGGCCCAGCCCAGGTGGCCGGCCGTGACGCGCACCCGGGCCCCCGGCTCGGTGCCGGCCGAGCGGGCCTCGTGGTGCGGGTGGTCGTCAAAAAGGCGCTCGGCGGTGAGGCTGCGCCACTTGTTCTGGCTGCAGATGAAGAGGAGGCGCATGGGGGGCGAGGCTGAAAATAAAACCGTCTGTCATCCTGAGCGCCGCGAAGGACCTTATCAAGTTGGAGCGATGACTACTCAGGCGTGATAAGGTCCTTCGCTGCGCTCAGGATGACAGACGACGTTGGTTACTTACCGAATCAGCGCCACTTTCACCTTTTTGCCTTTCACCTTGGCGCCCTGCATGCGGGCCAGTATTTCCTCGGCCTGCGCCTCGGGCACGGCCACGAAGCTGTGGTGGTCGAATACCTCGATGCGGCCCACGGCCTCGCGCTCCATGCCGCCCACGCTCACGAAGGCCCCGGCCAGGTCGCCCCGGCTGATTTTCTCGCTCTTGCCGGCCGATACGTGCAGCGTAACGGTGCTCGGGCGGGGGGCTTTGGGCAGGGCATCTGGGAGGGCCGGCGGGCGCAGGGCCGCCCATTGCACGCCCTTGGCGGTGGGCCACTGCTGGATTTTCTGCTGCTCGTAGGAGGTGACGATGAGGTGGGCGGTACCCACGGCCCCGGCGCGGGCCGTGCGGCCGGCGCGGTGCTGGAAGGTGTCGGTTTCGTGGGGCGGGTCGAACTGCACCACGGTATCGAGCTCGTTCACGTCGAGGCCGCGGGCGGCCACGTCCGTCGCCACCAGCACGGTGGCCGAGCCGTTGCGCAGCTTCATCATGCTCTTGTCGCGCTCGGGCTGGAGCATTTTGCCGTGCAGGGCCTCGGCGGCTAGGCCCCGGCCGCGCAGGAAGCGCGTCAATTCTTCTACCCGGTCGCGGGTGTTGGCGAAGACGAGCGAGCGGCCGGCGGTGGGCTGGCTGATGAGGTGGTAGAGGGCGGCGGGCTTCTGGTCGGCAGCGCTTACTACGTGGCCGCGCAGCACCAGGCTCTCGGGCAGGGTGGTGGCGTTGGAGCCGCCCACGTTCATCACGCGGGGCCGGGTGAGGTACTCGCGCACGAGGTTAAGCACCTTATCGGGCATGGTGGCCGAGAACAGCAGCGTCTGGCGGCGCTGCGGCAGGCGGCTGATGATGGTGGCCATTTCTTCCTGAAAACCCAGCTCCAGCAGCTTGTCGGCCTCATCCAGCACCAGCACTTTCAGGCGGTTGGGCACGATGGTGCGGCGCTCCAGGTGGTCGAGCATGCGGCCGGGCGTGGCCACCACGATGTGGGGCATCTGCTGGAGGCCCTTCACTTCTTCGCGCATGGCGTGGCCGCCGTAGTAGCCGGCCACGCGCAGGTTGGGCACGTGCTTGCCGAGGCGCTGGAGGGCGTCGCGCACCTGCATCACCAGTTCGCGGGCGGGCACCAGCACGAGGGCCTGCATGGTGGCCGAGGTCACATCGACCTGCTGCAGCACGGCCAGGCCGTAGGCAGCGGTTTTGCCCGAGCCCGTGGGGGCCTGGCCGGCCACATCCTGCCCCTCCAGGGCGGGGGCCAGCACCAGCTGCTGCACGGGGGTGGGCTGGGTGAAATTCAGCTCGGCCACGCCGGCCAGCAGGGCGGGGGAGAGGCCGAAATCGGCGAATTGGAGGTTGGGCTTGGGGGTGGGCTGGGCCGGCGAAGCACCGGCAGCGGCGGAGGTATCAGGAGTTTGCACGGGACAAAGGTACGGCTTGGGGGAGGTAGGGCCCTGCTGCACTTTTTTCAACGCATCCCACCAAAAATCCCCCACTGCTCCCGACTCAAGGTGACGGAAGCAGTGGGGAGCCCCCGGAGCACCTGGCACGCGGTGACAGTAGCAGTGCGGACTCCCCGGTGCCTCCGGCATAAGGTGACGAAGGCCGCGCGGAGTCCCCGGAGCCCTTGGCACATGGCGCCGAGGGCAGCGGGGACTCCCCGGTCCCGCTACTCCTCCACGTTCACCAGCCGGTAGCGCACGGCCGATTTCTTGGGCTTGATATCCAACCCAATCCGGTGGGCGTAGGCCTTCGTGAAGGCCGCCCCGAAGTAGAATATCATGGCGCAATAAAACACGAACAGCAGCACCAGCACCAGGCTGGAAGCCGGACCGTAGACCGGCCCCAAATCCCGCGCTACCAGCAACTGGCCCAGCACCACCTCGCCCAGGCTGATGAGCAGGGCCGTGAGCGCCGCCCCGCGCGTGACGGCCCGCCAGGGCACTTTGGCCAAACTCAGGGTGCGGAAGGTGACCCCGAACCAGGTCGCCAGAATCAGCCAGGCCACCGCCGCATTCAGCCCCCGCACCACGAAATACCCGAAGGTGGCATCGAACTCGTGGATGCTTTCGGCAAACAGGCCCAGCGCTGAATCGGCCCCGAAGGCCAGCACCGACAGCCCCGCCGTGGCCAGCAGAATGCCCGCCGAGCGCACCCGCTCGCCCACGGCCTGCGACACCTTGCCGGTGCCGCGCTTGGGCCGGATTTGCCAGAGCTGGTTGAGCGAATGCTGGATAACGGTGAACAGCGTGGTGGCCACAAACAGCAGAAACGCGAAGCCCACCACCGTCACCAGCCGGCTGCGCATGGGGTCGGCCACGTTCATCACAATCTGCGACACCAGCCCCGCCGCCGGGGCCCCCACCAGGTTGCTGACCTTGGTGAGCAGCATCACCCGCACGAGGGACGAGGGGTAGAGCGAGCTCAGCAGCTGCACCAGAATGATGAGGATGGGCGGCAGGGCAAACGAGGTGAAAAACGCCGTGGCCGCGCCCAGCCGCAACGGGTCGTTCTGGCCCAGCTCGCGGCCGGCGCGGTGCAGCAGGATGGGCAGCTCGCGCCACCACGGACCCGGCAACTCGACCGGGGAATCTAACTTTGTCATACAATACCCGAGGGGCAACATTTCGGGCCGTAGCCGTAAGAAGCAGGCCCCCGACGAAGGTACGGGCTGCCGTGCGGCCCGGCTTTCGGCCCCGTTATTTTTCTGTATGCTGCCTTCCGAAACTCAATTGCCGCCGCCGGCCGCCTCGCTGCCGCCGCGCTCCTGGCTGCGCCGCCGCGTGGCCGACCCGCTGCTCGACCTGCTCAAAACCGGCCTCTCGCCCGAAAAGCTGGCCCTCACCGTGGGCCTGGGCGTGGCCGTCGGGCTCATTCCCGCCTTCGGCATCACCACCATCCTGAGCGCCGCCGTGGCCCTGCGCCTGCGCCTCAACGTGGCTGCCATGCAGCTGGCCACCCACCTGATGAGCTTTTTTCAACTGGCGCTGCTCATCCCGTTTCTGCGCGCCGGGGCTACCATCATGGGCCAGGGCGATAAAGTGGCGCACCTCACGGTAGCCAGCCTGCGCCAACTCATCGAGCACGAAGGATGGCAGGCCGTGGGCAAATTGCTGTGGCGGGCCGAACTGGGCGCGCTACTAGTGTGGGCCGGGGCCATGGTGCCGCTAGTGGTGGTGCTGTACTTCATACTGCGCGTGGTGTTCCGGCGGGTGCTGGCGCGGCAGGCGGTGGTTGAGGAATAATTTGAAGTTGAAGAATCGCCTGTCATCCTGAGCGCAGCGAAGGATGACAGGCGATTCTTCAACTTTCCTGCTAAAACGCCAGCAGCGCCGCCGCCTGCTCGCGCAGAAGCTGGCGCGACAGGTCGTGGTTCAGCCCGTGCTCGGCGTTCAAATCCTGGTTGATGAAGGGCAGGCGCACGCGCTGGGGCAGCACCGTGGTGCCGAGGTACATCAGCACGTCGGTGAGGTGGGCCATGGCCAGCAGGCCGCCCTGCCCGCCGCTGCTCAGGCCCACCAGCGCCACCTTCTTGCCCTGAATGCCGCCGGGGTAGGTGAGGCCGTCGATAAACGCCTTCAGCACACCGGGAAACGAAGCGTTGTACTCGGGGACCACGATGACCACCTTATCACTCGCATCGAGCATGGTGGCCAGGCGGTTGAACTCCGGGTGCGTACCCACGTTGGCGTAGAGCGCGGTGGTAATGAAGTCGGCCGGCAGCTCGGCCAGGTCCAGAATGTGGCTGTCGGCCCCCAGCTCCGTGAGCAGGGCGCGGTAATAGTCGGCAATGCGGCGGGCGCGCGAGCGGGGCCGGTTGGTGCCGGCAAGGATGGTAATCAAAACGGGAGAGGCTAACAATGGAAACCGTGCTGCTAACCCGCAGGGACGGCGGTTGGTTACGGCGGCGCAGCGATGGTTGCCGCGTAAGGATAGAATAATAAGCAGCAAAGGCTATGCAAACTCCTGATTTCAGCCAAAGTTCCTAGTAGACGACGCTAGTAACCACGGTAGTAGCTATTTTTAACGAAGAGGCTGTTTAGTTGCTTGTTTTTGAATAAAACTAATACGGGCTGGCGTATATTCCAGCATGAGTGAGCATTCTTAGATGAAAACGAAAATATAATTATGGCAATAAAGATAATGTCAAGATAAAATGAAGTTTAGCCTAATTGTTAGCCTTAATTGTGTTTTAAATGAATTTTTGAAAGAATAATGTGATGTAAGAATTGTTTATGCGGTTTGATTTTTTTATTTTTAAACCGGTGAAAATTCGTTTTCATGGTATGCAAATACCTTTTGGTCGAAAAGAAATTTATAGGATTATTTTCAATCGTAGCATTGCAAATCGGTGCAAGAAATAGCTGTGCTGGCCGCCATATATCTTCTCTTTCATATTTTTTCCATCCTTTATGGCATTAACTACACATCCATTTCATCCCGTTACTCAGGAATTGCTTCCCGGGTACCGGGACGCCTACTTACGAGGCGATTTATCCGGCAGGAACACCGAACTGGTAGATGCTTACCTCAAAGCCAACCCGGCGAAAGGCGGCGAAGCATTTGAGCGCTTTCATGTGCTAAAAGAGCGCGGCCACGACGTGAAACCCGTGGGCTGGCTCCAGCACCAGTTCTACCTGATTCGTACCGAGCCGACCCGGTTCCGGCGGCGGGCAGGTTCGCTGGTGCTGGTGGCGGCGCTGCTGAGCGGCGCGGCCTTTGCCAGCAACAACCTACACACCACCCCGAGCCCGGCCTTGGGCAACGCTGCTGAAATTTCGGCAGCCGCAACCGAGGCCCTGGCTGCCACGAAGATGACGACCGTGACCGGCCGGATTCTGAACGAAAACGGCCACCCGCTGATTGGGGCTACGGTGCTGGACAAAACCAGCGGCCGGGGCGTCAGCACTGACGCCGAAGGCAAGTATGCCTTGGCCGTGCCCGCCAACCGCACCTCCAACCTACAGGTGGGCTACGGTGGCTACAGCGAAGAGGAACTGCACGTTCAGGTGAAAGGCTACAGCGTGCAAAACGTGACGCTGCTGCCGCGAACTGACAAGCTGGCGAAAGCCGGCAAAAAACACTGGTGGCAGTTTTAATTTAAACGGCTAAGAAGATTTCGGGACACTCTGTTGTGGCGGCAGGCATGCTCTGAATAAACGATACGACAACCCGGGCAACGCGTAACAACCTTGCCGGGCAGTATCAATTAAGCAGTTGAAATTATTGATGGCTGGCCCGGCGGCTGATTTTTTAGCCAGGGCGAGCGATGATTAAACCAGCGCCTTGCTTCGGTGAGTGCTTCGTCCGAATAACCTGTTTTTCCTGGCGCTGCAAGCGAGCGTGTCAATTGCAGAAGCCAGGGAAAGCAGCGAAGCCGGAATCAAGCCTTGGCGGACGTTCCCACTGGCTCTGGCCGGTGTAATTATTCGATTCCTGACCCATGAATTTACCGTTTTTCAATCGACTACAACTAAAGAAAATTACCGTAGGCACGGATGACGAAATGGGGAAGCGCTCGAAAGAAGTAATCGAAGGACTACTAACGGACCTGCCCGACTTGCTGATGGCCTGCGTGGTGAACAGCCAATCGGGCCGTGTGCTGGCCTCTTACACAGTCAATAATTCCTACAACCCCAACCAAATCAGCTTGCGCAATGCCAAGCTGCTGCGCATCATGGACGAGGCGCTGGCCGCCAAAGCCTGGGCCGGTGGCCCGCTCACCGATATATCGGTGATGCTGGAAGACCAACTGCACCATCTGCGTCCCATGAACGACGGCAAATGGTACTGCTTTCTGGCCGTGCACACGGCCGATGCCAACCTGGGCATCGCCAAAGAAATCATGCGTCGGCATACCACCATGAACTGACCTTTTCTGACTCAACATCTCATTTTTTCATACAACCCAATCATTTTACAATTCCAATATCATGGCAACCACTCCTAAACAAGTAGTTAAAGAAATCATGGCCGAGCTCCCAACGCTGCTGGCCGTGGCAGTAGTAGAAACCGAAACCGGTATGCCGCTGGCTTCGCACAGCAACATTGCCGATTTCGACATCGAGACAGCCGCCGCATACAACACCGAAGTAGTGAAGGCCAAGCTGAAAGCCATTGCGGCCCTGAAGTTGAACCAGACCGTGCAGGACATTCTGCTGACCCTGACCGACCAGCTGCACCTGCTGAAGCTGTCGCCCAAAGGCGACCAGTTTGTGTACCTGGCCGTGAACGCCCGCGACACCAACCTCGCCCAGGCCCGTCAGATTTTGAAGGCCCACACCGCCGACCTGCTGTAATCAGGACGGCTCCGGCTGGCCCGACCCGCCCGCCGACGCATGCGTCAGCGGGCGGTTTTTTTGTGGGCTGGATGTATAGCTTATGAGCGCAGGAGAAGGGACCAACCTCGCCATCGGGTTACTACCGAACGGCGGCACCAGAATCCGCAGCAGTACTGTACTTTCGTCCTATGCCTGCTTCCGTCCGCACCAGCGTTTTCATCAGCTACAGCCACGCCGACAGCCAGTGGCTGCGCCTGCTGAATACGCATCTCAAGCCGCTAGTCCGCGACCAGAACCTGGAAATCTGGAGCGACCAGAAAATCCGCAAGGGCGAGCGGTGGCGCGAGCGCATTCACCAGCAGATGGCTATGGCGCGGGTCGGTATCTTCCTGGTGAGTGCCGATTTCCTGGCCTCCGACTTTATTCACGCCGAAGAGCTGCCCCCGCTGCTGCAAGCAGCCGACCGTGAAGGAGCCACGCTGCTCACCATCATTGTGCGGCCCTGCGAGGGCGCTTTTCAGGATTCACCGCTGAGTGAGCTCCAGTCCATAAACGGCCCGCGCACGCCGCTCAGCGGCATGAGCCGCACCCAGCGCGAGCAGGTGATGGTAGAGGTTTACAACGAGCTGCGCAGCCTTTTTCGGTCGTCTGCCGCGCGTCCGGCCCGGCGCAAGCCCGCCGCAGCCCCAAAGCCCGCCGCGAAAAAATCCGCCGTTCCGGCTACCAAGCGTGTAGCAGCCCCCATCGCAGAACCTGATTCAGATGCTGCGGCGAAATCGAAAGCCATTGCCAGAAGCAAGGCAATTGCCAAAAAGAAAGCGGCAACCCCAGCCGCCAAACCCCCCAAGCCCGCCGCGAAGGCGGCCCCCAAACCCGCTGCCAAACCAACCGCGAAAGCCGCGGCCAAAGCCCCGGCTAAGAAAGCCGCCCCCCGCCCCGGCAAATAACCCGTGCCTGCTAATGAGGGCTTTTAATGTCCCTATCCGTAGCCGCCAGCCCCGCCACCGCCGCCAGGCACAGCGCAAACCACGCCCACGGCAGCCGCAAATCCAGCACCGACAAGCCCCCGAACACCAGCGCCGTACCGAAGCTGGCCAATGACTGAAAGGCTTGGTTCAGCCCGAAGATTTCGCCCCGGTCAGCCTCCGTGGTATGGCGGGCCAAGCGGCCCTCCAGCAGCCCCTGGATGAGCGAGAGCGTGAGGCAGTCCAGCGTAACCAGCACGTAGAGCGCCACTTTCGACGTGCCCATCAGGCCGTAGCCGGCCAGCACCGGCGCGCCCAGCGCGGCCAGCCACACAATGGCCCGCCGCTGGTTGATGCGGTCGGCAAAATAGCTGTAGAATACGTAGTTTAGCCCCACGCTCAGCGCCCCGAAAAACATGAAGAAGTAAGAAATCTGCCGCGCATCGAGGTGCAGCGGCCCCAGGCTGGCGAAGGGCACGAAGTAGAAATAATATCCCGTGCTGAGCGTGAGCGCCACCTGCGTAAGCACGATGCGCCGCACGCCGGGGTTCTGCGCGTTCTTCTCGCGCAGCCGCGCCCAAAGCGTAAGCGGGTTGACGCTGCGGGCCAGCTCGGCGTGCAGCTCGACCCCGCGCACGCCCCCGCGCCCGGCGTGGGTTTCGGGCAGCCACAAGCTCAGTCCGATGTTGAGGGCCGCCAGGGCCACGGCCAGCCGCACCACATAAGTAGCCTGCTGGGCCGGCGGCACCTGCAGAAAAGTCAGCATCAGTCCCGACGCCATCGGCCCCAGCACGAAGCCCAGCGAGATAATCGCCCCCTCTATGCCGAGGTTGCGAAACAGCCGTTCGGGCGGCGAAATGTCGGTAATGGCCGAGCGCACCGTGGCGTACATGCCGTTGGTGAGCCCGTCCGACACGCGGTTCACGAAGTACAGCCCTGCCCGTACCGGCAGCAGCAGCGCATTGGCCAGCAGCGTGCCAACCGCCGAGATGATGAAGATGGGCCGCCGCCCGTAGCCGTCGCTCAGCCGCCCCAGCAGCGGGGCCGAAAACAGCTGCACCCCCAGGAATACGCCCGTGCCCACGCTCAGCCACAGCTGCGGCTGCCGCAGCCCCCGCACAAACTCCGGCAGCACCGGCCCCACCGCCGCCCCCACAATCACATCGACCAGAATAATTGCGTAGAGCAGCGGTAGACGACGGTCGGGGGGAAGGGCGGGCACGGGGCAAAAGTAGGGGAGGAGTAGCGTGGACTCTGCGAGTCCGCACGTAGTCGGACGCACGTAGTCGGACCTATTGGCTGAAAGCGCGGACTCGCAGAGCCCACGCTACAGCTCTCTTCAAACAATTCCGCTCCTCAATCGTCTTACAAAGCACCCCGCTGCTATTCGTGCCGGGATATTTAATTCAAAGCCAGTTCTCATGTCCGATAACACCACTGCCACTACTTACCCTACCACCTTCACCATCGGCGGCGACCTTACCATCAACCGCCTCGGCTACGGGGCCATGCGCATCACCGGCGAAGGCATCTGGGGCCCGCCAGCCGACCATGACGAATCCATCCGCGTGCTGAAGCGGGCCGTGGAACTGGGCGTCAACTTCATCGACACCGCCGACAGCTACGGCCCCAATGTGTCGGAAGAGCTCATTGCCGAAGCCCTGCACCCCTACGCCAACGGTCTCGTCATCGCCACCAAAGGCGGCCTGCTCCGCACCGGCCCCAACCAGTGGCCCATCGATGCCAGCCCCAAACACCTCGAAGAAGCCCTCAACGGCAGCCTTAAGCGCCTGAAAGTGGAGCAGATTGACCTTTACCAACTGCACCGCATCGACCCCAACGTGCCTTTCGAGGGTACCCTGAAATTCCTGCAAAAAGCTCAGCAGGACGGCCGCATCAAGCACATTGGCCTGTCCGAAGTAAGCGTAGCCGACATCAAAAAGGCTCAGGAGTTCGTGCCTATCGTATCGGTGCAGAACATGTACAGCGTCGAAAACCGCAAGTGGGAAGCCGAACTCACCTACACCCGCGAGCATAACATCGCCTTCATCCCCTGGTACCCGCTGGGTGGCAACGCCGATGCCCTCAAAGCGCTGGACCAGATTTCGGCCAAACACGGCGTGAATCCCCAGCAAATTGCCCTGAGCTGGCTTTTGCATCACTCGCCCAATATCCTGCTCATTCCCGGCACCTCCAAAGTGAAGCACCTGGAAGAGAACATGAAAACGGCCGATATTCACCTCTCAGCTGAGGATATGAAGGCGCTGGATGCCGTAACAGCTTAACAAAGAAGGGTGCGGGGTTCGCCCCCGCCCGACGTTGAATTGCCTTGGCCCGACGGACGGGCAGGGGCAAGCCCCACATACATGAAAGAGCAAGCCCCGGCAGTAGCTACTGCCGGGGCTTGCTCTTTCTTCAGTTTCAACTGCCTTACGCCAGGTTATTAGAAGTAGCCTTGGCCGCCAGGAACTCGCGGTTCAGAATGGCAATGTTCTCCAGCGAGATGCCCACCGGGCACTCCGCCGCGCACGAGCCGATGTTGGTGCAGGCCCCAAAACCTTCCTTATCCATCTGCGCCACCATGTTTTCGACGCGGGTTTTGCGCTCCACATGGCCCTGCGGCAGCAGCGAAAGCTGCGAAACCTTGGCCGATACAAACAGCATAGCCGAAGCATTCTTGCAAGCCGCCACACAAGCCCCGCACCCGATGCAGGTAGCGGCCTCGAAAGCGCGGTCCGAAATCTCCTTTGGAATCGGAATCTCGTTGCCATCGGGTGCGCCGCCGGTGTTCACGCTCACGTAGCCACCGGCCTGGATGATGCGGTCGAACGCCGAGCGGTCCACGCTCAGGTCTTTGTTGACGGGGAACGAGTTGGCGCGCCAGGGCTCGATGGTGATGGTGTCACCGTCTGAGAACTTGCGCATGTGCAGCTGGCAGGTGGTGGTGCCCTTCTCCGGACCGTGCGAGCGGCCGTTGATAAACAAATCGCATGAGCCGCAGATGCCTTCGCGGCAGTCGTGGTCGAAAGCCACCGGGTCCTGGCCGCCGCGCAGCAGGTCCTCGTTCAGCACGTCGAGCATTTCCAGAAAGGACATATCGGGAGAAATGTCCTTTACATGGTACTCCACAATTTTCCCCTGGGCCTGGCGGTTGGGCTGCCGCCACACGTTCAGGGTCAGGTTCATCGGTTTAGCGTTGGGGTTGGAGCCGGCCATCTTTTTGAATGAGGAATGAAGAATGAGGAATGAAGAATCGAAGGCTATCAGCGGATGTCATCCGGTAATTCTTCATTCCTCATTCTTCATTCTTAATTAATTATTTGTAGCTGCGCTGGGTCAGCTTCACGTTTTCGAATACAAGCTCTTCCTTGTTGAGCTTCTCGGGCTGGTTTTCACCTGCATATTCCCAAGCGGCCACGTAGGCGTAGTTTTCGTCGTCGCGCAGGGCCTCGCCTTCGGGGGTCTGGTACTCTTCGCGGAAGTGACCGCCGCAGCTTTCGTTGCGGTTCAGGGCGTCGTCCACCATCAACTCACCGAGCTCGATGAAGTCGGCCACACGGCCGGCTTTCTCCAGCGCCTGGTTCATTTCCTCGCCGCTGCCCACCACTTTCACGTCGTTCCAGAAGTCTTTTTTCAACTGCTGAATCATGCCTTTGGCTTTGCGTAGGCCATCGGCGGTGCGGGCCATGCCACAGTATTCCCACATTATGTGGCCCAGAACCTTATGGAATTCGTCGGGCGTGCGGTTGCCTTTGATATTGAGCAGCTGCTCGGTGCGGGCCTGCACGTAGGCCTTCGACTCGGCAAAAGCAGGGTGATTGGTGTCCACCGGCTTGGGCGGCGTACTGGCTAGATAATCGCCAATGGTATAGGGAATTACGAAATAGCCATCGGCCAAGCCCTGCATCAGGGCCGAAGCACCGAGGCGGTTGGCACCGTGGTCCGAGAAGTTGCACTCGCCGGTGGCATACAGGCCGGGCACGGTGGTTTGCAGGTTGTAGTCAACCCACAGGCCGCCCATGGTGTAGTGCACCGCCGGGTAGATGCGCATCGGCAGCTTGTAGGGGTCTTCGTCGGTGATTTTTTCGTACATGGCAAACAGGTTGCCGTACTTCTGGCTCACCGCCTCAGCGCCCGTGCGTTTGATGATGTCGGCAAAATCGAGGTACACGGCCAGACCGGTGCTGCCTACGCCGCGCCCTTCGTCGCACATCATTTTGGCGTTGCGCGAGGCCACGTCGCGGGGCACCAGGTTGCCGAAAGCGGGGTACTTTCGCTCCAGGAAGTAGTCCCGGTCTTCCTCCTTGATATCGGTGGCCGTGATTTCACCTTTGCGCAGGCGCTCGGCGATTTCCTTAGTCGCGGGTACCCAAACGCGGCCGTCGTTACGGAGTGATTCCGACATCAGCGTGAGTTTCGACTGATAGTCGCCGCTCACGGGAATGCAGGTGGGGTGAATCTGGGTGAAGCAGGGGTTGGCAAAGTAGGCACCGCGCTTGTGAGCGCGCCAGGCGGCTGTTACGTTGCAGTACATGGCGTTGGTGCTCAGGTAGAACACGTTACCGTAGCCGCCGGTGGCCAGCACCACCGCGTGGGCGGCGTGGGTTTCAATCTCACCGGTAATCACGTTGCGCGTCACGATGCCGCGGGCCTGGCCATCAACCACCACCACGTCGAGCATTTCCGAGCGGGTGTACATTTTTACCTTGCCGTAGGCAATCTGACGGCTCAGGGCCGAGTAGGCACCTAGCAGGAGCTGCTGTCCGGTCTGGCCCCGGGCGTAGAAGGTTCGGCTTACCTGAGCGCCGCCGAAGGAGCGGTTGGCCAGCAGGCCGCCGTATTCGCGGGCGAAGGGCACGCCCTGGGCCACGCACTGGTCAATGATGTTGACCGACACCTGAGCCAGGCGGTACACGTTGGCTTCGCGGGCGCGGTAGTCGCCGCCCTTAATGGTGTCGTAGAACAGGCGGAACACGGAGTCGCCGTCGTTCTGGTAGTTCTTGGCGGCGTTGATGCCGCCCTGCGCGGCGATGGAGTGCGCGCGACGTGGCGAATCGTGGTACGTGAAAGCTTTAACGTTGTAGCCCAACTCGGCCAGCGAGGCGGCGGCGGCACCGCCGGCCAGGCCCGTGCCGACCACAATCACGTCGTACTTCCGCTTGTTGGCGGGGTTCACGAGCTTGACGTTAAACTTGTGCTTGTCCCATTTTTCGGCCAGGGAACCTTCGGGAATTTTGGAATCCAACAGCATAGAGCGACGGAGTGATGGAATGACTGAGTGATAGAGCAATAAGGTAACAGCCGAACGCCGCAGGTGTTAGCGCGGCAGGCCAGTTTTATTGCCCCTAATCAATTAAAAAGCCGAAGCCACGGTGTGAAGGAAGGCCGGCGCGTTGGCGGCCATTTCTCCCTGCGCGTTGGTGAACAGGAAGAAGTAGAGGGGCATGGATGCAAAGCCCGCCGAAACCACTACCGCGAAGATGTAGCCCACGTACTTAATGAGCGGGGTGTACTTGCGGTGGTTCAGGCCCAGGGTCTGGAAGCCCGAGCGGAAGCCGTGCCACAAGTGGTAGCCGAGGCTGATTTGGGCGGCCACGTACAGCAGCACGTACCACCAGATGTGGAACGACGACACCACGGCCATGTACAGGTTGTCGTAGTCGCTGGTCAGCGGGTCGGCCCCACCCATTTTGGGCAGGTCACCGGCGAAGCGGGCGCGCCAGAAGAAGTTGTAGAGGTGAACAATCAGGAAAATCAGGATGATGCTGCCCAGAATGCCCATGTTGCGCGAGGTCCATTCCGAGTTTTGCTCCGAGTGGTTGCTCACGTAGCCTTGCGCGCCCCGGGCCGCTTTGTTGCGGCGGGTGAGCACGAGGGCTTCAAAAATATGAAAGCCGAAACCCAGCACCAAGCCCCACTCGATGGTGCGGATGATGGGGTTGGTGCCCATGAAGTGGGAGTAGGTGTTGAAGGCCGCGCCCTGGTCGTGCTTGAATAACTGTAGGTTACCAATCAGGTGAACCACTAGGAACGAGCACAGGAACAGGCCGGTAAGGGCCATAATTATCTTCCGGCCGATGCTGCTGGTTAAAGTTTTTGTTATCCAACTCATAAAGTAGCCAAACTGGGGAAGTGAAGAGGTGTGTTTTGGTCGCTCAAAGGTAGCCCCCACCCGCTAACCGGGCAACGGGCAGGCCTGATTCTTGCAAGTGCCGCGCTTCCGAAAAAACATTGCGGGGGCGTGGTGAATCTATCCGCGACTGGCATCGTTAAACACGCAAGGGCGTGTGGCTTAGCCAGCAACAAATTCTGCCAGGGCCGGATTCAAAAGCTGGCTCCTTTGCTGGGCGTCCGGGCCTGCATTACGGTTTTCCTTTCTTGTAATTGAATTGGTATGGTACAGTTTACTATTCCGCAGGCTGGGATGCTGGCGCGGGCTGCACTGCTGTTGGTGGTGCTATTAGCAGGGTTGGGCCTGCGGCCTGAAGTGGCGCGGGCCACCCACATCCGGGCGGGCGACATTCAGGCCAAGGTGGACACCACGGCCAACCCCAACCCGAGGCGCATCTTTTTCAAGATGATTCTCTACCTCGACATTAGCCGGGGGCCAAATTCAGTAGACCAGCCGAATGCGGTTATATTTTTTGGCGACGGCACGTCGAGTTGCAACCCTGGCGTTGCCCGGCAGGGTGGGCGGCTGCCCATTCCCGGCAACACCGACACGGCGCTCAGTATCTATTATTTCGAGCATACTTACCCGGCTACGGGCAGCTATACGGTCAGCTTCGTAGGCGAAAACCGCAACGGGGGCGTCATCAACATGAGCAACCCGCTCGACCAGTCGTTTTATATCAGTACAAAAATTACCATCGACCCGGCGCTGGGGCTAAACCACTCGCCGGTGCTCACGGCCCCGGCCATTGACAAGGGAGCCATCGGACAGGTGTATCTGCATAACCCGGCGGCGTACGATGCCGACCGCGACTCCTTGGCCTTTCACTTGCGTACCAGTCAGAAGGAGCCCCGGCTGGCAGCCAATATTGTGGGGCCGCCCTGCCCCGGCGCTACCGGCGACAATGCGCCCCGGCCCGTGACGGTGCCCGACTTTAAATACCCCAACGACCCGGCCATTGCGGCCAACCCCGTGACCGTGCCTTATGGCGGTGTGCCGGGCGACCCCACCGGCGGCAACCCCGCCATTTTCGTGCAGGACGTGCACACCGGCCAGATTACCTGGAATGCCCCCGTGGCGGTGGGCTTCTACAATGTGGCGATGGTGGTGGAGGAATGGCGGCGTACGCCCCTTGGCCGCCGGCTCATCGGGGAGGTGATTCGGGACATGCAGATAGTCGTGATGGCGACCAACAACCTGCGGCCTACCCTGACCATTCCGCCCGACATCTGCGTGGTGGCGGGGCAAACCGTAACTGGTAGCGTGACAGCTACGGATGGCGTGACCGCCAGCAGCGCCCAAACCCCGATTACGCTGTTTGCCTACGGCGGAATATTCCCGCCCGCCAGCTTCCGGCAAACGACGACTGGCCCGCCGCAGGCGGCCGGCACCTTCCAGTGGCAGACGAATTGCAGCAACGTGGCCGGGCTGCCGTACCAGGTAGTGTTTAAAGCGCAGGACAGCCCGACATCTCCTACGCCGATACTGATAGACGAGAAGACCTGGCGCATCACAGTGGTAGGGCCGCCACCCCAAAACCTGCGGGCTACGGCTACCGCCGCTCCGGGCGGCTACAATGGCATGGTGCTGAACTGGGATGCCTACACCTGTGCCAACGCGGCCCACATCTACATCTACCGCAAGGTGAACCAATCCACGTTCACGCCGGGGCCGTGCGATACCGGCATTCCGGCCTCGGCGGGCTACGTGCGCATTGCCACGGTAGCGCCTAACGTGACGACTTTCACTGATTTGAATGTGGACCTGACAACCGGCACTACCATCGGATTGAGCCGGGGCCAGAACTACTGCTACCGCATTTATGCCGACTTCCCGCTGCCGGCCGGCGGCGAGAGCATTGCCTCGAACGAAGCCTGCGCCCAGATAACGGGCCGGGGCGCGATGCTGACTAATGTGGACGTGGCCACCACCAGCGCCACCACCGGCCAGATTGCCGTGCGCTGGACCCAGCCCCGCCCGATTGGCGGGGGCACGTTCACGGGTACGCCATCGTACGTGCTGTCGCGGGCCGAAGGGCTGACGCCGGCAGCTAACGCGTTCGTGCCGGTAGCGCATGGCCCGTTCACGGTCCTGACCGACACGAGCTATGTGGACCTGGGGCTCGATACCCAGAGCAAGCAATACACTTACAAGCTGGAGTTTGTGCGCACCTTCGCGCCGGGCCAGGGCACCACGCTCACCGAGGCCTCGCCCACGGCCAGCAGCGTCCGCCTCACGGCGCAGGCCAACAACCCGCCCACGGCCGTTACCCTAAACTGGACGTATCAGGTGCCGTGGAATAATTCGGGCAAGCCGGTTACCATCTATCGTCGCACCGGGGCCACGGGCGCGCTGGTCCAGATTGGCACCGCGCCAACGGGGGCCACCGGCGGCACATTTACCGACCGCGACCCCACGCTGGTGAAGGGCCAGAACTATTGCTACTACGTGCAGACGGAAGGCAGCTACGACGGCTTCCGCTTCCTGAGCTCGCTGCTGAACCGCAGCCAGGTGCAGTGCCTCACCCTAAACTCGCCGCCCTGCACACCGGTACTCAAATTGCTGCCCACCAACTGTGACAGCCTGGCCAATCTGCCCGAATTCCCGGGTTTGCGGGAGCGCTACACCAACCGCCTGCGCTGGACGGTGGGCACCACGCCTGCCGGCTGCGATGCCAATATCATCAATTACCGGGTGTACTACCGGCCCACGCCCACGGGCGCTTTCACGCTGCTGGGCACCACTTCGGCCACTAGCTTCGTGCATTCGGACCTGTCCTTCTCGGGCGGGTGCTACGCCTTGCAGGCGGTGGTGGCCAGCGGCGCGGTGAGCGACACGAGCAACGTGGCGTGCCAGGACAATTGCCTGTTTTTCAAACTACCCAATATCTTCACCCCCAACGGCGACGGCCAGAATTCCGTGTTCCGGCCCAAGAACAACAGCCCGGTGCGCCGCATCCATTTCCAGGCTTTCAACCGCTGGGGTACCAAGGTCTTCGAGAACACCACCACGGCCGATGACCCCGTGCTCATCAACTGGGACGGCGGCGGGCCCCGAGGCGAGTCGGGCAACGGCACCAGCGCCAAAGTGAGTGATGGCGTGTATTTCTACCTGGCCGAAGTAGAGTTTGCGGACTTCGCCAACACCAAGCGCACGTACAAGGGGTGGGTTGAAATCATCCGTTAGCAATTGCCAGCAGTTAGCTAAATAAACCAGGTAGCCCCGCATAAACTGCCCTGCTCGGAGCGGTTTTTGCGGGGCTATCTGGTTTAATTATGTGGCGGCGGGCTGCTATTCGCTTTCGGCCGAAGGCGGCGCAACTTTTCCTTCTCCCATTACTTCTCGTATAGCTTCGCGTTGCCGGGCTCGCCTTTGCGGCCCGAATCAGCGTAAGGCTAACGATTTTTCTTTCCTCTGTTCGACATTATATGATACAATTTCTTCTGTTCCGGGGTGGGGCCGGTGCGCGGCTGGCGCTACTGCTGCTGCTAATGGTGACCGGGCTTAGTCTGCGTCCTGATGCCGCTCACGCATCGCACTTGCGCGCTGGCGATATTCAGGCCAAGGTGGATACCACCGCCAATCCCAACCCGCGCCGCATTTTCTTTAAGATGGTGCTCTACACCGACAATAGTTCGCCGGTAGACCAGCCAGCGGCCACCATATTCTTTGGTGACGGCACCTCCAGCTGCATTGACGGCATCCCGCGGGCCGTTAGGCGGGCCATTCCGGGCAACACCGATACCAGCGTTAATATTTATACTTTCGAGCACATCTACCCGGCCACGGGCGGCTACAACGTGGAGTTTATTGGCGAAAACCGCAACGACGGGGTGATAAACATGAGCGACTCGAAAAACCAGTCGTTCTACATTCGGAGCTATGTCTACATCGACCCGGCGCTGGGGCTGAACCATTCGCCCATCTTCACGGCCCCGGCCGTCGACAAAGCAGCTACCAGCCAGGTGTTTTTGCACAACCCCGGGGCCTACGATGCCGACCAGGATTCGCTGGCTTTCCACTTGCGGGCCAGCCAGCAGGTGCCGGCCGGCATTCGCGGGTCGGTGGGCGGTTCCCCCTGCACAGGCCAGGGAGCCGGCACGGGCAACAATACGCCCGTGGCCCTGCCCGTGCCCAATTTTCACTTTCCCAACGACCAGGCCATCACCGCCGGCAATCCCCGGGCCGTGCAGGTGGCCTATGAAGGGGTGCCGCCCTTTATCGGGGTGCCAGTCGGGGTGCCCGGGGCCGATGCTATTTTCGTGCAGGACGTGAACACCGGCCAGATTACCTGGAACGCGCCCGTGGCGGTGGGCTTCTACAACGTTGCGTTTGAAGTGGAAGAATGGCGGCGCGTGCCACTGGGGCGTCGGCTCATTGGCAAGGTGATTCGGGACATGCAGATAATCGTAACGGCCTCGGTTAATATCCGCCCCACCATCACCATTCCGCAGGATATCTGCGTGGTGGCCGGTGCGCGCATAACCGGTGCCGTGACGGCCGTGGACGCGGCTACGCCCAGCAGCCCGCAGTCGCCTGTCACATTGTTTGCCTATAGCGGAATTATCCCGCCGGCCACGTTCCGCCAAACCACGACCGGCCCGCCGCAGGCCACCGGCACGTTCAGCTGGCAAACCACTTGCAGCAACGTGGCCAAGGTGCCGTACATCGTAGTATTTAAGGCCCAGGACAACCCAGCCTCGCCTTCCACCACCAACCCGGCGCTGATTGACGAGAAAACCTGGCGTATCACGGTGGTAGGGCCGGCCCCGCAAAATCTGCGCGCTACGCCCGCCGTGGCAACGGGCGGCCTCAACAGCGTGGTGCTGAACTGGGACGCCTACACCTGCGCCAATGCCGCCAACATCTACATCTACCGCAAAGTGAACCCCGGAACCGCACCGGGCGGCTGTGAAACGGGCATTCCGGCCTCATCGGGCTATGTGCGCATTGCCACGGTAGGACCCACCGCGACCACGTTTACGGACCTGAACCGAGATGCCGCTACCAACACCAACCGCGGCCTGGACCGGGGCCAGAACTACTGCTACCGCATCTACGCCGACTTTCCGCTGCCGGCCGGCGGCGAAAGTCTGGCCTCGAACGAAGCCTGCGCCCAAGTAGCCGGGCGCGGGGCCATGCTGACCAACGTGGACGTGGCCACCACCAGCGCCTCCACCGGCCAGATTGCCGTGCGCTGGACCCAGCCCCGCCCGGTGACCGGTACTTTCACCACCCCGGTGCGCTACAACCTGTCGCGGGCCGAGGGGCTGACCCCGGCCGCCGCCGACTTTGTGGCGGTGGCGCACGGCCCGTTCACGGCCCTGGCTGATACGAGCTACGTTGATTCTGGCCTCGATACCCAGAACAAGCAGTACACTTATAAGCTGGAGTTTGTGCAGGCCCTGGCCACGCCCGTCAGCGAGTTTTCGCCCACTGCCAGCAGTGTGCGCGTGAGTGCGCTGCCCGCCAACGTAGCCGCCTCGGCCATCGCGGTGAGCTGGACCTTTAATGTGCCCTGGGACAATGCCGCGCAGCCCACCGCCATCTACCGCCGCACCGGCAATGCCGGGGCCTACGTGCGCATCGGCACGGCCACTTCCACGGCTGCCGGGGGCACCTACGCCGACCGCGACCCCGCGCTGGTGAAGGGGCAGGACTACTGCTACTACGTGGAAACGAACGGACGCTACGCCGGCTTCACTTTCCTGAACTCGCTGCTGAACCGCAGCCAAGAGCGCTGCCTCACCCTCATCTCGCCGCCCTGCACACCGGTACTCAAATTGCTGACCACCAACTGTGACAGCTTGGCCAGCCTGCCCGAATTCCCGCGCCAGAATGAGAAATACAGCAACCGCCTGCGCTGGACGGTGGGCAACACCCCGGCCGGCTGCGACGTGGCCCCGGTCAGCTACAAGGTGTTTTACCGGCCCACGCCCACGGGGCGCTTCACGCCGCTGGGCACCACCACCGCCACCAGTTACGTGCACGGCAACCTGGCCTTTTCGGGCGGCTGCTACGCCATCCAGGCCGTGGCCAGCAGTGGCGCAGTGAGCGACACGAGCAACGTGGCTTGCCAAGACAATTGCGTGTTCTTCAAGCTGCCCAATATTTTCACCCCCAACGGCGACGGGGCCAACGACCAGTTCCGGCCCAAAAACAGCAGTCCGGTGCGGCGCGTCCACTTCCAGGCCTTCAACCGCTGGGGAGTTAAAGTCTTCGAGAACACCACCACGGCCGACGACCCCATCCTAATCAATTGGGACGGCGGCGGGCCCACGGGCGAGAAAAATGCGAAGGTAAAAACCGTGGACGGCGTGTATTTCTACTTGGCGGAAGTAGAGTTTGCCGACTTCGCCAACACTAAGCGCACCTACAAAGGCTGGGTCGAAATCGTCCGCTAATCACGGGTTTAGATTGATTCACTCCTTATATTGAAGCGGAGCCGACCCTGGGGTTGGCTCCGCTTTTTTTGGGCAATGCGGCTTTTTGTGCAGCTTGCGCCCGCTTTGCCGCCGCTGAGGTAGCGGCCGGCTGCCATTTGCCAATTCCCACCACCCGAAAACCGCTAATTCGCGACTCCCGATGAATCCGACTCAATCCGTGCTATTTCCCGGCCAGGGCAGCCAGTTTCCCGGCATGGCCCGCGAGCTGTTCGACCAGAACCTCGACGCCCGCGCCCTGCTCACCCGCGCCAACGACATCCTGGGTTTCAGCCTCACCGACATCATGTTCAGCGGCTCCGAGGAGGACCTGCGCCGCACCGATGTAACCCAGCCCGCTATTTTCGTGCATTCGGTGGCGCAGTTTGTGGCGCGGCCCGATTTCCAGCCAGCCAGCACGGCCGGGCATTCGCTGGGCGAATTCTCGGCCCTGGTAGCCGCAGGCGTGTTGAAGTTTGAAGACGCGCTGCCGCTGGTAGCCCGCCGTGCCCAGGCCATGCAGGCCGCCTGCGAGGAGCAGCCCGGCACCATGGCCGCCATTCTCGGCCTCGACGATGCCACGGTGGAGCGCATCTGCCAGGAAATCACGGAGGCCGGCAACGTAGTGGTGGCCGCCAACTACAACTGCCCCGGCCAGCTCGTCATTTCCGGCTCGGCCGAAGGCGTGGCCCAGGCCTGCGAAGCCCTGAAAGCTGCCGGGGCCAAGCGCGCCCTGCCGCTGCCCGTGGGCGGGGCCTTCCACTCTCCCCTGATGCAGAGCGCCGCCGCCGCCCTGGCCGAGGCCATCGAGAAAACCACCTTCAGCCCCGCCCGCTGCCCCGTGTACCAGAACGTGGACGCGCTGCCCCACACCGACCCGGCCGAAATCAAAGCCAACCTGCTGGCCCAGCTCACCGCCCCCGTGCGCTGGACGCAGCTGGTGCAGCGCATGGCCGCCGACGGCGCGACCGACTTCGTGGAGTGCGGCCCCGGCAAGGTGTTGCAGGGCCTGGTGAAGAAAATAGTGTCCACGGCCACAGTAGGTAGCTTCTAGGCATAAGCAGAAGACATCAGGGTAAACAAGAACGTCATGCTTCGACTCCGCTCCGCATGACGTTTTGCCTGCCAGCACAATAGAATCCATGGCATTTACCGAGTCTCCTGATTCTGCCGCAGCCCGGCGCTACCGGTGGCCCTTTGTGGGACTGCTGGTGGTGGCCGGGCTGTTGCAGTTGGCGCTGTTTGCCTACGCCACCGCGCCCGGCCTGGCCGGCACCGGCGATTCGCGCTACTACCTCCACGCCGCCCGCACGTTGCGCGAAACCGGCCACCTGCTCAACCCCGATGGCACGCCGTACCGCTACTGGCCCCCGCTATTCCCGCTGCTGCTGAGCGCCTGCAACTCGCTGGCGGGCGTGCGGGTATTGCACGGCGCGTGCCTGCTGGGTAGCCTGCTGCTGTGGAGCTGGCTGGGCCGACAGTTGCTACCGGCCCGCCGGATAATGGTGCTGCCGGCATTAATGGCTTTAGGTACGCCGTGGCTGTTGGTGAGCAAATTCGTGTGGGCCGAAAGTGTTTTTCTGCTGCTGTTCGCGGCCTATGCTGTGGCGCTGTGGCAATGGCAACGCACGGTCCGTTGGCAGTGGTGGGGCGTGCTCACAGCCGTTGGGGTTTTGTTGCCTTTGCAGCGCACTCTTGGCCTTTTTCTACTGGCCGGGGTGGGAGCGGGGCTGCTCGTGAGCGGGGGGCACAGGCTCTGGGCGCGTGGCCGGGGCGTACTTTTTTTACACCTGCTGATAAGCGGCACCAGCGGCGTGCTGTGGCAGTGGTACGCGCTGCTGGTGGCCGGCCCCAGCCGCTACCATCCCAGCCGGGGCTGGGGCCAGTTGTTAAGCTCAGCGGCCGATTACGGTTTCGTGCTGGCGCGCTGGCTGCTGCCGCTGCCTGTGTCGGGCCGGGTGCTGTTGCCTGCTTTTGCGTGGGCGGCCGGACTGCTGGTGCTGGGCGGGCTACTGTGGCCGCGTCGTAGCGCTGCTAAGGCTGAAACAACCGCTACTTATGCCGCTGCAGCTATTTCAGAAGCTGCTCCAATGGCTGCATCGTTGCATAGTGCACTGGCATTTCCCCGCTCACGGGCTATAGCTGACTCCCAAATTCAACTGATGCTGAAAACGCTTTGGAGCGCCAGCGTGGCCTTGGTAGTGCTGGTGGCGGGCCTCACGGTATTTGCCCAAAGCGCAGCCGGTATTCACGATGCCGAGCGGTACGCCAGTGTGCTGTTTGCGCCCGTGGTGCTGCTCGTGCTGGCAGCGTGGCCGGCCCAGGCTCCGCGCTGGCTGGGAGCGGGGCTGGTAGCCGTCTGGCTATTGGGCGCGGCCGTGCGGGTGGGGCACGTAGCGCAGGATTTGCGCCGGGTGCCACCGCTGCCAGTCGCGGCTCATTCGGCAGTCCAGAGCCGCACGGGCAAGGGGTCGGAGCAGCGGGCGAGTAGTGTGGCCATCGTTTCGCCCAACTGCGGATGAACCAGCGAACCGGCAATTTCGGCCAGTGGCACCAGTGCAAACCGGCGCTCGGCCAAGCGCGGGTGCGGTACGCTCAACGTAGGCGTAGCAATAATTCCCGGCCCAAAAAACAGGATGTCGACGTCCAGTGTGCGGCTACCCCAATGCTCGCGCCGCTCGCGGCCAGCGGCCTGTTCAGTCGACAAGCAGGCTGTCAGCAATTCTTCGGGTGATAAAACCGTGCGCACCGCCAGCGCCTGATTCAGAAACGCCGGCTGGTCTTCACGGCCCCACGCTGCCGTTTCATAAATCCCGGATTCGGCCACGATGGCCCCGGCCGTGGTTGCCAGCCGGGCACGGGCCTGGGCCAGCAGCGCGGCGCGGTCGCCTAGGTTGCTGCCTAATAAAAGGTAGGCCAGTACAGATTCATTGCTCATTTCTGCCGCTTAAAAAAGGCTGCCGTGGCTTCTGCCACATGGCGGGCGGGAGCGGGCAATTCCGTTTCGGGCCAGGGGTGCGCGCCGCCAAACATATGCGTGGCTCCGGGCACCAGCAGCAGCTCGGCATTGGGCTTGAGCTGTTGCAACTTGTGGGCGGCATCTACCGATACCGTCTCGTCCTGGTCGCCGTGGATGATGAGCAGCGGCTGTTTCAGCTTGCGGCGCACGTTGTGCGGAATGTCGAGGCGCGGGCGGTTGGCGTGGTAATTCTCCACAATCTGGTAGTGCATGGGCAACTCCACGCCGGTACGCATGTTGGGCACGTGCAGCACGCCCGTGCGCTGCCACTCATCAAATATCGACTGCGGCCACTGCGGATGCACTTCGGCGATGGCGGCCCAGGTGGCCACGGCCCGCACGCGCGGGTCTTCAGCCGCTTTCAGCAGCGCCAGGCCGCCGCCCCGGCTGTGCCCGGCCAGGAAAAACCGCTGCAAATCCATCTCGGCGGCGGGTAAGGGCGTGGCCCTGGGTGTAAAAAGCGCGTCGATTACCTGCCCAATGTCGTCAAGCTCAATACTGAAATTATTGCGCCCGAACGCGTCCAAATCCTCCAAATCGCCGGTGCCGCCCACCACGATGCCGTTGTGCGACAGGTTGAGCTTCACAAATACAAAGCCCTGCGCCGCGAAATAATCGGCCAGCAGCGGAAAGTGCCCCCAGTCCTTAAACCCCTTGAAGCCGTGCACGAACAGCAGCACCGGCTTGGCATGGCCGGTGGCCTGATAGGTAGCATCGGCCTCGAAAGGCCGGCCGTGGGCAGCGCCCGAGAGCATGAAGGAGGCGTGAGTGAGCATCTGGCGAAGGTAGGAGCGAAGCGCCGCCAATTGGCCGCCGCCGCGGTTATAATTCGTAGCCGGCCCAAAAGGTTGGGGCCGCGCTGATGGCCTCTCCGCCGTTCTGCCGTATCATTGTCGCCGCAATGCCCCAACACTCCCCCTTGTCCCTCGACCAGATTCAGGCCCCCATCGCGGCCGAAATGGAAGAGTTTGAGCACAAGTTCCGTCAGTCGATGCGCACCAAAGTGCTGCTGCTCGACAAGATAATGGGCTACATCGTGAAGCGCAAGGGCAAGCAAATTCGGCCCATGTTCGTGTTTCTCACGGCCCGCGCCGCCCGCCCCGAGCCCAACACCGGCGACCCGCTGCCCGAAGCCACGTTTCGCGGCGCGGCCCTAATTGAGCTGCTCCACACCGCCACGCTGGTCCACGACGATGTGGTGGACGAGTCAAATTACC
>JAQBNT010000067.1 GCA_028288445.1 Hymenobacter sp. | reverse complement strand
GCGAAGTGCGGTTGTACGCCCGAAGGAATTCGGGGCTTGGTCGGGGTTACGTGTATGATAATCTAGTTTTCTGTCATAAAGGGCTTCGTAGCGAGGACCTTTGCGTAATGCGCCAGCGCCAGATAGCGATATAGCCAGCAACCGGCTTGCCCCACAAACAACAAAAGAGCCGGGAGGATGCAACCTTCGGCCCCGATTACGGCACTTTGGCCGTTATGAATTGTATGAAACGAACCTTACCGGCTTCGGCCGTATTGCTTACCGCCTTCTTGGGCATCAACCATTTAGCTGTTGCGCAGCAAGGGCCGCCCACGGGTGCCCGCCCCGCCACGGCAGCCCCGGCCGCGCCCCGCGCGGCGGCGGGCCGCGTGAGCGGCACCGTGACCGATGCCACGACCGGCAAGCCGGTATCCTACGCCACGGTGGCCGTGCTGGACGCGGCGGGCTCGCCCGTGAACGGCGGTGTGGCCGGCGACGACGGCAAATTTGTGCTGGCCGGTATTCCGGCCGGGACTTACACGGTGCAAATCAGCTTCCTGGGCTATAAAAACGAAGACCGTCCCGGCGTGGTAGTGCCCGCCGGCGGTGTGGTTAACCTGGGCACCGTGGCGCTCGGCACCTCGTCCCAGAAGCTGGGCGAAGTGGTGGTGACCGGCCAGAAGGCCATCATCGAAGAGCGGGTGGACCGCACGGTGTACAACGCCGAAAACGACCAGACCGCCCGGGGCGGCGACGCCACCGACGTGCTCAAGCGCGTGCCGCTGCTGAGCGTGGATTTGGATGGCAACGTGAGCCTGCGCGGCAGCTCCAACATCAAAGTCCTCATCAACAACAAGCCTTCGACCATCGCCGCCAACAGCATTGCTGATGCCTTGAAGCAGATTCCGGCCGACCAGATTAAGACCGTGGAGGTTATCACCTCGCCTTCGGCTAAGTACGATGCCGAAGGCTCAGGCGGCATCATCAACATCATCACCAAGCAGAACAACCTGCGCGGTGCCACGCTGGGCATTGATGCCAGCGCCGGCACCCGCAGCAGCAACCTGAGCCTAAACGGCAGCCTGCGCACCGGCAAAATGGGCTTCTCGCTGGGCGGCTTCGGCCGGGCGCAGTACAACGTGCCGGGCGAGTTCTCGAACACGCAGGTGACGCGCAGCATTGCCGACGGCTCGGCCACCACCACGCTGCAATCGGCCAACACGCGCCTGCAACAGATTTTCGGGCGCTACACGCTGGGCTGGGACTACGATATTGACAAGTTCAATTCCCTGCAAGCGTCGGTGGCCTACGGCACCCGCAGCGGCCAGAACTACCAGGACGGCCTGCTGCGCACCAGCTACGCCGGCGCTTTCGCCACGGGTGCGCCCCTGAGCACCGACCAGCGCGACACCTATTCCAAGGACCTGTCGGGCACCGTAGACGCGAGTCTGAACTACACGCACAGCTTCGAGAAGCCGCAGCACGAAATCAGCCTGCTGACCTTGTTCAGCCGCAACGACCGCACCAATAGCTTTACCAATAACATCCTGAGCACCTCCGATGCAACCAGCCCGGCACGCATCGTGAACGACAACCCCAGCTATAACGAGGAGTACACCGTGCAGTTGGATTATCAGAACCCCATCAGCAAAACCCAGATTCTGGAGATGGGCGCGAAGAACATTCTGCGCCGCGTGAATTCCGACTATGCCACTACCTCCTACGGGGCCAATGGCGCGGTGGTGCCCTCGGTGGGGCTCTCGTCCAACAACGTGTTCAACTACCGCCAGAACGTGACGGCAGCCTACGTGGCCTACACGCTGGGCCTGCCCAAAGGCTTCACCCTGAAACCCGGCCTGCGCTACGAGTACACCAGCATCAGCGCCGATTTTGCGAACTCGACCAAACCCAGCGACATTCCCAATTACGATGTGCTGGTGCCCAGCGTGAACTTCTCGCGCAAACTCGCCAACGGCAACGTGCTGAAACTGGCGTACAACAAGCGCATCCAGCGCCCGTCGCTGCAATTCCTGAACCCCAACCGCAACGCCCAGAATCCGAAGAACATCAGCTACGGCAACCCCGAGCTGGCCCCCGAATACACGAATAACTACGAGCTGGGCTACAGCACCGCCTACAAGCGCCTGAACCTGAATTTCAGCACTTTCATGCGCAATACCACGGGCTCTATTGAAGCCCTGCGCTCGGTGGAGGGTGCCGATATTGTGACGACCACCTACGCCAACATCGGCCAGCAGAATGCCTACGGTGGCAGCGTATTTGCCAACATCAACAACGGCAAGCTCAGCCTAAACGCCGGCACCGATTTCTACTACGTTACCCTCACCAACAACGCCACCGATGCCCGCTTCAACGCCTCCAACGAAGGCTTTGTGATGAGCGGCCGCGTGTTTGGCTCCTATAATTTCACGCCGGTGTGGGGCTTGCAAGGCTTCGTGTTCTACCGCGGTAACCAAGTGCAGTTGCAAGGCACCCAGAGCGGCTTCGGCGTGTACAGCCTCAGCGTGAAGCGCGACTTTGCTGAGAAGCGTGGCAGCATCGGCTTCGGGGCCGAGAACTTCTTCACGCCTAGCATCACCATCCGCAATACGGTGGTGTCGCCGCTCATCGACCAGGCCAGCAACAACGTGCTGCACAACATGAGCTTCAAGGTGAACGTGAGCTACCGCATCGGCAAGCTGACGGTGGCCCCGCCCACGCGCCGCGGCAAGAGCATCAACAACGACGACCTGAAAAGCGGTGGCGAAGGCGGCGACATGGGCGGCGGTGGCGGCGGTGCTCCTAGCGGTGGCGGTGGTGCCCCCGGCGGCGGGGCTCGCCCCACGGGTGCTCCGGCCGGCGCGGCCCGCCCTGGCGGTGCTCCCGGCGCGGCTCCGGCCGGCGCGGGTGCCCGCCCCGGCGGCTACCCCGGCCAGCAGCGCGGCGCTGCTCCTGCCGACAGCACTTCCGGCAAGCCGGCCACCGATAGCACGGGCCGCCAGCTGCCCGGCCAGCGCCCCGGTGGCTCCCCTGACCTGCGCCCCGCCACGGCCCCGCCCGCCGATACCACGCGCCGCCAGCCAGTAGCGCCGGTAACGAACCCCATCAACGCGCCGGCCAATGCGCCTTCGCCCGGCACCAGCACGCCCAACGGCACGGTGCCGGCCGGCAGCCCCGGCGGCCGCCCTTAGCGCAACGGCGCGGGTTATCACTGAAAAACGTCATGCTGAGCTTGTCCCGGCATGACGTTTTTCATATCACCTTAATCCATTTTTAATCAGTCACCGGCCGGCTAACGCCTACTTTTGCCGGGCTGCTTTATTTCCTTCGATGACCGACAAAACCCTCGCTCCCCTGCCCGAAGACGACGCGCATTTTTTGCAGCGCTTGCAGCCCTCGCGGCTCATTCTGCCCGTTGTGATTGGCCTGAGCGTGGTGGGATTTATGTTCTGGCGCAGCTACAAGCCCGGCGACCTTGCCCCGCTGGCCCACGCCCGCTGGGAGTGGCTGCTCATCACGCTGGGGGTGCTGCTGGCCCGCGATTTTGGCTACATCTACCGCATCCGGCACATTGCCGAGCGCGAGCTGAACTACCGCCAGAGCCTCGACGTGATTATGATTTGGGAGTTTGCCTCCTGCGTGCTGCCCTCGGCGGTGGGCGGCACGGCGGTAGCCTCGTTTATTCTGAACAAGGAAGGCATTCCGCTGGGCAAGTCTCTGGCCTACATCATGGTTACGGCCCTGATGGATAACCTGTACTACGTCATCATGGTGCCGCTGGTCGTCCTCATTGCCGGGGCCGGGCTCTACCCGCACGAGGCCATGCAGGGCGCGTTCATCGCCACGTTGCGGGTGGCGTTTGTGGTCAGCTACGTAGCCGTTACGGCCTACGCGGGGCTGATGCTCTACGCCATTTTCATCAATCCGAAATCGGTGCGCCGGCTGCTGGTGCGGCTGTTCTCGTTCCGGCTGCTGCGGCGCTGGCAACGCTCGGCCTACAAGCACGGCCAGGGCATGATGGAGGCATCCATCCAGTTGCGCGGCAACCCGGCCATTTACTGGGTGCGGGCAGCGGGCAGCACGTTCTTCGTCTGGACGGCCCGCTACCTCGTCATCGGCTGCCTCATCGCCGCCTTCGTGCCGATGGATGCGGATACCTTCCTCTTCATCTTCGCCCGCAACCTCACCTACAAAGTGCTGCTGCTGCTGGCTATCACGCCGGGCGGCGCGGGCATTGTGGAGGGCGCGTTTCCCACATTTTTCGGCAAGTTCATTGGCACGGCCACGCTCACCAGCTTCATGGTGCTGCTGTACCGGGTGGTCACGTACTACCTGTATCTGGTGCTGGGCACCATCTTCCTCCCGCGCTGGGTGGCACGGGTATTTGCGAAGCGGCCGGTGGCTGTACCCCATCCCATCACCGAATAAACCGCACAAAAAAGCCCCGAACCAGATTGGTTCGGGGCTTTCTGATTACTTGAATCTGGCTTGATTTACTCAGCCTCCAGCATCAGCGCGGCTCCATCGGCCGATTTCAGGGTGAGCTTGTCATCGGTGAGGGTTTCCACGGCGAAGGTGTTGCTGGTGGTAGCGCCGTCGGGGGTCATGGTGATGGTTTTGCCGGCCTGGTCAAACGTGTATTTGCCTGAAACGGCGCCGCTGGCCCCGGTCATGTTGTAGGTGCCGTTGGCGAAAATGCGCAGTTCCTCTTGCTTTTGGGCATCGGTTTGCTTCACTTTGTCGCCGGCAGTGTCGGTTTCCTTGGCGGTTTTCCACACCTTGCTATCGGTGCCGTACAGCATGTTCACGCCCTCCACTTTGCCTTTGTCGTTGCTGCACGAAGCGGCAAACAGCGACACAAGCAGCAGCAGGCTGGCGAAGTAACGGAGCGAAAAAAGGGACTGGAGTTTCATGTGCACTAAGGGTAATGGTGAAAGAATGAAAACATGACGCACGCGGTGCGGCTTCGTCGGCTTACGATGCAGGCGCAAAAGAGTTTAGAACGAAACCCCGCCTAAACTTGTCCGTATAGCATCCCGGTCGGCCCGCCCGCAAGCGTTTCCGGCAGAATTTATCTCTCCATTTAACTTCACCGAAACCATGGGACTCTTCGATTTCATCAGCGACAAAGGCGAGCAAAAGCCCGTAGAGCCCGCGGCTAAGCCGGCGGCTGGCGGCACCGATTTTTTTGGCAATGCCAAACCTGAAACCTCCGGCGACACGTATACCGTTGTCAGCGGCGACTCCCTCTCCAAAATAGCCAAACACCACTACGGCGATGCCGCCAAGTGGCACCAGATATACGACGCCAACAAGGCGCTCATCGGCGACAACCCTGACCACATTGAAGTGGGGCAGGTGTTGACCATACCTAGTCTCTAGGTACTTTTTTGCAGAAAAAAGGTGAGAAAAGCCACTCTGTTTCAGGGTGGCTTTTTTGTGTTTTGATATTTCCCTCTCCTGTCATCCTGAGCGTAGCGAAGGACCTTATCACGTTCACGCAGCACTAACTACTGCAAACTGTTCAGACGTGATAAGGTCCTTCGCTGCGCTCAGGATGACACGTTGCGCTCAAGATG
>JAQBNT010000056.1 GCA_028288445.1 Hymenobacter sp. | reverse complement strand
AGAGGGGCATTTGTCATCCTGAGCATTCTGCGATTAACGCAGAATGCTCAGGATGACAAATGCCCCTCTTGCGCCGCGATGATGAACTCGGCCAGCTCGCGGAAGCAGCCGTGGCCGCCGGCGGTCTGGCAATGAAAGTCGGCCACGGCGCGGGCAAAGGAAGTAGCGTCGCCGGGGCAGGCCGAGAAACCAACCAGGCCCAGAATTTCCACGTCGTTGGTGTCGTCGCCGATGAAGGCCACTTCCTCGGCCGTCAGGCCGGTGCGGGCCAGGATTTCGTGCAGGCAGGCGGGCTTGTCCTTGATGCCCAGGTGCAGCTCTTCGATGCGCAGCTTGGCGGCGCGGGTGCGCACGGAGGGCGACATTTCGCCGGTCATAATTCCCGTGAGGATGCCGTGGTTGCGCAGGCGTTCCACGCCCATGCCGTCGCGGATGCTGAAGCGCTTCATTTCCTCGCCCCGCTCGGAATAGTACACCCCGCCATCGGTTAGCACGCCGTCGCAATCGGTGAGAACCAGGCGAATGCGGCGAGCCCGGGCGGTGAGGTCTGGTAATTTCATAAAAGCAGGGAAAAAAACGAATAAAGCAGGAAGACCAAAAAGCCAAAACCGGCCCAGTGAGGCCAATAAGGCCGCAAGTTCGGCACGGAAAGGCGAAGTGAAAATTGTACCAAAAGTATAATTATACCGTACCGCGTACCTTAGCATTGTGAATCTTCTTTCCTTGTATCCTATGAAGAATAAGTTGACTATAGGCGCTACGGTTGCCCTTATGCTGCCAATGGCCGCTTTTGCTCAGTCGCCCCACGCGGTGGTAGTAGCGGCCGAAGTAGCCTTTGCCGCCCAGGCCACGCAGACAAGTACGGAAGCCGCGTTTCTGGCCAATAGTGCCCCTACGGCCCTGGTGACGGAGAATGGCAAGCTGGCCAATGCCCAGGAAGTGTGGCGCACGCGCCCCTCGCGCCCCGGCAACAAGCTGGCCTGGTACCCGGTGCTGGCCGATGCCGCGCAGTCGGGCGACATGGGCTACACCACCGGCCCCTGGACCATGCTGCAAAACAACCGCCCGGTGGCGGCCGGCGAGTACGTGACCGTGTGGCGCAAGCAGCTGGATGGCCGCTGGAAATTTGCCGTCGATATGGGCATCGAGCGCATTGGGGCCGCGCCTGCGCAGGCAGCCACCGTGGCCCGGCCCCGCCTGATGGCCGCCGCCGCCACGCCCAGCACCGCACCGTCCAACATCGTGCTCGAAGTCGACAGCAAGTTTGCCGCCGCCGAGCTCATGAAGCCCGGGGCCACCTACCAGCAGTACCTGAGCGCCGAAGCCCGCCTCTACCGGTCGGGCCTGTCGATGATGCAGGGCGCGGCGGCCTCGGCCAACATGAAAGCCATCGACGGCGGCTACCTCTTCATTGCCAACACCGGCTACCTGGCCGCCGCCGGCGATTTGGGCTACGTGGTGGGCTCGCTCCACCGCCCGGCCAGCACCAACCACCCCGAGGAAAACGGCACCTTCCTGCGCATCTGGCGCCGCGAAGCCGATGCCGGCTGGCGCATCGTGCTGGAGATGTTCAACTTCACGCCCGGTGCGGCTGAGGCTGCGGCGAAGGCTCCTGCGGCACCTTCGCCGGTGGTGCCGGCGGCGGGCACCACCGGCCAGCTGCCGGCCAAGCGCGGCCAGTAATACTGCCACCACGCCGCTTTTGTCGCGGTGCCAGCGTAAGTAAAAAGCCCTCAATTCGCTCCGGCGGGTTGGGGGCTTTTGTCTTGTGGCATTGTTTCTTAATTTCACAATATCGGCTTTCCTTGGGCAAGATGTAAGGCCGGGGCTGATGCCGCGTCTGGCCAGGTAATAGAAGTGCTGGCCGCGTTTGCGTCCGGTAGCCTTCGCATCTGCTTTTTCAGATTGTTATGAAAGCATCAAGGTGGTTATTGGCTGTTCCGTTATTGGGCAGTTGGGTGGCGCTGGTGCCGGCGCGGCCGGTGGCTCCGGTGCCCGGAGTCGGCCGGGTGCCGGTTGTCGTAGAGCTTTTTACTTCCGAAGGTTGCTCCAGCTGCCCGGCCGCTGACGCGGCGTTGCGCGAGCTGGAAAAAGCCCAGTCGGTGCCTGGCGCGGAGGTTATCGCCTTGGGTGAGCACGTCGATTACTGGAACCGGCTGGGTTGGAAAGACGCTTTTTCGGCTCCAGCCTACACCGAGCGGCAGCGAGCGTATGCGAAAGAATTTGGCACGGGCTCTTACACGCCCCAGGCCGTGGTGAATGGCCGCTACGAGCTGGTGGGCAGCCGCACCGCAGCGTTGGCCGCCGCCGTGGCCAAAGCGGCCAAAGCTCCGCAAGCCACCGTGGCTGTGGCGCTGGCCGGCAGCACGGCGCAGGTGCGCGTGAGCAGCGTGCCCGCCGGCACGCCCGCCACCGAAGTGCTGCTGGCCATCACCGAAAGCGGCCTGGCCTCGCAGATTGGCCGGGGCGAAAACTCGGGCCTGCTGCTGCACCACGCGGCCGTGGTGCGCCAGCTGCTGCCGCTGGGCCGGGTAGGGGCCGACGGCACCTTTGCGGCCAACCCGGCCCTGAAGCTGGCGGCCGACTGGAAACGGCCTAACCTGCGGGCCGTGGTGCTGGTGCAGGAGGTGGCCTCGCGCCGCATAGTGGGCGCGGCTACGGTGGCACTTGGCAATTAATCCGGCGTTGTGCTCAGCAAGAGCGAAACTGCGCATCCGGCAAAGCGTACTATTGTAGGGCGGCCCTTGCCCGCCCAGCCGCTGCCCCGCATGACCCCAACCACTCCTGTTCCGGCCCAATGGCCGGCTCGCTTCGGCGACGAGCTTTACCGGTTTGCTCTAAGCCGTGTTTCCGATTCGGAAACAGCCGAAGAGCTGGTGCAGGAAACCTTTCTTAGTGCCCTGGATGGCCTGGCCACGTTCCGGGCCGAAGCCTCGGAGCGCACCTGGCTGTTCGTCATTCTGCGCCGCAAAATCATCGACCACTACCGGCGGCAGGCCCGCGCCACCCACGTCGGGCTGGACGAAATAGGAGATGGCGGCCCCACCGAAGCCGACTTTTTCGTGCCAGAAAACGGCCATTGGACCGGCCCGCAAGCTCCCGTGAGCTGGCTGCACGCCGATGCCGCGCTGGAGCAGCAGGAGTTGCACGACATCCTGCAACGCTGCCAGGAGCGGCTGCCGCCGCAGCAGGAAGCCGTGTTTGCCCTGCGTTTCGTGGAGGAATTATCGGCCGAAGAAATTTGTCAGGAGCTGGGTTTGAGTTCGGCCAATTATTGGGTCATCGTGCACCGGGCCAAGCTCCAGCTGCGCCGCTGCCTCGAAAAGCACGGCCTCGGCAAAAATTAACTATCCGCTATGCTACGACTTATCAACTGCCAACGCGCCACCCTGCTCTTGGAGCAGCAGGCCGACCAGGACCTCGCCCGCGAGCAGCGGGTGAACCTGTGGCTGCACCTGCGCTACTGTCCGTATTGCAACCGCTACGCCAAGCAAACCGTGCTGATTGCAGAGTGGGCGCGGACCTCGGCCGCCGCCCGCGCGCAGGCTGGCCCGGTGCTATCGGAAGCGGCTAAGGAGCGGATGCGCGAGCGGCTGGCCACAGCCGGGTAACGCCTGTCATTGCAAGTGGAGCGCAGCGTAACGCGGCACCCGACGGACAGCGCAGCTAATCCGTCCTCACAATGCGCTGAGCCCTGAGATGTGATAAAGCCTTTTTTAACAGCAAAAAGCCCCCATACCGTGAAGTATAGGGGCTTTCTGGTAAAAGAGGGTGTCTGGGTTTGACAGGACGGATTAGCTGTGCTGACCTTCGGTTGCCACGGCCTGCGGCCTCGCAATGACAGCTACGCGCCTGTCGGGGCCAGGCGCACCACCAGCCCATCGGTGCGGGGCGTGAGGCGAATCTGGCAGCTCAGGCGGGAGCCTTCGTGCACCACGGGCAGGGTTTCGAGCATGTCGAGCTCATCATCACCGGGCTCAGGTAGGGCGGGGCCGGCCAATACCTCGACGTGGCAGGTGGCGCACAGCGCCATACCGCCGCAGGTAGCCATGATATCGTAGCCGCTGGCTTTCAGCAGTTCCATCAGGCTCAGGCCCATATCGGTGGGGCCGATGAGCTCCGTGCGCTGGCCAGGGGCTTCTTCGACGTAAATGCGGATATCTTCTTCCATAAAAATGAATGAAGAATGAGGAATGAGGAATG
>JAQBNT010000055.1 GCA_028288445.1 Hymenobacter sp. | reverse complement strand
AATTCCTCATTCTTCATTCCTCATTCCTTATTAACAGGCAGTTAGCGGCGCAGTGTAAAGCCGACGAAGTATTGGTGGTCGCTCAGGCGGTTGAGGGCGATGTGCGTGCCGAAATCGAGCTGGAAGTTGTCGGTTACTTTGAAAATGGGGGCAATGTTGGTAGAAGCCTGCCAGCGGCGCTGCTCGGTGTTCCACTGCGTCACGCCTTCGATGACAACGCCCACTTTTTTGGCAAAATCCCACTCCAGCGCTGCCGAGGGCATGAGGCCCAGGTAGCGAGTAGCCTGCTCACGGTCGTAGTTGAGGTCGGTTTCGAGCTGGGCTTCGAGGTTGATTTGGTCGCTCAGCTCCACGTCGATGGGCAGCACGACGCCGTATTCGGTGCCGCCGTCGCCAACGGGGCCGCCGGTGGGCAGGCGCACGTAGCCAATCACGGCCATGGCGAGCTTGCCGTCCTGGTCGTCGCCGAGGAAGTTATGTTTCACCCGCAGCGTCACGTCGCCGAAGCCGGCGTGGCGCTCCTGCCACTCGTCGGTACCGGCGGGGCGCTGCTTGGCGATGCTGTAGATGGGCACTTCGAGCTGCACGTCGGTGCGGCGGCTCAGGCCCAGTTTGAGCATGGTGTAGGCGGCGTGCAGCTCGCGGGTTTTGTCGTCGTTGCCGCTGCCGCTGTTCAGCAGGCGCAAGCCGTCCACTTCCAGCTGGGCGTGGCCGGCATCCACGGTAAAGGGGCTTTCGGTGATGCCGGGGCGGTCGGGCTGGAGTTCGCGCAGGCGGTTGCGCGGCACGGGCTTGCGCCAGCTGAAGTGGGCCGAATCGTAGGGGGAAGTTTTGGCAGGAGTTTGGGCATAGCCAATTACCGGAAGCAGGTAAGCAAGCCAGAAGAGGTGTTTCATGAGCGCCTGTACGGGCCGGCGGCCGCAACGGCTAAAACGGCACCACCACTTTCACCGCCACGTTGCGGCCGGGGTTGTAGATGCCCGAGCGGCCGTTGGGCGCGGCGGCGTAGTATTCGAAGTATTTCAAACGATTGAGGTGGGCCTGGTAGGCGGTATCGAACACGTTATCAACCTGCACGATGAGCTGCACTGGCGGCCGGCCGCCAGTGGTAGTTAGGGTGGTGCCGGCCCCCAGGCCCAGCAGGGCGTAGCCGGCGGTGGCGGTTTCGGTGTTGTCGAGGGCGTAGAAGTGATTTTGACTGGCGCTGCCGTCCACGGTGGCCCGGAAGTAGGTGCCCGTGAGGCGGCCTTTGCTGATGGGCAGCGTGGCGCGCACTTCGGAGCGGGCCCGCAGCGGCGGAATGAGCGGCAGGTAGCGGGCGGCCTCGCCCTGGCGTTCGAGTTGGCTGGCGTCGGCGTTCTGGCCGTTCACGAAAGCCACGCTGTTGTTGAGCGCCAGCCACGGCAGCGCGGCGGGCCGCCAGTTCAGGCTGGCTTCCAGGCCGTAGAGCCGGGCGGCGGATTGCTGGAACTGGTAGGTGGTGTTGCCGGGCACGATGACGACCGGCTGCCCGGCCTCGTTCAGCAAGCGGCCCTGATAGATGAAGTTCTGCACGTAGTTGTGGAACACTTCCACCGAGGCATCGAGCGTGGTTTGGTGCCAGAGCACGCCCACGTCCTGCTGCCAGCTGAACTCGGGCCGGAAGCTACGGTTGCCGAGGTACACGATGTGCGCGCCGGGGTCGAGGCCGTTGGAGCCGATTTCGGGAATATTCGGGGCGCGGTAGCCGCGGGCCAGGTTGGCGCGCAGCGTGAGCTGCTCGGTGGCCACAAAGCTCGCCCCCGCACTGGCCGACACGCCTTGGTAGCGCTGCCGAAACGCCGGAAACGGCAGCTCCGCTCCCGCCGCGCCGGGGCCAGCCGCACCCGCAAAACCAGTGGCCGGGTTGGGGGCCAGGTAGAAATTATTCCAGGTCACGAGGCGGGTATCGTAGCGCAGGCCGCCGCTCAGCTCCAGCTTGCCCAGGGGCTTTTTCAGCAGCAGGAAGCCGCCCGCGTCCAGCAGGTTGTAGTCGGGAATGGGAAAATCGGTGGCGTTCTGGTGGCGGTTGAGCTGGCCCATGCCGTTGCTGCCGAGGCTGATTTGCAGGCCCTGCCAGTCGGGTAGGTGGTAGCGCACATCGTAGGTGTAGGTAGTGAGGCGCAGGGCCAGGCCAGGCTGGCCGGGTGCGGTGGGGTGGTTGAATTCTTCCCGCGTGTTCTGCTGCGCACCCAGCAGCAGGTGCAGCTCGCCGCCACCCAGATGCAGCTGCGTTTTGGTGAATACCCGGTAGTGCCGGATGCGCTGGTGCAGGGTGCTGATGGCATAGGAATTCAGCTCATCATCGCTCACCAGCGGGCGTTTTTTGATATTGTCCAGCCGGCTCTCAGACACCTGGCGGGTGAAGCGACGGCTGAGCGAGTCGCGGCTGCCATCCGGGATTTCCTGCTGGTTGTCGTACAGCGTAAGGTACCAGTGCGAACTGCCCCAACGCTTGCTCACGCCCGCCATCCCGGTTAGCGTCAACTCGCGGAAACCGGTGTTATACACCCGGCCATCCACACTGTTGCGGTAGTCGCGCGCCAGGCGGTGGCTGGCCCGGAAGCTGGTCTGGAAGCCGTTTTTCTGGTAGTTAAGCCCCAGCGAATTCCCCACCAGGCCGTTGGCCGACTGGTACTCGTTGAGGACTTCGCCGCGCAGCCGGCCTTCGGGGCCGCTGGGCAGGGCGGGCAGCAGGTTCACCACGCCGGCCACTGCATCGGAACCGTAGAGCAGGCTGGCGGGGCCTTTCACCACTTCCACCCGCTCAATGTCGTAGCCGTCGACCTCTACACCGTGCTCGTCCCCCCACTGCTGGCCTTCCTGCCGCAGGCCGTTGTAGAGGGTCAGCACGCGGTTGTAGCCCAGTCCCCGGATGAAGGGTTTCGACACATTGGGGCCGGTAGTCACGGCGCTCAGGCCCGGAATGCCACGCACGGCCGCGTCGATGACGTTGGTGTTGGCGTTGAGGTTGATTTCGCGGCGGCTGAGGGTGGCAATGGGCACGGGGCTGCGCCGGATTTCGGTGGCCCGGCCCACGCCCGTCACCACCACTTCGCCAAGGTCAGCGGAGGCCACTTGCAACAGGAAATCAAGTATTTGAGGCTGACCGGCGGTTGATTCGGCGCGCTGCTCTATCGGCGCGAAGCCCACGGCGCTGGCCCGCAGACGCACCGTCCCGGCCGGCATGCCGGCTAGTTCGTAGCGGCCCGCTGCGTCGGCCACGGTCCCCAGCGTGGTGCCCACCACGGCCACACTGGCAAACGGCACCGGCTGGCGAGCGGCACCACGTACCACTCCACTAAGAGAAGCCAACTGAGCAAAAGCCAGTTGTGGAACCAAAACAATTAGTGTCAACAGTATTTTCATAGCTATTTTATTGGATATAAAAGGACATAGGGATTCTGCGCCGCAAAATGTGCGGGTGCTAACCTTGAAACCCAGAGCTGATTGAAATGGGAAATGAACTACGACGGCGAGTTATCCACTCGCCTCACCCGCTGGCCCGCAGCGCACGCTTTCACGCGCAGGCGGCGGCCAACGGGACCAGAAGAAATTATTAAGCAAAGAAGGTTTGCCAGAGCAAAAACACGTTGAGGCTGATGATGATACCCGAAACTATCCAGGCCACGATTTTCACCCACGGCCGGTTCACAAACACGCCCATTTTGGCCTTGCTACTGGTGAACAACACCAGCGGCACCACCGCGAAGCTGAGCTGAAACGAGAGAATTACCTGACTGAGAACCAGCAGCTGCCCGGTCCCTTTCTCGCCGTAGAGGATGGCCACTATCAGGGCCGGTATCACGGCAATGAGGCGCGTGATGAGCCGCCGCTTCCAAGGCTTCAGCTTCAAATCGAGAAAGCCCTCCATCACAATCTGGCCGGCCAGCGTGCCGGTCAGGGTCGAATTCTGACCTGAAGCGAGCAGGGCTACGGCAAATAACACGCTGGCCGCACCCGCTCCCAGCACCGGCGTGAGCAGCTTGTGGGCATCGGCAATGTCGGCCACATCTTCGTAGCCCTTGCCGTGGAAGGCCGCCGCCGCCGTCACCAGAATGGCCGCATTCACAAAAAACGCCAGGAACAGCGCCAGCGTCGAGTCGATGGTGGCGAACTTGATAGCCGAGCGTTTGCCCGGCTCGTCCTGCGGGAAAGCCCGCGTTTGCACGATGCTGGAGTGCAGGTACAGGTTGTGCGGCATCACCGTAGCCCCCAGAATGCCGATGGCCACGTACAGCATTTGCGGGTTGGTCACCACTTCAAGGCGTGGGACCAAGCCCTTGCTCAGCGCCAGCCAGTCGGGATGCGAGGCAATGATTTCGTACAAGAAACAGCCGAAAATCAGCATAATGAGGCCGGCCACGATGCTTTCGATGATGCGAAAGCCCTTGTTCTGGAAGTACAGCACCACCAGCACATCCAGCGTGGTGAAGACCACGCCCCAAGCCAGAGGCAGACCAAACAAGAGCTTGAGCGCAATGGCCGAGCCGATGACTTCGGCCAAATCGCAGGCCGCGATGGCGATTTCGCACAGCACCCACAGCATCAGGCTGACGGGGCGCGAGTAGTGGTCGCGGCAGGCCTGCGCCAAGTCGCGCCCGGTCACGATGCCCAGCTTGGCCGCCAGGTGCTGAAGCAGCATGGCGAACAGGTTGGAAATCAGCACCACCGACAGCAGCGTATAGCCGTAGCGGGCCCCGCCGGCCAGGTCGGTGGCCCAGTTGCCGGGGTCCATGTAGCCTACGGCTACCAGCAGGCCCGGCCCCCAGAAGGCCATCAGCTTGCGCCAGAACGGCGCATCGGCCGGGGGCACCTTGATACTGGCGAAAACCTCGCTCAGCGAGTTGCCCCGGCGAGGGTGGCGCCAGCCGGTTTCGACAGCCGGTTGCTTGGGTTCGGTAATAATGGATGGAGGCACGTTTGAGGACTGATTCACTTCAAATTTACGCATTTTTAGGTTAACCTAAAAATTATTTTCGACCGACTTAAATACAGAGTTAAGCGAAAAAAGTTGTGCCCGCCCGGCAATTATTCGCCACATGAGGAAAGCCCGGCCATCGCGCAGGCAGCGGCTGGCGAACGATTTAGGTATAATCGGGCATTAGCAGCGGTGGTAATCGGGAAGAGCCCGCCCGAAATACGCCGCCCTGCTTGCGACCGGTACCCGACCTTTGCGCCGAAAAATCCCGCTGCATGACGCCCTCCCAAACCAAGTACCGCCTCGGCCTGCTGTCCCTCGTGGTCAGCATCGGGCTCGTGGCCATTAAGTTCTACGCCTACCACCTCACCCGCTCCCAGGCGGTGCTCACCGATGCCCTGGAAAGCATTATCAACGTGGCCACCAGTGGCTTTGCGCTCTACAGCCTCTACCTGTCCAGCCTGCCCAAGGATGAAAACCACCCCTACGGCCACGGCAAAGTTGAGAACCTGTCGCTCGGGTTTGAAGGGGGGCTGATTTTCATGGCCGGCGCATTCATTCTCTACAGCGCCAGCGGGCACTTCCTGCACCCCCACCCCGTGGCCCGGCCCGATTGGGGCGTGTTGCTGCTGGCCAGCACCGCCGTGGTGAATCTGGGTGTGGGCCTGCTGCTGGTGCGCAACGGCAAGCGCCTGAAATCGGTGGCGCTGGTGGGCGACGGGCAGCACCTCTATATCGATGCGCTCACATCTATCGTGTCGTCGGGGGCGCTGGTACTGGTGGCGGCCACGGGCATCGTGCGGTTCGACTCGGGCGCGGCGCTGCTGCTGGGCGGCTTCATTCTGGTGAATGGCGGGCGGATGCTGCGCCGGGCCGTATCGGGCCTGATGGACGAAACCGATACCGCCGTGGTGGCCGAAGTCATTGCCGAGCTTCAGGCCCAGCGCCGCGCGCCGTGGATTGACGTGCACAACCTGCGCGTGCAGCGCTACGGGGCCAACCTGCACATCGACTGCCACATGCAGATGCCCTACTATTTCACCCTGGACCAGGTGCACACCGAGCTGCACGACATTGAGGAGCTCATTCGGGCGCGCTTTGCCGTGGAAGTCGAAATGTTTGTGCACGCCGACCCCTGCACCTTTGCTGCCTGCTCCCTATGCCTGATGCCCGCCTGCCCGGTGCGCCAGTTCGCCCTGCGGCACGAAGTGACCTGGACCGTGCAGAACGCCGTGAAGAACGAGCGGCACCACCTCGGGCAATCCGCCTGAACCAGCCGCTGCTCAAGAGCCCTGAACTACAGTAGGCCACAACAAAAAAAGGGTGCCGCGATAATCGCGGCACCCTTTTTTGATGCATCTGGAGAGAAGCGAGTGCTTAGCGCACTATTTCAATCCAGCCTTTGGTCTGCGCACCGTTGCGGTCGGTGAGCATGTAGTAGTACACACCAGCAGGCTGGTTGTCGCCGCCCCAGTTGTTCTGGTAGCCGGCTTGCTCGTACACCTTGCGGCCCCAGCGGTTGTAGATTTCCATTTTGCTGGACGTACCCGCCGTCGACACCTTGAACACGTCGTTCAGGCCGTCGCCGTTCGGCGTGATTACGTTCGGCACCTGCAAATCGGGCACCAGCACAGTTTTGCTCGAGGTCGAAGAGGCGCAGGCCGAACCGCCCACCGTTGCGGTGGTGGTGAGGCGAACCACGTAGTAGCCTGATACACCAAGCTGCAGCGGAGTAGGAGTAGCCGTGTTACCGCCGAAGACGGTTACCGGCTCATTCACGCCGACGCCCGCAATGTCGCGCACGCGCTGGTAGGACCAGGCATAGGTAACCGTAGTGGTCGGCGACTGGCCGGGGGCATTGATTACCGTGTTGTTCTTGAAGGTAAAAATAACCGGCGGGCGGTTGGTGCGCTGGCCATTGAGGCCCACGGAGTCAGCCGTGGTGAAGCTCGACAGCACCGCAGGCGTCACCCGTACCACGACCGAAGCCGTATCGGAGCAGCCGTATTGCGAGAGGCCGGTGGCCGTCACAATGTAGCGCGTCGTTACCGTGGGACGCACCGTCAGGGTTGCGCCCGTGGTGCCGGCTGCTACGCCAGCGCCGCTCCAGGTGTAAGTGTAGGTATCGGTCAGGCTAGCCGACGTGGCCGAACCTTGCAGCGTGGCCGTGCCACTGGGGCAGATGTAGGCGTTGTTCGTGGTGGCGCGCACCACGGGCGGCGCTACTACTTCTACCTGGGCCGTGGCGGTAGCCGAGCAGTTGAACTGATTGCTGCCCGTCACTACTACCGAGTAATTATTGATGCCACGGGTGGTGGGGCGCACCGTCACCACGGAGTCGCGACCATTGCCCACGATGCCCGGGCCAGTCCAGGCGAAGGTGTAGGTATCGTTCAGGGTGCTACCGGCACCGGTGGGGCGGCGGGCACGTACGCGGAGTACCACGGGAGCACCTGCGCATACTTTAGCCGTGGCCACCGTCGTGTTGGCAATGGAGAGCAGCGTGGTGAGCGTGGGCGGCGGCACTACGATTACTTGAACCGTTGTGGTAGCGTCGCAGCCATAAGGAGCGGCACCGTTGGCCGTCAGGGTGTAAGTGTTAATCCCGAGCACGGTTGGACGCACCGTAACGGTCGAATCCGTTGCGCTACCGGCAGTGATGCCCGGGCCACTCCAGCTATAGGTATAGGTATCGTTGAGGGTGCTCCCTGCTCCTGCCGGGCGCCGGGCCCGGCCACGCAGCAATACGGCCCCGCCGGCGCATACCTGCTGCAACGAAGCCGAAGCAGTTGCTACTGGCTCATTTACCACGCGTACCAGAATGGAGGTGGTATCGCCACAGGCACCTTGGGCAAAGCCCAGGGTTGGGGCTATGGTGAGGCGGTAGCGAGTAGTTACCGTAGGGCTCACCACAATGTTTTTGGTATTGGTCACGGCCGGCAGGCCATTGCCGCTGCCCATTGCAGCCCAATTGTAGCTGTACACCTGCGGCTGCGTGGTATTAGTGGCCAGGCGGCGCACAGAATCGGGCCGCACCACATTGCCTTGCAGCGTGAGCGAGCCGCCCTCGCAGATAGCGCCCGAAGGCGGCGTGGTATTGCCGATGCCAGAGCTACCTACCGCGGCAACAGCCGAGGCGAAGTTGCCCCGTAGGATTTTGATTACAATTACCCGGTTTTGCAAGCCCTTCACCGGGCAGGCGTTGTCTTCCACCCGTACGTTGATGCGGATAGTGCGGCCCACCTGCGAAGGTGAGGGCTGGAAGAAGAATACACCGCGGGGATTCTCAGTGCCGTTGCCGGTCAGGGTAAACGTGCCTACATCGCCCGAAGCCAGGTAGTTGGGGTCGGTATTGATGTTCGTCGGCAGCGTTATCGTCAGCAGCTGGTGGGCGCTGGGGGTACGCAGGTTGTCGGGGTCGGTGAAGTTTACCAGTACGCGCGAGTAGTTGCACGAGTACACGTTGATTTGGGTGGTATCAGCCGTGTTGATGGTGCCGGTGTTAGAGTTGGGGGTCTGGCTGGTTGCCTGCACCGGGTTAGGCGTCGTATTGGCACCGCAATCAATAACAATGAGCACGGCCTCGCGGCGCACACGGCCCACAATGCGGCGCACACCGTTCACGCGGCGGTACTCCTCAATCTGCACTACTACCTGGTACTTGTTGTCGCCATTGCCGGCAGGCACGTTGGGCACGTACACATTGGGGGTGAAGGTTACGGTGCGGGCGTTTGCGTTCAGGCGGAAAGAGGGAACGCCCTGCTTGATGGGGCAAGTGCCGGTAGTATCAACAGACACGGGCAACGGCAATTGGGGGGTATAATTACCGCCGCCGCCAGCCAAGCCGGGGAATTCCAGTACGCACAGCGGAACCCGGGTGATGATAACCACGGGAGGTGCTCCACCAGGGGCAGCGAAAGCACCCGGATAAGGCTTATAAGGAATGGTGAGGCCGCAACCACGCAGGGGATTGGCCAGGGAATACACCAGGGAATCACCGTCGGGCTCGATGGACGAGAAACCGAAGGTGCTGCGCTGGTTCACGCACACGTACTGAATCGGAATGTCCTGCGCGTCGAACTGGGGCGACGTATTGAATACGTTGGTGCCGCGGTTGTCGAGGTAAGCCTCGGCATATAGGTCTGCGGCGCTAGCGCCCACCAGGTTACCGATGTCGGGACGGCTGCCCTGCGAGGTGCTCAGCGTCCACTGGCCGGGAGGCAGCGTGACGGTGGCTTCGTAGTTAGCGAAGTCATAAAGAGGGTAAATGCCCGAGGGGCTGGCGCAGGTACCAGGGGTGCTGGGGCACAGCGGAGTAGCAGGTACCGGAGCGCCCAGCTGCACGAGCGGGGCCGATACGGTAGAAGTTGCGTTGCAGCCGCCGTTGCGGCACGACAGCGTGAACCCCGAAGCGGAAATACCCGAGCAGTCGCGGTAGAGGCGGAACTTCACCCGGTACTGGTTGTTGCCCAGCGAGGTGTAAGTCATATCGCAGCCCAGCAAGTGGGATGCCCGCGCCGACGGCAGCCCGCCCAGCAGACCGCACGCAAAGAGCAGTATGATGAAAGATTGTAAGATTTTTCTCATGGGTGTGAAGAGGGGTATAAAAGGGTGTAAAAAACACGAAGCGGGTGGCTACCGACAAATCGGCGAACCAAGATACAGGTAGATTGAGTGAACACCAAAAACCTGCACCGGAGCGGCTCTCACTCATAGCAAATTATGGGCCAAAAACAATGATTTTCCGATAAAACGGAACTAATTATTGATTAGCCTTAGTGCATAAAATTTTCTTTGTAAGTTTCAGGGTTGATTATCTTTTTTTGCTAGTCTGTATCATTTTTTCGCCGGCTTCACCCTACCTGTGCCAGCGGATAAACGTGTCGGCCAGTTCTTCTTTTTTTCACCCCTCTTTTTTCTTTTTCACCCTCTTTTCAGTTCTATGCAACACTTTTCCTTATTAAAGCCACCCGGCGCCGCCTGGCGTCGCGGGTGGCTCGCCTTGTTATGGCTGGTGTGCACCAGCACGGCAGCAATGGCGCAAACCATCACCATCGGCTCAACAGCCGTGCCCGTGGTGTCGCCGGCCACCAGTTCTTATTTGTATGGCCCCATTTACCGCTCAGGTAATGATGCCGGGTCCACCTTTAATTTTTCTCGCTACGCCCATCTCTACACCCCCGCCGAACTGAATATTCCGGCCGGCGCTGTTATCACCCAACTCGCGTGGTTGAAGACCGACGCTGGCGCGGTGACGGGCAACAACACGTTCAACGTGCTGCTTGAGAACTCGGCGCTGACCACGCTCGGCACGTCGCAGACGTGGGCTACCCTTTCGGCCACTACCACTTCGGTTTATGCCTCGACCACCCAACAGGTGACGGGCGTAGCCGGGGACTATTTCAGCGTAACGCTTTCGCAACCCTTCGTTTACACCGGGGGCAACCTCCTGGTGCTCACCGATTGGCAGAAACAAGGCACGGCTTCGGCCGCCGTCAACTTCGTTACCAACCTGGCCACCGGCCTTGGCCTGGGTGCCGCTAACAGCGTAGCCCTGACCGGCACCACGGCGCTCACCGCCGCTTCCTATGGTGACCGTCGGCCCACGCTGCGCGTAACGTACACGCCCGGCAGTGCCTGCACCGCCCCGCCCACGGCGGGCACCACGGTAGCCTCGGCGGCCACCGTCTGCGCGGGCTTATCGGTTTCGCTCACCCTTCAGGGAGCAGCCTATGGCTCGGGCCAGACGTACCAGTGGCAGGAATCGACGAATGGCACAACGTTTACCGACATTGCCGGGGCCACCAATTCCTCTTACACCGTTAGCTCCGTAGTGGCTACGCGCACGTACCGCGCCCGCCTCACCTGCAGCGGCCAGTCGGCTACTTCGACCCCCGCGACGGTGACGGTAAATGCCGCCACGTATGCTACCCTGCCTGTTCTGGAAAGCTTTGAGTCTACCTGGCTTGATGCCTGCGCTAGCCACGACGCGCCTACCAACAACTGGCGTACCACTCCCAACACGGGCAACAACTCGTGGCGCCGCGAGGACGATGGCACCAGCGCCGCCTGGAGCCTGCCCGCCAGCTACCTCTACACGCCCGTGGCCAGCCAGGGCACGCACTCGGCCCGCTTCCACAGCGGCTACACCCTGGCCGGCGTCATGGGCATGCTCGATTTGTACGTGAACCTGAGCCCGGCTGGTGCCAAGCGCCTGAGCTTCGACGTGAACAACTCGGCCGGCACGGACTCGCTGGTGGTGCAGATTTCCGCCGATGGCGGGCAGACCTTCAGCAAACTGGCCGGCTTCGGCGTAACGGGCACCGGCTTTGTGTCGCAGGTGCTGCCCATTACCAGCACTTCGGCCACGACGGTTATCCGCTTCCGCGGGCGCGGCGACTACGCCAGCAACGATATCGGCCTCGACAACATCGTGCTCGAATCGGCCACCGGCTGCCTCACCCCGGCTAACCTGACGGTGACGGGCACTACGGCTACCACGGCCAGCGTGAGCTGGCTCACCGGCGGCGCGGGCACTTACTCAGTGCTTTACGGCCCCACGGGCTTCAACCCGGCCCTGCCCACCTCGGCCACCAACGTGTACACCACCGTTACCGGCATTGCCGCACCGCCCTATACCATCACCGGCCTCACCGCCAGCACTGCCTACCAGTTTTACGTGGTGCAGAACTGCTCGGCCACTACCAACTCCGGCACGGCTGGTCCGGTAGCTTTCACTACGGCCTGCGTAACGCCGCTGTATGCCGCGCTGCCGGTTACGGAAAGCTTCGAGGGCACCTGGATTAGCCGGTGCGGTACCAATGACGTACCGACCAACAACTGGCGCAACACGCCCGTCACGGGCAACAACTCGTGGCGCCGCGACGATGACGGCGTGAGCGCCGCCTGGACCAGCCCCACCCTGGGCGTATACACGCCCGCCGGCAGCCAGGGCACCCGCTCGGCACGTTTCCATTCTTACTACGCCGGCGCGGCGGCCATCGGCACCCTCGACCTGTTCGTGAACCTGAGTGCGACCGGCAACAAAGTGCTGCAGTTTGACTACCTCAACACCGCTGGCAACGATTCGCTGCAAGTGCAGGTATCGACCGATGGCGGCGTCACATTTGGCGCTCCGCTGCTGCGCCTGGGCGTAAGCGGTACCGCAGCGCAGGGCTGGCAGGCCCAGAGCATAAGCCTGACCTCGACCTCGGCTACTACCGTGGTGCGCTTCCGCACTAAAGTAACCACGACTTTCACCTCGGACATTGGCCTCGACAACGTGCGCCTCGACGTGCTGGCAGGCGTGCCAAGCTGCGTAACCAACCTAGTGCCCGCCAACGGTGCTACCGGTGTGGTGCGCTCCCCTACCCTGACCTGGACCAGCGGCAGCGGCGTAGCCACCGGCTACGACGTGTACTTTGGTACTACGGCCACCCCGCCGCTGGTTTCGGCCAACCAATCGGCCCAGAGCTACACGCCAACAGTGGCATTGGCTGCCAATACGCTCTATTATTACCAAGTGGTGCCGCGCAATGCCAACGGCGCGGCCACGGGCTGCAGCGTGAACAGCTTCACGACCACCAGTACGTTTGTGTACTGCAACTCGGGCCTGGGCGACTATTGCGGCACCGCCGATGTGGTGAACGTGACGGTAGCCGGTACCGGCCTGAACAACTCGGGCGTAACCTGCAACTCGTCGAATGGCAGCGCCTACACCTCGTTTCCGGCCACGGGCACCGCTACGGGCACGTTGCAGCGCGGTATCAGCTATCAATTGAGCGTAACGACCGCTGCGGCGGGCATTATTTCCGTTTGGGTTGATTTCAACCAGAACGGCACGTTTGAAGCCAGCGAATGGACGCAGGTAGCCACCGCCAGCGTGGCCGGCCAGCCCGCTACCGCCACCATTCTGGTGCCAGCCACGGCCGTACTGGGCCAGACCGGCCTGCGCATCCGCAGCCGCAGCACCGGCAACACCAACGGTTCGGGCGATGCCTGCACCCTGTTTGGCTCGGGTGAAACGGAAGATTACATTGTGACCATCGGCGCGGCACCAGCCTGCGCGCCTCCTACGGCGCTTGGCGCAGCCAACGTGAGCACCACCACGGCGTCGCTTACGTTTACGGCTGGCAACGGCACGGCCACGAACTACATCGTGCAGTATGGCCCCACGGGCTTCAACCCGGCCCTGCCCAGTTCGACCACCAACGTGTACACTACGGTGAACACCACCAACCTGTCGGTACCGGTAACCGGCCTGACGGCTACTTCAACATACCAGTTCTACGTGACCAAGGATTGCGGCGGCGGCCAAACCAGCCAGGTTGCGGGTCCGTTCTCGTTCACGACCTTGTGCGTAGCCCCGGTGTACGCCACGCTGCCGCTTACCGAAAGCTTCGAGAATACCTGGGCGAGCGGCTGCGGCACGCAGGACATCCCCACTACCAACTGGCGCAACACGCCCGTCACGGGCAACAACTCGTGGCGCCGCGACGACGACGGCACCAGCGCCGCCTGGACCAGCCCCACGGCTTACATCTACACGCCGCTGGCCAGCCAGGGCACGCACTCGGCCCGCTTCCACAGCGGCTGGGTAACGGCCGGTATCATGGGCACGTTGGACCTATATGTGAACCTGAGCCCGGCTGGTGCCAAGCGCCTGAGCTTCGACGTGAACAACTCGGCCGGCACGGACTCGCTGGTGGTGGAGATTTCCGCCAACGGCGGGCAGACCTTCAGCAAACTGGCCGGCTTCGGCGTGACGGGCGCGGGCTTCGTATCGCAGGTGCTGCCCATTACCAGCACTTCGGCCACGGCCGTTATCCGCTTCCGCGGGCGCGGCGACTACGCCAGCAACGATATCGGCCTCGACAACATCGTGCTCGAATCGGCCACCGGCTGCCTCACCCCTGCCGCCCTCACGGCCACAACGACGACGACCACCGCCGCACTTACGTGGCTGACCGGCGGCACCGGCACCTACACCGTAGTGTACGGCCCTACCGGTTTCAACCCGGCTACCGGCGGCACCACTGTTTCGGGCCTCACCGCTCCGCCGCTGAACATCACCGGCCTGACGCCGGGCACGACGTACCAGTTCTACGTGACGTTGAACTGCTCGGGCTCGACCAACTCCGGCACGGCTGGTCCTGGTTCGTTCACGACCCAGATTGTGAACGACGACCCCTGCGGTGCCACGACCCTGACGGTGACCAACACCTGCACGGCCCTCGCCACCACCACCCTCGGCGCTACCCAAACGGCCAGCACGGTGTATGCCACCACCGGCCAAGGCACGGGCTGCGGCTCGATTACCGCCCCGCGCGATGTGTGGTTTAAGTTCACCACCGCTGCTACCGGCCCGACCAGCACGGCCGTACGCATTACTGTGACGGGTGGCCCGGCCAGCGTGGTACGCGGCTATTCGGGTGCGGCCTGCACCGGCCCGCTCACTTACCTGAGCTGCAGTGGCACGGCCAGCAACACGGCCGCTCCGGTCCTGGACCTGATTAACCTGCTGCCCAGCACCACTTACTACGTGCGCGTGAACGAGTACAGCACCAGCGGCACACTCGGCAACTTCACCATCTGCGCTACGCCGGTGCCCAACTGCCCTGTGCCAGCCGGCCTGGCCGTGGGCACGCTCACCAACACAACGGCGGTGCTCACCTGGTCGACCCCAGTGACGACGGGTAACACCTATACCGTCATTTACGGACCCACGGGCTTCAACCCGGCTACCGGCGGCACGAGCCTGCCGGGCCTCACGGCCCAGACCGTGACGCTGACGGGCCTGACGGCCAGCACGGGCTACGACTTCTATGTGCAGCAGGTGTGCGGCGGCTTCAACGGCAGCAGCGCCCTCTCGCCGGTCTTCTCGTTCACCACCCCGCTCACGGCTCCGACCAACGACGAGCCCTGCGGCGCGGTGGCCCTGAGCGCGACGGCCGCTACCACCGGCTCGAACGTGGGCTCTACGACCAGCGTACAGAACGGCATTAATACGCCGGCCTGCTCGCCGGCCGCCAACCCGCAGGACGTGTGGTTCACCTTCACGGCCGGCGCGACGAGCACGGCGTTCACCTTCACCGGCTCAGCCGCTGGCATGGTGCGCGTGTTCACGACTGCTAACTGCACGAGCGGACCCTTCAACCAGGTGTTCTGCCTGTCGTCGGGCGCGAGCAATACGGGCCTGACTACGGTGCCCGTGACGGGCCTCACGGCCGGCACGCTCTACTACGTAGCCGTGAGCGGCTGGGGTAGCTCCGACGCGGCTGGCAGCTTCACGCTGCGCGCCACCAACCTGCTGGCCAACAAAGCCCAGATGGGGTCGCAGGCGCTGCTCGTGTATCCTAACCCGAGCAACACCGGCAGCCTCACGCTGAAACTGAGCGGCCTGAGTGGGGCCGGCCAGGCTACCTTGCTCAACGCTCTGGGCCAGGTGGTACTCACCAAATCCCTGAGCGGCACCGCCGAGCAGGTGCTCGACACCCATGCGCTGGCCACCGGCCTCTACACGCTCCGTGTGAGCGTGGCCGGCCAGGTCCTCACCCGCAAAGTCGTGCTTGAATAGAGAAAAATTTGATTTTCTCCTTAAAAAGGACTGCTCCATTTGGGGCAGTCCTTTTTTGTTGCGCTATTTTGAAGATAAGTAAGTGAAAGAAAGCCCGGAAGACACCGTGCATTGCCGCTTTCTCCCTACATTACGAAGCCAAATCCGCTGTGCCGGTTCCTGCCACAGCCACCACCCAGACTTATTTTTCACCCATTCCCTCATTCACCACATGATGAAAACATTACATTCTTTTGGCAAGCACACTTGGCCCCGCGCCGGTACGCTGCTGCTGGCGGCCGGGCTGTTGCTTGGCAACCGAACCGCCCACGCCCAAACCACCGCCTATTGCGCCACGGGCCTGGGCGGCATTTGCGGCGGCAACGACATCACCGACGTAGGCTTGTCGGGCACTACGCTCAATGCCACGGGGCTGAGCTGCGCCGCAACCGGCGGCCAGTCGTACACCAGCTACCCGGCTACCGGCACCAACACGGGCACGGTTTCGGGCGGCGTGCCCTATACGCTGAGCGTGACCCTGACCGGCAGCAGCATCGTGTCGGTGTGGGTCGACTACAACCACAATTTTGTGTACGAGGCCAGCGAGTGGACGCAGGTAGCCACGGCCTCGCCCACGGGAACGCCGGTGAGCGCGACGCTGCTGGTGCCCACTAATGCCGTGCAGGGCACCACGGGAATGCGCATTCGCAGCCGGGGCGCGGGCAACACCAACGGCGCGACCGATGCCTGCAGCAACTTTGGCAGCGGCGAAACCAAGGATTTCACCCTCACGATTGGGGCACCGGCGGCGTGCCCGAGCGTGAGCAGCCTGGCGGTTTCCGGCATCACGGCGTCGGGAGCGTCGGTGGCTTTCGCGCCCTCCTCGTCGGCTACTTCTTATACGGTAACGGTGACGCCGGCCGGCGGCACGGCCACGACCCAGACGGCCACGACCTCGCCGGTGACGCTGACGGGCCTGACGCCCACCACGAGCTACACGGTGAGCATTGTGGGCAACTGCGGGGCTGGCCAGACCTCGGCGGCCAATGCCATTACTTTCCAGACGAGCTGTGCGGCTGCGCCTTACGTCACGGTAAACAACACGACGCCTTACACCCAGGACTTTGAGGCCACCTGGCTGAGCCAGTGCGGCACGCGCGAGGCCCCCGGTGTGAACTGGCGCGGCCTGCCGCTGACGGGCGACAACGCGTGGCGCCGCGACGACGACGGCACCAGCGCCGCCTGGAGCGGCAACTCGGGCACGTACACGCCCGCCGGCAGCCCGCTGGGCACGGGCACCAGCCTGCATTCGGCCCGCTTCCACTCTTATGATGCCAGCAGCGGCACCCGCGGCACGCTGGACTTGTCGGTGAACATGGCCGGCACGGTGGGCACGCCCACGCTGGAGTTTGATTACATCAACACGTCCGGCACGGATTCGCTGAAGGTCTTTGTGAGCACCAACGGCGGCACTACGTTCAGCGCAGCCCTGCTCGGCCTGACGACGGCCAGCACCTGGACCCACCGGACGGTAAACCTGCCCGCCACCGGCCTTACGGCCACCACCATCATCCGCCTGCGCGGCCGGAGTGACTATGGCACAACGGATATCGGGGTCGACAACGTGCGCGTGAGCTACATCTCCTGCCCCGCTGTGACGGCCGCTACGGCTACCGGCGTCACGGCCACGGGTGCAACGGTGAGCTTCACGCCCGCCTCGGGCCCGACCAGCTACACGGCGACGATAACGCCCGCCGGCGGCACGGCCACGACCCAGACCATCACGGCCTCGCCCCTGACGCTGACCGGCCTGACGGCCAGCACGAGCTACACGGTGAGTATTGTGGGCAACTGCGGTGCGGGCTCGACTTCGCAACCCACGGTTATCACGTTCTCGACAAACTGCGTAGCCGCGCCTTACGCTACGGTAAACAACACGACGCCTTACACCCAAGACTTTGAGGCCACCTGGCTGAGCCAGTGCGGCACGCGCGAGGCCCCCGGTGTGAACTGGCGCGGCCTGCCGCTGACGGGCGACAACGCGTGGCGCCGCGACGACGACGGCACCAGCGCTGCCTGGAGCGGCAACTCGGGCACGTACACGCCCGCCGGCAGCCCGCTGGGCACGGGCACCAGCCTGCACTCGGCCCGCTTCCACACGTATAATGCCGCCGACGGTACCCGCGGCACGCTGGACTTGTCGGTGAACATGGCCGGCACGGTGGGCACGCCCACGCTGGAGTTCGACTACATCAACACCTCGGGCACGGATTCGCTGAAGGTCTTTGTGAGCACCAACGGCGGCGCGTCATTCAGCGCCTCGCTCCTGAGCCTGACCACGGCTGGTGCGTGGGCTCACCAGACGGTGAACCTGCCTACTACCGGCCTCACGGCCACCACCATTATCCGCCTGCGCGCCACCAGCGACTATGGCTTCACGGATATCGGGGTCGACAACGTGCGCGTGAGCTACATCGCCTGCGCGGCCGTGTCATCAATTACGGCTACTGGCATTACCACCACGGGAGCATCTATCAGCTTCAATCCGGCTTCGGGCCCGACCAACTACACGGCGACGATAACGCCCGCCGGCGGCACGGCCACGACCCAGACCATCACGGCCTCGCCCCTGACGCTGACCGGCCTGGCGGTCGGCACGAACTACACGGTAAGCATCGTGAGCAACTGCGGCGCTGGCCTGACCTCGCAACCGGCCACGTTCACGTTCACCACGCTGTTTACGGCTCCGGTGAATGACGAGTGCGCGGGCGCAATCAACGTACCCATCCAGTTTGTGACCTGCACGACGGCCACGGTAGGCAATAACACCGCTGCTACCGCTTCGACCACGGCCCCGGCCCCTGTGAACTGCAGCACCGGCGGCACGACCGGCATAGCCGGCTACGCGGGCGGCGACATCTGGTTTAAAACCACGGTGCCCATCACGGGCAGCGTCAGCATTGAAACCTCCGGGCCCAACGGCAGCCCCATTACCGACACCGGCATGGCCGTGTACTCGGGCACTTGCGGCACGCTGAACCAGGTAGGCTGCGATGATGACGGCAGCGCCAGTGGCTTGTACTCCCTCATCACGCTGACGGGCCGGACGCCGGGCGAAGTGCTTTACATCCGGGTTTGGGAATACAACAATGATTCCTTCGGCCCGATTGGGGTGTGCGTAACGGCTCCGTCGAACTGCGCCGCGCCCAGTGGCCCCACGGCGGCCAATGTGACCAATACCACGGCTACGCTAAACTGGCAGGCCCCCACGGGCGGCCTGCCCGCCGGCAACACCTACGAACTGGAATACGGCGTGCAGGGCTTCACGCAGGGCACCGGCACCAGCGTAACCGGCCTCACGGCTGCCACCTACGCCCTGACCAACCTACAGGCTGCTACGGACTATTGCTTCTACGTACGCCAGAACTGCGGCACGACGAATGGCAGCAGCGCCTACGTAGGCCCCATCTGCTTCACTACGCCGCTCACCGCGCCGGCCAACGATGAGCCCTGCGGCGCAATCGCATTGGGCACCACCACCGTTACCGGCTCGAACGTGGGCGCGACCACCAGCGTACAGAACGGCATCAATACGCCGGCCTGCTCGTCGGCAGCACTGCCCAAGGACGTGTGGTTCTCCTTCACGGCCACGGCCACGACCCGCACCCTGACCACCACGGGCATAGTAGCTGGTATGGTTCGGGTGTATAGCAGCCCTGACTGCGCCGCTGGACCTTTCTTCCTGGAGAAATGTCAGTCTACTGGTACTAACCTCAATGCAGGCCCCGTGAACCTGACGGGCCTGACGGTGGGCACGCGCTACTACGTGGCCGTGAGCGGCTACAACAGCTCCGACCCGACGGGCTCCTTCACCATTCTGGGTACCCCCACCGCCACCAGCGCCCAGGCCAACACCGACGCGCTGCTGGTGTACCCCAACCCGAGCAACACCGGCCAGCTCACCCTGCGCCTGAGTGGCTTGAGCGCGGCCGGCCAGGCCACGCTGCTGAATGCCCTGGGCCAAGTAGTAGCGACCAAAACCCTGAGCGGCACCGCCGAGCAGACGATGAGCACCCGCGGTCTGGCCACGGGCCTCTACACGCTCCGCGTGATGGTGGCCGGCCAGGTACTGACCCGCAAAGTGGTGCTGGAATAACCCTTCGCACTACCCCGCAACGAAAAGGGCCGGCAATTTGCCGGCCCTTTTTTTGTGCCCAAAACCCCGGCTTTTGGCCCGGCTTTTTCAATAATTTATTCTACCACCAGCTTGCGGGTGCTGCGGCCGGCCGCGCCATCGGCCTGCACCAGGTAGGTGCCGGGGCGCAGGCCGGCCAGATCCAGCGTGGCCGTGGTGCCCGTGGGCTGCACCGAGTACACGGGCCGGCCCAGCAGGTCGCTCACCGTGAGCCGGCCGCCCGGCGCGGGCAGCCGCACGGTGGCCTGCCAGCGGGCGGGGTTGGGAAAGAGGTCGAAAGCGAACGCAGTGGCCGGGCGCGTGGCCGTGGGCACGTAGGCGCGGTTTTCGAGAGTCAGAATCTGGTCGGCACCGCCGGTGGAGCCGCCGCCCCCGTCGCGGTTGCTGGTGCCGATGTAAACTTTGCCCTCCGGCGACACGCAAATGCTGCGCAGCCGGCCAAAACCAGTGAGGAAATCGGTGCGGCTGGGAATGGTGAGCCCGGCCGCATCCAGCGGCAGTTGGGTAAGCTTGTGGTCTTTGAGCACCGCCAGCAGCAGGCTGCCCCGCCAGCCAGGAATGGCCGGATGGTCATAATACGCAAGGCCGGCCGGGGCAATGGTGGGCGTCCAGACGGTGAGGGGCTCGCGCACGTTGTTGGCGGTGCAAAAGGTGGCTTCGGCCGGCAGGTCACAGAAGCCTTCCACGTTGGGCCAGCCGTAGTTGCGGCCCACCTCAATCTTGTTGATTTCGTCGTCGTTGTTCGGGCCGTGCTCTGAGCTATAGATGCGGCCGTTGGGCAGTTGCACCAGGCCCTGCGGGTTGCGGTGGCCCAGGGTATAGACGAGGCTGCCCGCGGTGGGATTAGTAGCCGGCACCGTGCCGTCGAGGTTCAGGCGCAGGATTTTCCCATTGAGCGAAGCCGGGTTTTGGGCCTGGGTCTGCTGCTGGGCATCGCCCGTACTCATGAGCAGGGTACCATCGGCGAGGAGCAACAGGCGCGAGCCGCTGTGCGTGCTCACTGCGTCAATGCCGCCCAGCAACACTTGGGGGCTACTCAAGGTGCCGTTGCCATAGGTGTAACGCACCAGTTTTTCCTTGAGCCCGCCCTGCTCCGTATAGTTATACACCACAAACACCCAGTATGTAGGCACCGGCGGCATTTGGCCGGGGGCCAGCACCACGGCCATACCGAGCAGGCCGCTCTCGCCGTTGGGCGTCACGTCCGGAATGGTGAGCAGCGGCAGTACCTGCCCGGTAGCCGGGTTCACGCGGCTGATGCGGCCGCTGCGCTCCGTCACCCAGATAAAATTATCGGGTCCCCACACCATCTCCCAGATGATGCTCATATTGGAGGCTAGGGCCGAAGCCGTGACCGTGGTGGTGCCCACCGAAAAAGTGGTGAGGGCCGGGGCCTGGGCACAGGCCGCCAGAGGCAACCCCGTGGTGCACACAGCCAGCAACGCATTACGTAGAGATTTCATGACAATAGGCAGTAGGTGAATGAATGAAAAGCCGCTGTTTATCAAAAGATAACGAAACTTCAGCACTGCCGGATGTGCTTGGGCTGGCTTAAAGACGTTTTTGTAGCTTGCAGCAACCTTACGCTATTTCCGACATGGCTGATTTTTTCACCGCCGCCCACCCCGCCGGCTACGCCCTCAGCACCGACCCTACCCGGCTCGACCTCACCGCCATTCATCGCTGGCTTAGCGAAGAATCGTACTGGGCCAAGCACATTCCGCGCGCCACCGTGGAGCGCGCCGTGGCCAACTCGCTCAATTTCGGCCTCTACGCGCCCGATGGCCGCCAGGCCGGCTTCGCCCGCGTGGTGACGGACCGGGCCACCTTCGCCTGGCTCTGCGACGTGTTTGTGCTGCCCGAGTTCCGGGGCCACGGCCTCTCCAAATGGCTGGTGAAGCAGATGCTGGCCCACCCCGACCTGCAAAACCTGCGCCGCCACCTGCTCGCCACCTTCGATGCCCACACCCTCTACCAGCGCTTCGGCTACGAGCCGCTGGACCGTCCCGAGCGCTGGCTCGAAATCAAAAAGGCTAACCCCTATCCAATGAGGAATGAGGAATGAGGAATGAGGAATGAGGAATGAGGAATGAGGAATGAGGAATGAGGAATGAGGAATGAGGAATGAGGAATGAGGAATGAGGAATGAGGAAGGAGGAATGAGGAATGAGGAAT
>JAQBNT010000029.1 GCA_028288445.1 Hymenobacter sp. | reverse complement strand
TATGGATTAAAATTCAGGCTCGGCATGCTTAATGAATTAACAATTATATTTAAAATAAATCGCGGCAAATCAGGCATTACATATGGACTAACTTACCCAAAGAGCTTGTCTGATAAAACTACTGATGCTGAATCGACTGCTGTAGGTCTAGAATTGCGGCATGCTTTTCCTAATTGTGATAGTGTTTTCTGGCTTGCCTTCAAAAAAAGCGAATACAATTTAAATTTCGAAGCCTTCAGTAATGCAGCCACCGTTCAACTGTCCAATGATGTTGAACGGCCTCAACTGGTACAGATATTTTGGGATGAGGTAAAAGCCCTCGTTTCCGATTGTACCCGACAAATGCAGGAAACCTTCGGGGATAGGTTCAGGACGAATTAATTATCGCATATTTCTCCCCAATGGCCTCCCACCCCGCCCAACTGCGCCAGCGCGAAGTCCTCGCCTACTTGCAGCGGGCGGGGCGGGCGGTGCCTTTCGCCTCCATCCAACGCTACATTCTGGAGCAAAGCCCCGCCGGCGACCTTATCCGCAGCTACTCCGAGCGCACCTTTCAGCGCGACCTGCCGCTGATTGCCGAAGCCACCGGCTTCACCATCAAAGCCCGGCGCAACGAAGGCTACTACGTGGCCGAACAGGAGCCGCTGCTGCCCGACCAGCAGCGGCTCCTCGACGCGATGGCGCTGCACCAGTTTTTCCAGCTGCCGGCGGCGCTGGGGCCATTTGTGCAGCCGGAGCCGCGCCGGCCGCTGGGCCTGGAGCACCTGCGCCCCCTGCTCCACGCGGCCCAGGCCGGCGAGCTGGTCGAGTTTGAGTATCTGAAGCACTGGGAGGCCCGGCCGCAGCGGCGCACCGTAGGGCCACTGCTGCTGCGCGAGTTTCGGGGGCGCTGGTACGTGCTGGGCCTGATGGCCGGCAGCGGCTGGCCCGCCTGCTTCGGCCTCGACCGCATTCAACACCTGACCAGTACCGGCCGCGCTTTTACCCCACCCACCGACTGCGACGCGGCCACGTATTTCACCCACTGCTTCGGCATCACGCGCCCCACCAATGGCGAGCAGCCGCAGGAAATCCGACTGCGCTTCGAGCCCGTGCAAGGCCGCTACGCGCTGAGCTACCCGCTGCATGCCTCGCAGCAGCGGGTAGCCGAAACCGACGATGAAATCCTTATTAATATCACCGTGTACGACACCCACGAGCTGCGCATGGAATTGCTCAGCTACGGTCCCGATGTGGAGGTGCTCGCCCCGCCCGCGCTACGCCACTGGGTCCGAAAAACGCACTTGGCCGCTGCGCCGCACAAATAGCAATATAGCCACTCAAAACACCCAAACCGAAAACGCTGCCCGGCAAAGGCAGCGTTTTCGGTTTCTAATAACCAGCACTGCATACGCTACGCGGCGGAAATAATGGCCGTGGCTTCAATTTCCACCAACAGGCGCGGGTCAATCAGTGCCCGCACTTCCAGCATCGACGCGGCCGGCCGAATTTCGGCAAATACTTCGCCGTGCGCCCGCCCCACGGCTTCCCACTGCGAAATGTCCGTCACAAAAATCCGCGTCCGCACCACATCGGCGAATGATGCTCCGGCGGCGGTCAGCGCTTCGCCGATTTTTTCCAGCGCCCGCCGGGTTTGGGCATATACATCGGCTCCGCCGGTAATGGTGTCGCCGTCCTGCGCGGTAGTCCCGGCCACTTCCACCACGTTGCCCACGCGCACGGCCCGAGAATAGCCCACGATAGGCTCCCAAGGTGCGCCGGATGAAATCAATTGTCGCATCAGTCCCTTTGTTTCTCAAGCCTCACCCGAAGCCCAGCGATGCAAAGCAAGCCAAAAAAAGAAGGACAACCGCAACCGGCTGCCCTTCCTCAATCAATTAAATCTGTTTAATCCGCAGAATCTGCGGTCCGGATTACACGTCCAGCTTCGCGTACTTGGCGTTGCGCTCGATGAAATCCCGGCGCGGGGCGACTTCGTCGCCCATCAGCATCGAGAACAAATGGTCGGCCTCAGCGGCCGACTCTACCGTTACCTGCTTCAGGGTGCGGGTCATGGGCTGCATGGTGGTGGTCCAGAGCTGCTCGGCGTTCATCTCGCCCAGGCCTTTGTAGCGCTGCACGTTCACCGTTTCGGGCTTGCCGCGGCCGAGGTCAGCCTGTGCCTGCGCACGTTCCTCTTCGGTCCAGCAGTAGCGCTCCTCTTTGCCGCGTTTCACGAGGTAGAGCGGCGGCAGGGCGATGTAAATAATGCCCCGGTCCACCAACTCGCGCATGTAGCGGAAGAAGAAAGTCAGAATCAGCGTCCGAATGTGCGAGCCGTCGATATCAGCGTCGGTCATGATGATGACCTTGTGGTAGCGCAGCTTGCTAAAATTCAGCGGCCCCGATTCGGTGCCGTCGTCTTCGGTCGTAAACGCCAGCGACTTGCGCTCGTTGAAGCTCACGCCCAACGCGGTAATCATGTTCTTGATTTCCTCGTTTTCCAGAATGCGGTGCTCCTGGGCCTTCTCCACGTTCAGGATTTTACCGCGCAGCGGCAGAATAGCCTGAAACGCCCGGTTGCGACCTTGCTTGGCCGTGCCACCAGCCGAGTCTCCTTCGACGAGGTACAGCTCGCAGATTTCGGGGTCCGACTCCGAGCAGTCGGCCAGCTTGCCCGGCAGGCTGTTGCTCGACAGCACGCCCTTGCGCTGCACCATGTCCTTGGCCTTGCGGGCGGCGATGCGGGCCTTGGCGGCCAAAATCACCTTCTCCATGATGCGGTTGGCCTGGTTGGGGTTCTCGTCCAGGTACTGCGTCAGGATTTCGCCCACCACCGAGTTCACCGCGCCGCTCACTTCGGAGTTGCCGAGCTTGGTTTTGGTCTGGCCTTCAAACTGGGGCTCCTGCACTTTCACCGAGATAACGGCCGTGAGGCCCTCGCGGAAGTCGTCGCCGGTAATCTCCACCTTGGCTTTTTCGAACAGCTTGTTCTTGTCGCCGTAGGTTTTCAGCACCCGCGTCACGGCCGAGCGGAAGCCCGCTACGTGCGTGCCGCCCTCAATGGTGTTGATGTTGTTGACGTAGGAATAGACGTTTTCCTGGTACGAGGTATTGTACTGCAGGGCCACTTCCACGGGCGTGCCGCCCTTCTCGCTTTCCACGTAAATGGGCTCCGAGAGCAGCGAAGGCCGCTGCTCGCCGTCGAGGTACTGCACAAAGTCGCGCAGGCCGCCGGTCGAGTAGAACTCTTCGCCCCGGAACTCGCCGCCTTCCAGCTTCTCGCGACGGTCGGTGAGCGTAATGCGGATGCCTTTATTGAGGTACGACAGGTCACGCAGGCGCGAGGCCACGGTGTCGTAGCGGTACTCGGTTTCGGAGAATATGGTGGCGTCCGGCAGGAACTGTACCTCGGTGCCGTGCTCGTCGGTGTCGCCCACTTCCTTCACCGGGTACTGCGGGAAGCCGATTTTATACTCCTGCTCGTATTTGTGGCCGTTGCGGCGCACGGTCACTTTCAGGTCGGTACTGAGCGCGTTCACGCAGCTCACGCCCACGCCGTGCAGGCCCCCGGATACTGTGTAGGAGCCTTTGTCGAACTTGACGACGGCGTGTAGCACAGTCAGCACCACTTCCAGGGCCGACTTGCCTTCCTTGGCGTGCCAGTCCACGGGAATGCCGCGGCCATTGTCGCGCACCGTCACCGAGTTGTCTTCGTTGATGGTCACGTTAATCAGGTCGCAATGCCCGGCGAGGGCTTCGTCAATCGAGTTATCGACCACTTCCCACACCAAGTGGTGCAAGCCTTTCAGGCCCGTGTCGCCGATGTACATGCTGGGCCGCTTGCGCACGGCCTCCAATCCTTCGAGAACTTGAATGCTGTCGGCTGAATAGTCCGACTGGGGAATCTTTGCTGTTGTTTCGCTCATGAGGGCGGGATTAAATCAGGTCATAAAACCGCCCCACGGGCGGCTAGGTACTGAACACTCAAAAGTACATATTTAATCCCATTTTGAGTATTTTTTGCGGCATTTATCCTCGGATTTTTTCATTTCCCCGCGCACAGAAAATCGGTTTATGGCCGTCCCCGTTAGCCTCGGAATACGGGCATAAAAAAAGGGCCTTTCTCCGCAGAGAAAGGCCCTTTTTTAAAAGCGGACTAGCTACTTAGTCAATCACAATCTTCTGGGTAGCCAAGCCAGCATCCGTGCGGATTTGCAGCGTGTAGACGCCGGTTTTCTCGCCGCTCAGGTCGAGGTTAATTTTGCGCGAGCCAATGGTAGCCGCGTTGAGGGTCTGCGACTTCACCTGACGGCCCAGGGCGTCAGAAACGGTGAGCTGTGCGCCCGTTTTCAACTCCGAGCCCAGGTCCACGCTGAACATGCCCGAAGCGCTGGGGTTGGGGTATACGCTCAGGGCGCTTTGCAGGGCCGCATTGCGGGTTGCAGTGGCCGTAATGGAACCGGCGTACTTATAGATGCCGCCCAAGCCGTTAACATCCGTGTAGAAGCCGCTGTAGCCGGCCGTGGTACCGGGGGTGGTACCGGGAATCAGGTCCAGGCTGAAGAAATAGCCTACCGTTGCCAGGGTCGAGCCCGACAGCGTGATGGTCGTCCAGTTCACACCATCGGTGCTGTAGGAAGAACCAAAGTCTTCCGGAGCCTGGTTGGTAGCAGGCACGGGGAAACGCGGGCCAGTGCTGTAATACACCCCGTTAACGGCATCGAGGTCGTTGCGGTAGAAGCTGCCGCTAGGCGTATTGTTGGGGGTAATCTGCGTCCAGGTTGCGCCGCCATCGCTGGTGCGGGCGTAGGTTACCGACGAAACAGCGCCGGCAGTCGTGTTGTAGCCGAAGGCAATGCCGTTGTTGGCATCCTTGAACGCAATCTTATCAATCAGGTAGGTAATGGGCGTGGGGGCCGAGGCCGTCCAAGTCAAGCCTTTGTCGGTCGATTTGAATACCCGCACCTGCGAACCCTGGTTTTGCGAAGCCATGCCCACCCAGATGGTGTTGCCCAGCGCGAAGAACGCGCCGGCGTTGCCGTACTCGTCCGTGAGGGGAGCGGGGACGTTGCTGGTCAGGCGGGTCCAGGAGCTACCGCCGTCAGTGGTGCGCAGGATTTCAAAAGCACCGTTGGTGGGGTCGCCCAGGGCTACGCCCGTGGTGGCATCAAACATGTGCACCCAGTTGCAAAAACCACCCTGAAACTGCGCAGCCGTCGTAGTCTTAGTCCAGCTCTGACCGCCGTTGGTGGTCTTCACAATCTCACCGCCATAAGTGGAAGGACCGTCGAAAGTACTGCCCGGGAAGGAGCACGCTACTGCGGTAGTGGCATTCACCCCAGAAATATTGCCAACCGTGGAGCTTTTCGTGGGGCCGGAGGTTACCGAAATTTCGCCCCAGTCGAACTGGTCGCCCGCGGCATTATTGCTGCGGATGAAGTTTCTCGGAATGGAAGCAGCGGCCCCGGTAGCCACTTTATCAGAAGTCACCCCCCAAACCAGCGTTGGCGAGAGCGTGTGGAGTTGAACGATATTCGACTGGCTCAGGATGTTGCTGGTGGGCACATTGACTATGGTCCAGGGATTGGTTTGCGCCTGGGCATGAGCGGCAAACCCAAGCAAGCCCAAGAGGAGTAAGGATTTTTTCATGGCAACGAGATGAAATTTGAGGGGGTAAAGGGTGTAAAAACGGGTGGTTAAAAAAGACTAGGCAACTGTCGTCGGGCAGTTACGCATCAAACGGAAAGTTTGTTTTCGGGGTCCAAGATAAGAAGGGTTGGGGATTTTACCTCAAAATAACGGCTGAGCTTCGCAGAAAATGTGCTTGCCCGGGTCCTTCCATCCGCATTTCCGTGGCCTCGTTGCCATTGCCGACCTTGGTTTTGGTGCAAGAGACCTAAAATGCAAAAGGCCCTCCCCTTGAAGGGGAGGGCCTTGTACAGTGGCCCCGTTTGGATTCGAACCAAAGACCGACTACTTAGAAGGTAGTTGCTCTATCCAGCTGAGCTACGGGGTCGAAACGGGGCAAAAAAATGTCGGGGTGGCAGGATTCGAACCTACGACCTCCTGGTCCCAAACCAGGCGCGATACCGGGCTACGCTACACCCCGAAAAAAAATAATGTTGAGTTTAGAAAACGACTTGTCGGTTGGAGCCCCAACGAATTGCTTTCGCAACCCAACATTATAGTGGAGAAGGGGGGATTCGAACCCCCGGTAACCTTTAGAGCTACGGCAGTTTAGCAAACTACTGGTTTCAGCCACTCACCCACTTCTCCGGCTGTTGTTCGCTTCCGTCTGAAGCGGGTGCAAATATACGGGCCGAACTGAAAGAGCCATGCTTTTACCGAAAAAAATATCTGGGCCGCTAAAAACCGTTGGGTTCCGCGTGGGCCTATCTGCTAACTAAATCAGGTGTTTGAAGCACTGATTTGCGCCGGCTGCCCAATGCAAAAAAATGAGCGGCCCAGCCGGGCGTAGTAATATTGGGCTCATTCTGACCAACTGTGCTGACCTGGGCTTATCCTGACTTTGTAGTGGCGATGCTGGCGCTGGGCCTCGTGCTGGGCCTATTGGCGTGGCACTGGCGGCGGGGCGGCCGGCTGGCACACCTGCTGGGCAGCCGGCCGCGCCACCGCGGCTGGAAGGCCGTGCTGCGCACGGTGGCGGGGGGCCTGCTGCTGGCAGCGGCGCTGGGGCCGTCGCTGGGCGTGAGCCAGCGGCCCGTGCGCACAGCCGGCAAAGACGTGTGGCTGCTGGTCGATGTGTCGCGCTCGATGGATGCCACCGACGTGGCTCCTACACGCCTGCTGCGTGCCCAGGCTGAGTTGCAGGACCTAGTGGCCCAGTTTCCGGCCGACCGGCTGGGGCTGGTGGTATTCGGGGCGGAGGCGGTGGTGCAATGCCCGCTCACGTATGACCAGGCGGCCGTGCAAACCTTTATTGCCACACTGCGCACCAGCCTGCTGCCCGCCGGCCCCACCACGCTGCAAGCGCCGCTGGAATTGCTATTAAGCCGCCTGACGGTGGCCCCTAGTGCCGGCAGCCCCGCCGCGCCCCGCGCTACGGCCCTGGTAGTGGTGAGCGACGGCGAGGACTTTGGCGAAAACCTGGAGCCCACCCTGCGCGCCCTCGGCCGCACCGGGGCCCGCATATATACGGTGGGCGTGGGCACGGCGGCGGGAGCCAAAATTCCGAAAGCCAACGGCAGCTTCGTGGTAGATGGCCGGGGCCGGGCCGTGCAAACCCGCTTGCGCGAAGCCCCGCTGCTGCAACTGGCGGCCCAAACCGGCGGGCAATACGTGGAGCTGACCAATCAGCAAAACGGGTTTGGGCCGCTGCTGCGCTCGTTGCGGGCCATGCAGGGCACTGCCGAGCAGGTGCGCACCGTGGCCGTAGCCGATAACCGCTACCGCTACCCGCTGGCCGCGGCGCTGCTGCTGCTGACGTTGGACGTCGCGCTCACCATCACTATTATCCGGCCATGAAGCATTTAGTGCTGATTCTGCTGGTACTGGTCAGCCCGGCGTGGAGCCTGCTGACGGGCGTGCGCGACCGCAACGTGGCCGTGGCCGATGCCACGGCGGCTTACACCAGAGGCAATGCTACGCGTGCGGCCCAGGCGTTTGCGGCGGCGCTGGCGGCCCAACGGCAGAAAAGCCCGGACCCGCGTCTGGTGCTTAACCTGGCCCATGCGCAGGTGCGGGCCAACCAACCGGAAGCCGCGCAGGCTACTTATGGGCGCTTGCTGGCGGGCACGCCGGCCCGGCTGGGCAGCATTGCCAGGCAGCAGTTGGCCGTGCTGGCGGCGCAACGGGGCGAGCTGGCGCAAGCGCTGAGCCTCCTGCGGCAGGCGCTGCTGCTGGACCCCACCAATGCCGGGGCGCGGTTCGACTACGAAGCCGTGAGCGACTACCTCGCCCGCCGGCCCAATAGCCCGCAGATTTCGGCTCCGCCCAAAACGCCGGCTCCAGGCAAGTCCAAAGACTCGAACGATAAGAATTCAGCGGAGAAAAACAAACCGGGAGAAAAGGCAGGCACTGACCGTAAGGGCGAAGTCGATGATAACAAGCCGGCCCCGCCCTCCCCGACCGCGCCCCAGGCCAGCCGGCCCGATGCAGCGGGCCAGCCGGACAACCAACGCCCCGCCGAAAACCCCGGCAATACGGCAAATGGTGGCCGCGCCCCCGGCACTGGCCCGGCGCAACCCGTGGCCAGCGGGGCCGCGCCCGGCACCCAACGGGGGCTGGACCGCACCAGCGCTACCAATGGAGCATCGGCGGGCGGCCGCAGCAACCGCCCCGGCTCGGATGCTGCTACGGCCGCCGACCTTAGTTTGCAAACTCAGCGCGAGCGCCTGCAAGCCATGAACCTGAGTCCGGCCCAGGCCCGGCAGCTGCTGGAAACGCTACGGGCGCAGGAGCAGCAGTACTTGCAGCAGCTCACGCGGCCGGCCGCGCAGAAGCCGGACCCGAGCAAACCCACCTGGTAGGCCTTAGCTACCATTATTTGAAAAGTCAATCGCCATCGCAACCCACTGCGGCTAACAACTGTTAGGCAAACTGCCGGTCGGGGCGTTTGAAATCCGTACT
>JAQBNT010000013.1 GCA_028288445.1 Hymenobacter sp. | reverse complement strand
TGAGGTGGTCGGATAAACCTGGACAGAATAGGGCCTTACCTTTCGAATGTCATGAAAGACAGTCCCCAACCCGCCAAGCGTCGGCGTTATGACGCCACCTTCCGGGCCGAGGCCCTCCGCCTGGCGGGCGAGAGCCGCTCGACCCAGGCAGCCGCCCGCGCGCTAAATGTCAGCCCCAAACTGCTCTACAAGTGGCAGAAAGAGGCCCTCACGCCCGTTGCGGCGGCTCGTGGGGCCGATTTGGACCCGGCCACGGCGGCTGAGTTGCGTCAGCTGCGGGCCTTGGCTCGGCGGCAGGCGCAGGAGCTGGACATTTTAAAAAAAGCCATTGCCATCTTCTCGGCGACCGACAGCCTATGAGCCGCTACCGCTTCATCGACGGGCAGCGGGCCACGCACCCCGTGCGCCTGCTCTGCCACGTGTTGCGCGTACCGGCCAGTGGGTATTATGCGTGGCAACAGGCTCAACAACAAAGCATCGCACTAAGCGAGCCGGCTTGGGAAACGGCGCTGGTGAAGGTGTTCGGCCACCACAAACGCCGCTATGGTACGCGCCGACTGCAGGTCGCTTTGCGCCGAAAAGGCCATCGTGTTGGCCGTCACCGCCTGCGCGGGGCCATGCGCCGGCGGGGCCTGCGCGCGCTGCAACCCAAGGCCTTTACGCCGCGCACCACTGACTCAACCCACGGGCTGCGGTGCGCGCCGAACCGGCTGCTCGACCAGCCCAAGCCGAGCCATGCGAACCGGGTCTGGGTCAGCGATATCACGTATTTGCCGCTGGCCAACGGCGAGTGGGCCTATCTGTGCGCCTTTCAGGACGTGGCCAGCAAGCAGGTCATCGGCTGGCAGGTCGGGGCGACGATGCCCGAAGAATTGGTCACCAGGGCCTTGCAACGCGCTTTTTGGGCACAACCGCCGACGCCCGGCTTGCTCGTCCACTCCGACCGCGGCGGGCAGTATTGCGGCAAGGCCTACCGCAAACTGCTCCACGACCACCAGGCCGTGCGCTCGCAGAGCCGGCGCGGCGACTGCTACGATAATGCCCAGGCCGAGAGCCTCTGGTCGCGCCTCAAAACCGAGGTACTCGAACTACGCGAGCGGCCCGTTTTTGCTGACCTGGCCGACGCCCAACGCAGCGTTGCCGACTATTTTGACTACTACAACCACGAGCGCCTGCACTCCAGCATCGACTATCAGATACCGTATTACGCTCATCAACAGCTTCTTCAAACTAACGCCCTAAACTGTCCAGCATAGTTGGACCACCTCACTATGCCATCGGGAAGGTGCTTGGCATGTCGGCTAGTACCGTGGCCAAGTATGTAGCCGATTGAAAAGCTGCTGATTTAAGTTGTGACGAAAGGTGGGATAACATTGTTGGACTACCTTGCTAAGAAGTGCTTATGTTTGTCTCAAACATTTAACTTCTCTGCTCATGTACCCAGTTCGCGTATTAAGTCTTGATAAAGGGTGGGACTTATTGATAGGAAATAAGCCTGAAGAGTGGGAAAGCATTAAGCAATTGCTAGCCGTAATAACTGCTGATGTTATTACACATCCGGGGGCTTTCTTACATGAGCAATCCGACCAGGAAGAGCAATCCGACCAGGAAGAGGACGCTGGCCAGGAAGAGGACGCTGGCCAGGAAGAGAAAACAGAAGGGAACCCAGACGCAGAAAAGGACAATGCATATTCCTTACAATACGTTTACCAATCACTTTCTAGTAAGAAAGGCTGGGATAGAAGCGAATTACACAAAAAAATAAAATCTACTTTAAGTATTGCTGATGGGCAAATCAAGAATAAAGTATTGACTTATTTTATGAGTAATTACTTTGCTTCCACGCAACTAAATGAAGTAATTTACATTATGTCCCCACGAGCAGTCATATTGGATGTGGCGGAAATAAGTGTAGTTTTAGTGCCAGAAGATAGTCTTAAGCCATTATTCAACGAAGTAATCGCTAAACATGGTAATCGTTCAATCGGTAATCCATTTTTAGAAAATGAGTGTCGAGCAAGGCTGATAGAGTTGTCGCCAATAAAAAACAGTGCTCCTATGGCATTTATTTTTTGTTCCTTATATGAGAGCGAATTAGTTGTTGAAGAAATGCCAACAGATGGCATACCCTCTGTAGACCGTGCTCTAATATTTCCGCCAGAGTTCTACCAAGCTGGGGTAACAGTGCTCTCAAATTTCGGAAACATTCTGAAACAGAAGTATCCAAACATCAATGCTCGCGTGCGCATCGAGCAGGACGGAAATACAGTTCGGATGCATGTTGCACTACCGGAAGGGGAAGTGAAAGTTGCTGAGGAGGTATTAGATAAATACCTGAAGGTGGTGCAAGAGCAGGAGCCGCCTTCCTCATTGCTGGACAGCCCATTGCAAGTTGCGATGCTTGAGCAAAAGCTGGAAATGGTGAAGTTGGAGTTGCGGTCTAATGTGAGCATGTACCAACTAGCACTGCGAACGAACGATACCATGAGGGCTGACCATGAGCAGGTGGTTACCAACTTCCAGCGCATCATTGGCGAGCAGTCTGAACAACTTGACCGTCAGGACAAGCAGCTTAACCGGCAGGCAACTCATATTGATTCCCTGATTGCCTTATCAGCGCAACAGAACGCCGTGCATGGGCATGTCCAAATGGCCCAAATCAACCACACCAGCACCCTATTCAAAGACCTGCTCGGTGAGGCTCATGGCAGCCAGGCCGCCGTGGAAGCTGTCCAGACCTTGCAACGCCTCCTTATGGCTGGCATTGCGACTGTTGAAGTAGAGGACCAGATTAAGGCGGCCCTCAGCACGATGAAGCAGGAAAAGCCTAGTTTACTGAATCACCTAGCCGGCCAAATAGAGTCCGCTGGCTTTGGCGCACTGGGCGGGGTGGCACTGGAGTGGCTCGGGAAGCATGCTGTGTAGTAGCTACTGCTCAAAAAAGCTGCTCTCTTACGGCATCTCGTGTATGCTTATACCGTGGCTTATCAAAGTCATTATTGCAAAATCACTACTAAATCCACATACATGCTTACAGTAAAGGATTTTCAAGACCTCTATCGCTTGAATGCCGAAGATGGCAAGGGATTATGTCGAGGACAGTATTACTTATTGAACCACACCCGAGAAACAGAAGACTTGATTCAAGCGGATGATGTAGAGGGGTTAGCTAAAAGACTAATTAACTCTTATACTGGGCTGCTATTCGAGCCATTAAACAGGTATCTACGCGAAGAGCCGCCGCACATAATTAAGCCCTTGTTAGAGTTTTGTGGCATAATGCTTTATAAGAGTCTGGACTATGCGCCCTCATTCAGTCAAAGTGTAGTTTATCGAAATGAAATGACGTCTCAACCCGAGAGGTTACATAACTGGTTTGCATCTCGGGTCGGTGAAGTTGTGGAATTTCCTAGTTTTCTATCTACTTACCATAACCGAGACCATTGGAAACAGGCCGAACCTAATTTTAGAATTGAAACCAGTGAGAATAGTAATGGGAAAAATATCGCTGAATATCTTGGCAAGTCGGGGGAAGCAGAAGTTCTTTTTAAAAGCAATACGCGGTTTAAAGTATTGGCAGTAGATGATATGATTCATTTACAAGAAACGCTGGATGAGCCCGCTCATGTACTATGTAAAGACTATTACTATACTTATGATGAAGACGGTGACGATGAAGATGATGAAGAGGAACACAATCAACCTTCACTATCTGATAGTGGACTAATTTAACACGCCGCCATGCCATTCAATGCCGAATCCATCACGACAATCATTAAGGAGGGACTGCCAGCCCTCGAAATACTTGCGGGTAGCAAGGCGGCTGCAATGTTTATAGAAAAGGTTTCGGGCGCTTTGGGCTGGTACTTAGAACCGAAGCAGACTATTCGCAAAGCGCGCGCTGAAGCAGTTGCCAGTGTTATCAAAGCAGAGTCTGACCAAGAAGTGAAATCCCTAAGTGAACGGGCCGTTGCGCGTATAATTCACGAGGAGACGGGACACCAGCAGAACATGGAGGCCATAGTACTCAGCGCGCTTCCTGGGATTAAGGAGGATGCTAAGCCAAATGATATTGACGATGACTGGATGGCCAACTTCTTCAATAAAAGCCGAAACATATCCAATGAGGAAATGCAAAAGCTGTGGGCTCAAATTCTGGCTGGAGAGGCAAACGAACCCGGCAGTTACTCACATAGAACAGTCAATTTTCTTGCTAGTATGACCAAGTATGATGCAGAGGTATTTAGAAAATTCGCAACTTATATATGGAGGATTGACGGTAGTGGTAGTGTAGCAATAATCTTCAACGATATGATGCCAGGCAAAGCTCTACCTAATGCTCCGTATAGTAGCCTGCTGTATCTAAGTGAGCTAGGAGTGATTGGCATAAATAATAACGTAAATGGACTTACACTAGAGGCTACAGGGAAAAAAGTAATCTACAATGGCCGTGCGGTTACCGTGGAGGAACACCAAATGCCTGGTACAAAGCGGTTAGGGTTTCCTGTCGGAAATATAGTGCTTTCAAACATTGGTAAGGAATTATTTAAGATTTGTGAGCCTACTGCTGATTGGGATTATTATGATAAAGTGTTAGCCCGATGGGAAAAAGGGCAACACCCTGTTATTCGTCAGATGAACGAGTAGAAGCTCGCCTAATCACAAAAAAGCCCCGCGTCCTCTTACGGCGCGGGGCTTCGTGTTAATACTGTGGTGCGAACTATTCGGGGACTGGCATACCTAAGCGGCGCCCTTCGTCAAAAACCAGCGTTCTGATAAGCCCAGTAACGCTTAGGCGCCGTGCTTTGGCAACTTTCTCAATGAACTCCTTATCCTCTGCTTCGAGAGCAAGATTGAGTTGCGGCTTACGAGGCTTGTCTGGTTTGTCGGTTTTCATGCCGCAAATATATAATCTAGGCTGCGTCTGATAAGAATCTATTTAAAATCTAGTCTAAGACTAGAATCTAGATTTTTTCTAGTATGTTTGTATCGTTCCAGGCAGGAACACCCAGCCCGTAGTAAGCGAAGAAGCCACCCCCGGCAAGGGGTGGCTTCGGATATAGCACCTGTATCAGCAGGCACTACGATGGGGTCTACTAAACCTTACCCCAAAATTACATGAAAACTCATGTAACGCCGGAAACAGCCGCGGCTGTTCTCGCGGCCCGCGTGTGCGGGCTCCGGGCGGACCTGTTGGCCGCCCTCATCAACAACCCCCTGTTCACCCCCGAAGAGCAATTGGTGGGCAACCACTCGGCCTACGAGTGCGAGAGCCCGGAGCGCCTGGCCCGCTGGCTGCGCAACGTGCAGCACGAAGCCGCCCGCCGCGAGCGCATTCACGCCGCGCAGGCCCACGACCTGGCCCGGCTGCTCAAGCACCCCCAACTCGATAAGCAGTGCGTGGAAGTGTTGCCGCTCCTCTTCGGGCGGGCCGCCACCGAGGCCAAGCGCGCGCAGGTGCTGGGCCAGGTGTGGCTCATGGTGCTGGAGCGCGTCGGGCGCATCGGCCACGCGGGCGAAATCCTGAACTGATGCAGCGCCGCGTCTTTCGCTACGTCGGCCCCATCGCGGGGCTGCGGGCTGCTTTGCGTGCCTTTTTCGCCCAAGCCTAACCGTTCCCCATGCGATATTGCGCCATGATTGCATTGGCTCTCGCTTCTGCGGCCGCCCGGGAGGGCTGCCTGCGCTACGTCGGCGCGCTGGGCGTGCTCAGCGCGGCCGAGCTGCACGAGCTGCGCCGGCAACTGTTCACCACCAGCCCCCGCGCCGTGGCCGATGCCTATTGGGATGCCTACTGGGCCGACGAAGCCCGGCACCCGCTGCCCGCCCGCGAAGAACTCTGCTACTCCCTGGAGCGCCTGGCCGAGGAACCCGGCTACTTCGAAGGGCTGGAGGACTGAGGGACAGCTTCCTGCCTTTTCGGATTTATCTCATCCCGTTTGCTCTGACAAAGCCTGGCCTTGCGGCCGGGCTTTTTTCTTAATTTGCCGCATAATCAATGGTCTGTCATGCTATATCTCTTTCTGCTACTTCAAGTTCTTGCTCCTCAACAATCTGCTCATTCCAATTCATCCAAGGGAATGCCTGCCCATTATGCTGCAGTAAGTGTTCCTCCTATTCAGAGTAAATCTTCTAGCCAAGTTGAGTTGCAGGTAGCTAGCACCGCTCTCCAAGCAGCAGCGGCTTCGATGCAGGAGACTGCGACAATAATGCGCGCTCCGAAAGAAAGCCAAAGTACACCTCCGGCTGTATGGGCTACACTTGCTGCCGCAATTCTTGCGTTGTTATCGTCCCTAAATTCAACCCGTATCTCTCGTAAAACGGCACGGGAAGTGGCTGATTTATCTACCAAGACCTCTCGTGAGGTAGCTGATTTATCATCTCAAACTGCACGAGATACCGCTGGTATTGCTGCTCAGACAGCCAAGGAGCTTAAGAAGGAGGACTACAAACATGATTTCTACAAAAAACTGATACAAAAGCGCCTTGATGCATGGACTGAAGCAGAGTCACTTCTCCCATTCATTAGCGCACAGATATCTGTCGGCGATGAAGAATCAATTCTATTTGGGTACTTTGAAAACGGAGACTTATTTGATGAAATCTTAGATAAGATAAATTCTTGTATGGTATTATCAGTTTGGTTAGGAAAGGATTATGCTAACTATGTTGAAAAATTTCATCAGAAATTGTATGCTATTAGGGTCAAATGCCAGATTGCTGGCGAACTGTTAGAAAACAATTCGCCAGCAATTGATGATGAGTTGTTAATACAGGCTGGTAGAGATAATTATGAAGAGACTACAGCGCTTTTACACGGATACATCAAGATTTTAGGACAACAAATTACAGTTCTGCACGATATGGATTCGTTTTTTGAACAATTGTCACTTTTAGGTGGCCATACTAAAGTCGTAGACCGCGAATATTTATAAGTTCTACTATGCATTTTATTCCTCATCCTGCGCATCCAGCCGGTTGATGGCGTCCCGCTTCATGTCATTGTCCACGTGCACGTACTTCATCGTCGTGGTGATTTTGGTGTGGCCCATGAGCTTCTGCAGCACCTCCACCTTGCCGCCGCGCCGGATGAACTCGGTGGCGAAGGTTTCGCGGCCGACGTGGTTGTGGATGCGCGACTCGATGCCGAGCTGCTGGCCGATGGCCGTGAGCGCCCGGTTGGTGTACTGGTCGGCGTAGTTGTAGAAGCCCGGCAGGCCTTCCTCGTCCTGGGCCTGCTCCAGGTAGCGCAGGGCCTTGCGCGTGAGCGGCAGCATGGTTTCGGCCAGGGTCTTGCTGTAGGTCTTCTGGGCCTTGAAAATCATTTCCCGGTTTTCAATTGCCGCGTTCTCGATGTTCTTCAAATCGCCCAGCCGCAGCGAGGAAAAGCAGCTGAACAGGAACCGGGCCAGCACCCGCCGCTGCATGGTGCGGGGCGCGCACATCCGGTAGTAGGCCTCCAGCGTCTCCAGCTCGGCCGTGCGCAGCGCCCGCCACTGGCCGGCCTCTTCCCGGTTTTTGAAATCGGCGTAGGGGTCCTCAAACTTCATCCGGTCTTTTTTGGCCAGGGCCAGGTACGTTTTCACGTCCTTGTGCCGGCCCCAGCGCGTGTTCAGGCCGCGCACGTGCTTCTTTAAGTAGGCGTCAAAGTCATCGGCAAAGTCGGGGGTGAGGGTGTTGAAGGCGATGTAGGGGCGGAAGGTCGCCAGCGCGTTGTAGGTGCTGGTGTGGTTTTTCTTGGTCGTTTCCGAAATCTTGCCCTTGCGGTAGCGCTCGGTGATTTTGGCCTTGAAGTAGGCCAGGAAGTCGTCCTTGCTGCCGGCCGTGCTGAAATCCTGCTTGAAGCGCTCGAGCGTGAGCGCCTGCTGGCTCAGCCGCCAGCTCACGAATACCTCGTTGGCCTTGGCCTGCGCCTGGCCGATGAGCAGGTTGTAGTCCTGGGCCCGCTTGGCCAAGTGCTGGAGCGTGCCGCCGGCGTCGGCCGTGGCCTGCTCCAGCACCGCCTTATAGTCCGGGCCGCGCTGGGCGGGGGAGAGGCTCGTCAGGCACCGGCCCAGCTCCTCGTCGAAGAGCTGCGGCGGCCAGCCAAGTTTCAGACTATGAGGCCAGATGGCCTTGCCGATGATGACCTGGAGCAGCACCTGGCAGGTGCCGTCGGCCCGAACGGGCTTGCGGAGTTTGATTTTAGCAGAGAAATTCATTTGCTAAATGGTTGCTAAACGCTCATATGCAGAAAGCCGAAAACCGGCCCCCCTCAGCGATGAGTGGGGCCGGTTTTCGGCTGATTAAAGTGGGTTTTCGGTTAAGAAAACCTCAAAAAGTACCCGGAGCCGGAGTCGAACCGGCACATCTTGCGATATTGGTGTTTGAGACCAACGCGTCTACCGGTTCCGCCATCCGGGCAGGATGCTTATTCAGAACAATTCCGCTCTGCCGGTATCAGGAGCGGGCTGCAAAGGTAGCAACTTGCTGCTGGATGCGCAACAGATACCGCTTTTTTAGGTAGTAGGTGCGGATTTGCTGGAGCGCGGCCGGGCGGTGGTCAGCGGGGAGCTGCTCATAGCCAGCGAGAACGGGCTCGATGCCCGCGTCGAGGGTATCGGCCAGGGCGGTGACTTCGGTGGCTACTTTAGCGATGCCGGCCGGGTCGGCGTCCATTTCCAGCTCCATTAATTCCTCGTTGAGGTCCATCATGTCCATCAGGAAATCGGGTGGGAGCTGTTCCTGCTTGCCTTCTTCGAGCAGGCCGTTTTGGCGCAGCAGGTAGGCCATGCGCTGGTCGGGGTCGGAGAGGGTGCGGTAGGCGTCGGTGTTGAGGGTGGCCTGGCGCAGCATCTCGGCCTGGTTTTCGGGCGAGGTGGTGGCGTGGAAATCGGGGTGGGTTTCGCGGCTTTTGGCGTAGTAGAGGCGCTTGAGGGCCGCTTCATCGGGCCGGAAGGATTGGGGCAGGCCGTAGAAGGCGAAATAATCAGGGGACATAGAAAATAGTTGTTTATCAGGAAGCGAATACGGCTACAACACTGGATTCACCGAAAAAGCCACGGGCGGCGCGGCAAATAGCCGTTTCGTAGCCGGCCACACCTCGCCAAAAAGCGTGGATTTGCGGTAGGCGTTGAGGGCGGCCGCATCGTCCCAATGGCTGTGGGTGCAGTAGATGGCGGGGTTGTCGGCATCCTGCCACAGCTCCAGAAAGAGGCAGCCGGACTGCTGCCGGATGCGCTGCTCGGTGGCGCGGAAAAGGGCAAGAAAAGCCGGCACCTGCGCCGGCTCAAAACTCATGCGAACAATGCGGATTAGCATTCGGGGTGGGGGAGTTAGAGGGGCAAAAGTAAAAAGCCCCGGCTCCGCAACGGGAGCCGGGGCTTAAGAACGTCATGCAGAGCGCAGCGAAGCATCTTTACCGCCACCACTAATCCTTTCGATTGGATTGCGTTGCGCGATAAAGATGCTTCGCTGCGCTCTGCATGACGGCCTTTTATCGCCTTACATAACCCAATAAAACTACTCCCGCACCACGCGCAGGCGCTGGGGCAGGCCATCGGGGCCGGTGAGTGTCACCACGTACACGCCCGGCGCGGCCTGGCGCAGGAAGCTGCTGAGCTGTTCGGCCAGAGTCGCACGTGGGGCAGGCGCGGGGGCCAGCAGCGTGCGGCCCAGCACCGAGCTCAGCGTGAGTTGCAGGGGTGCCTCATCGGCCAGCGCGGGGCCGCCGAGGAGTTGCACGGCGTCGCCGTGGCTGGGGTTGGGCAGCACTACGTAGGGGCTGGCGGTAGCGGGTACGTAGGCCACGGGGCTGTAGTGCGTGCTGCCATCGAGGTCGCGCTGGCGCAGGCGGTAGTAAGCGGCGGCGGGCGCTTCGAGGTCGTTGTAGACGTAAGTGGTGGGCTGGTTGCCGCTCCGGGCCGGCACGGTAGCCAAGCGGCGGAACTGCTGGCCGTCGGCCGATTTCTCAATGTCGAAGCCGGCATTATCTTTCTCCAAAGCCGTGGCCCAGTCCAGGCGCACGGTGCTGGCACTGGCGCGGCGGCCTTCGAAGCGGGTGAGCGTGACTGGCAGCGGCGCGCTGCCATTGCCGAGGGCGAATTTCGAGAAGGAACCGATGCCCGCGTAGGTGGCCACAAACGGCCCGCTGCCGGTGACGGTGGCGCGGCCCAGTTCGGTCCAGGTTTCGCCCGCGCCGCCGTGGTTGCGGTAGACGCTGGCCTGGCTGGGCACGAAACCGGCATTCTGGTCGGCGGCATTATAATGGAGGCTTATGGCCACGACCGGACCGGTGGCCAGGGCGGGCGTCACCTCCCAGGTGCGGTTCACGAACTCGGCGGTGCGGGTGTAGGGCGCGCCGCTGGTGCCATTGGTAAGCAGGCCGCTGAAGGTGCGGACCTGGAACGTGGTGCTGACCCCGCTATTAGCCAGCGTGAGAGGGGTGAACGAAGCCGCAGTACCCACCGGGAAGGCCACGGCCGAGCCATCGCCCGGCACGGGCCGCACCACGAAACCGCCGCTGGCGGCCACGTCGGGCGTGATGACGTAGCGGCTGGCATCAGCCCCGCTCACGGTGGCGGTGCTGCCCAGCGTCAGGTTCTGATTATCAATAGCCAAATGGCCGGCCGTGAAAGCCAGTGCACCGCTCACGTTCACGGGGCTCAGTAATCGGGCATTCGCAGCATTGTTGATGGTCAGGTTATTCAGCGTCAACGCCGTGCTGCTGCTGCTGGTGCTGGTGCTCAGGGTTTGTTCAGTGCTGCCGTTCAGCTCCAAAGTGCCGGGGCCGGTGAGGTTGCCGACGGCCAGCACATTGCCGCTCACGCGCAGGGTGGTGCCGGCAGCCAGCGTCAGGCTGGCTCCGCTTTCGATGGTGAGGCTGTGGGCGGCCAGGGTGCCGGCCGCGAGGGTGGGGGCGAAGCTGGTGCCGGCCGGGACCAGCACGTCGGTGCTGGCGGTGGGCGTCACGCCGGCTTCCCAGTTGCGGCAGTCGCTGGCATCGGCCGAGTTGTCGTTGCTGGTCCAGATGGCCACTTGGTTGGTGGGAGCGGGGGCCGTGAGGGTGTTCACGGTGGCGGGCGCGGTGTAGCTCACCTTTACGTAGCAGCGCTGGCCGGCCGTAGTGGCGGTGGTATTGCGCGCTTTCAGGGCCAGCCAGCCGGTGGTGCTGGGCGTGTAGCTGCCGGTGGCGGCCGTGGTGCCGCTGGCGCTGCTCAGGAGCTGGCCGCGCAGGTCATACACGCCGATGGTGAGGCTGCGGGTGTTGCCGCCGGCTTCGGGGTAGAGGTTATAGCTCACGGGCTGGCCGGCCTGGGCGTAGATTTTGCCCGTCAGCCGGGTATTGGTCGAGTTCGAGGGGAGCGCGCCGCCCTGGCCCAGGCCACCGCAGTTCAGGTCGCCGAGGTCGTCGGCCATTTCCCATTCCTGGGTGGTGAGGGTGGTGCGGGGCGGGGTGTAGGCGGTGTTGTCCTGGCCCACGGGGGCCCATACCGAGTAGCCCCGGCGGCCCAGCAGGGCGCTGCCGTTGCAGGGCGGCGTGTTGATGCGCACGCGCTGGTCGTTCGGCACGGTATAGGTGTACGTGCCATTAGCCCCCGAATAATCCTTGAGTACGGTGCCCGGCGTGAAGTCCGAATCCACGTAGTTTTCCTGCCAGTTGTCGTAGCTGTCGTTGATGCCGATAATGGCCTTGGTGCTGCGCTCGATGATGAGGTGGTCCTGCGCCTGGTAGCGCACCTTATACGTGCCGTTTTTGAACCCCAGGTGCTGGTGGCACCAGAGCAGGTTTACCAAGTCGGAGCGGGTGGGCAGGTCGGTGGTGGAGGTGGGCACGTGGGCGTAGCGCTTGCCCGTGCTGCCGAGGTTGAACAGGTCTTCGATGAAGATGTGCGGGTTGCCATCCACCGCGAAGGCAATGGCGTAGGCGGCCGACAGGCGCGGGTCGAACGGGTCGATGTGAGCCGCCAGCTCGTCGCCCGTGTTCCAGCCGGTGTAGTTGCCGGTGGCGCTGAGCTGGGGCCGGAAGGTGTCGTGGTTGTTCACGAAGGGCGCCGTGCGGTGCACGTAGGTGTTCGAGCCGGCGTAGTAGGCTACGCGCTGGTCCTGCTGCTGGCTGGGCACCTGGCCGAGGTCGTAGTTGCCGCCGCCGCTCACCATGCCATAAATGGCCCCGCGCAGGCCAAAATCGAAGGTGCCAATCAGAAAGTCGTTGCCGCCGTTCTGGCCCTTCACGTTGGTCACGTAGCCGTCCAGGTCGGTCTTGCCGCCCACGTATTCGCCCACGTTGAGCATGCCTTCGCCGCCATTGGCCCAGCCGGCGTTGTACTTCAGGTTGTAGCTCAAATCCTGCTGGGCGTTGTAGCTGAAGTGCTTCACCGCGTCCCAGCGGAAGCCGTCCACGCCAGTTTGCTTTTTCATCCACACTATCCAGTTGCGGGCCTGGGTCTGGCTGTAGCCGGCGCTCTGGGCCGGGTTGAAAGCACCGGGATATAAGGCTAAATAGTTGGGGCTGAGCTGGCCGTAGCCGTCGTTGCCCCCGTCGTTTCCATAGCAGAAATCGGGGCCGAAATAGGGCGCGGTCATGTCGTCGCCGGTGTAGTTGTGGCCCGGCTGCGGGTGGAAGTTGGCGTAGTTTTTCGGCCAGCGGCCCTGGCGGGCGGCGTAGGCCGCGCCGTTGTCGCCGGCTTCGGGCAGGGGCGTGGCAAAGGAGCTGTAGCGGAAGGTTTTGTAGCCACTGTTGCTGGCCATCGAGAAGTTGGGCTCGGGGTCCTGTCCGCCGTCGCCGCCGTTAGTGCCGGCCCCGTCGGTGTGGTTTAGCACCACGTCCTGAATCACTTCAATGCCGTTGGCGTGCAGCACGGCTACGAGGCGCAAAAACTCGTCCTTCGAGCCGAAGCGGGTGCGCACGTCTCCTTTCTGGTACTTGTCGCCGAGGTCGTAGGGGTCGAAGGGGGAGTAGCCCACGTCGTTGGTGGCGTTCTTGTTCTTGGGCGTGGGCGGCAGCCACACGGCATCAATGCCCATCTCCTTCAGGCGCGGGGCCAGCTCGGTCAGGTAGTCAGCCCACTTGAAGCGGTAGGTGTCGTTGTAGTAGTCCCACCAAAAGGCCTGGAGCACAACCTTTTTGATGGTGGTTTGGGCGTGGGCCGGGTAGCTGCCCAATTGGGCCAGCAGCCACAGCGCCAACAAGGCGTAGCGTTTTCTCATCGAAGAATCAGAACCTGTAATTGTTGAGCGGGAATAAGAACAGCGAATTTACGCCAGCCCAACCTTATGAACAAGGTAAACTTCTATTTATGAGTGCGCTAAGGTTTGCGCAAATGGATAGGAATATCAGCTTGGTAAGATGCTGTCGGCCAGAAATAAACGGTTGCCGCTAACCCTGGCAATCATCAGGCGTAAGACTGCAACACAATACCTGTTCTTAATTCTTTCATACTTTCTCTGTTCTTCGTTCATGAAACTTTCCTCAACCCGTCCGCTGGCCTTTGCGTGGCTCGCCGCTCCCGCCCTCGTTGGCGGCCTGTTGCTTAGCAGCTGTAGCAGCCAGCCCACCGCCACCGAAGCCGATAAAACGGCCACCGTGATTCCCGGCGAAACCAACGCCACCTCGGACAGCGCCGCCGTGACCGCCACTGCCGGCACCACTGGGGCCGTAAAGCCCACCGGCCCTAAGCCCGCCTGGGGCCCCAACCTCAAGCCCGAGATGCAGGCCGTCATCGAACAGCTGATGAGCTTCAAAAACAAGCCCTTCCCCGAAATCACTGCCGCCGAGGCCCGCAAGCAGCCCAGCGCCGCCGATGCCGCCATGAAGCAGATGCGCGCCAGCAACATCCCCGCGCCGCCCCTGAACTGCGACACCGCAACCAAAACCATCGCACCCGGCATTAAGGCCCGCATCTACACGCCCAAGGGTGGCACGGCCCCGTTCCCGGTTATTGTGTACTACCACGGCGGCGGCTGGGTAATTGCCACCAACGACACCTACGCCGCTTCGGCCCAGGCCCTGTGCGAGCAGGTGGGCGCCATGGTGGTATCGGTAGAGTACCGCAAAGGCCCGGAGCATAAGTTCCCGGCCGCGCACGACGACGCCTTTGCCGCCTACCAGGCCGTACTGAAAAACGCCGCCAGCATGAAAGGCGACCCCAATAAAGTGGCCGTAGTGGGCGAAAGCGCCGGTGGCAACCTGGCCTGCAACGTCAGCATCATGGCCCGCGACAAAAAAGTGGCCCTGCCCAAGTATCAGGTGCTGGTGTACCCCATCGCCGGTTCCGACACGAACACGCCCTCGTACCAGGCCAACACCCAGACCGCGCCCCTCAACAAGGGTGGCATGGAGTGGTTCTTCAAGAACTACCTGCGCACGCCGGCTGATATGAAAGACCCGCGCATCAACCTCGTGGCCGCCAACCTGAAAGGCCTGGAGCCCACCACCATCATCGCCGCCGACTACGACCCGCTCACCAGCGAAGGCAAAACCCTGTCGGACAAGCTCTCGGCGGCTGGCGTAAAAGTCAACTACAAGAAATACGACGGCACCACGCACGAATTCTTCGGCATGGCCGCCGTAGTGCCCGAAGCGAAAGATGCCCAAGGTGTTGCTGTCAGTGACCTGAAAGGCGCGCTGAAGTAAGAACTGTCATTGCGAGGCCGTAGGCCGTGGCAATCCGTCCTGTTCTCAGCGACCAGCCTAATAATGTAAAAAGCCCCGGCTCTGGATTGAGCCGGGGCTTTTTTGTTTTGAAAAGGCTTGCCACATCTTAAAAGTTGGTCGCATCAGGAGGACGGATTGCCATGGTCTGCGGCCTCGCAATGACAGACGGCACAGCTTACTCCGCCTGAAACCGCACGTCTACCTGCGAGTCAAAATTCAAGCCCAGCAGCTCCGCCGCATTGCCTTGGCAAATGCCTAGGCATAAGAAATTCTGGCTATTAAAAACCACCACCGCCTCACCAGGCGGCACGGCCGAGAAATGCGGGTGTAGCTCGCGCACCACATCGCGTCCGAAGTGGATGGCCAGCGGCCGGCCGTGGCCCACGGCCTCCACCGCCGTGCGCGAAATATTGGTAATGAGGTTGCCGTAGTGGTCCACATGCGCCACGTGGCCCGTAACGCGGTGGTCCTGCAGACGCAGCTGCCGGTTGTTGAGCTGGTGTAACATGGTCACGGCCGGGCCAATGTCGCTTAACGCGGCACCCCGGGCCAGGGCCACGGCGGCGGGGAGTAGCACGTCGCGGGTGGGGGAGGCGGTGATGGCAGCCGGCAACGCTACCAGGTTTTCGGGCGTACCGTTGGCCAGCAGGGCCAGAATGCCGTTGTCGCCGGTCAGGAAATAATGGCCTTCGAGTTCGGCGGCCAGCCAGCCGGGCTCGGCACCCGCGCCGTGGTCGGCCACGCCGATGACGTGCACCGTGCCCACGGGAAAATCCCGAAATACACTTTGGAGAACGTGAACGGCGTGCGCGATGTTAAAGGGTTCGACGCCGTGGCTGATGTCGACCACCGGAACCGCCGGGGCCAGGTGCAGCAGCCGCGCTTTCAGGGCCGCAACGTAATGGTCGCGGTAGCCAAAATCGGTGAGCAGCGTAATCAACCCCATGCCTGTGTTCCGTAGTTTTTCGTAGTATTGTTCCAGCGCCCGAACCGGGGCAAAAGTAGCCGGTTTGGGCCGAAAATGGGCCGTTTTTCACACTCCCTTTCTCTTTCCCCCTCTCTTCCAACTTGGTCGAAAAAATCATCACCCTCGAAAACATGTCTTTGGTCGATTTCCTCGGCCCCGACAATCAAAATATCCGCCAGCTGGCGGCCGCGTTTCCCGGCTCCAAAATCATCAGCCGCGGCAACGAAATCAAAATCCAGGGCCAGACGGAAGTCATTGCCCGCATCAACGACCTGCTGTCCTCGCTTATCGAGCACTACCACCAGTACGGGGCCATCACCGACAAAACAGTGAACCAGTACCTCTCTGCCACCTCCGAGGAGGCCGAGGGCCGGGTACTGGCTGCCTCGCCCGACGTAATTCTGTTTGGCGCGAAAGGCGGTGTTATCAAAGCCAAAACGCCCAACCAGCAAAAGCTGGTGGATACCGTGATGTCGCACGACCTCACCTTTACCCTCGGCCCCGCCGGTACCGGCAAAACCTACATTTCGGTCGCGCTGGCCGTGCGCGCTCTCAAGAATAAGGAAGTCAAGAAAATCATCATCTCGCGCCCCGTGGTAGAGGCCGGCGAAAGCCTCGGCTTCCTGCCCGGCGACATGAAGGAGAAAGTCGACCCGTATCTGCGGCCGATTTATGATGCCTTGGAAGACATGATTCCGGCTGAAAAGCTGAAATTTTACCAGGAAAATAAAATCATCGAAATTGCCCCGCTGGCCTACATGCGTGGCCGCACGCTGAACAACGCCTTCGTGCTCCTCGACGAAGCCCAGAATACCACGCCGAGCCAGATTAAGATGTTTCTGACCCGCATGGGCCCCACGGCCAAGGTGATGGTGAACGGCGACCGCAGCCAGATTGACTTGCCTACCCGACAGAAATCGGGCCTGATGCAGGCCATGGATATCCTGAAAAACGTGCAAGGCATCGGCTACGTCGAGATGACCTCCGAAGACGTGGTGCGCCACCGCCTGGTGAAGGAAATCGTGGAAGCCTACGACAAGTTCGACACCGAGGAAACGACCCGTCAGGCCCAGGCCAACGGCGTCCCGCGCCGCGACGAGCGCCACGAGCGCCGCCTGCGCGAGCAAGGCCTGGTGGAAGAAGGCCAGCCTCTTTCGGATGAGCCAGAACTGCCCGTGAACCACGAGCAGGCGCTGTAGATTTCCCGTACATTACACAACAACTGTCATCCTGAGCAAAGCGAAGGACCTTATCACGTCAGGAAATTCCAGCGTGATAAGGTCCTTCGCTTTGCTCAGGATGACAGTTTTTAATCATATACCATGCCTGCCACAGCCTTCCGTATCACCGACCTGCGCGACCTTGACGCCGCCTTTACCATCCGCGAAAAAGTATTCGTGAAAGGGCAGGGCGTGCCCGCCACTCTCGAAAACGACCTCCACGACCGCACCGATGCCCGCCACTACTTGTCCCGTACGGAAGACGGCACGCCCGCCGGAGCCGCCCGCTGGCGCGAAACCGACAACGGCGTGAAGCTGGAGCGCTTCGCCGTGCTCGACGGCTTCCGCAACCAGCAAATCGGGGCCGCGCTGCTCCACGCCGTATTGGCCGACGTACGCGCTGAGCTACCCGATGCCGAAGTGTACCTGAACGCGCAGATTAGCGCCGTGCGCTTCTACGAGCGGCACGGGTTTCGGAAGGAAGGGGAGGTGTTTGAAGAGGCTGGGATTCAGCATTTCAGGATGGTGCTGGGGTAGGATGTAGCCTAATGTTAATGTCATGCTGAACGCAGGGAAGCACCTGATAAAAGCGACCAACTGGCTTTTATCAGGTGCTTCCCTGCGTTCAGCATGACAGTGCCGCTACTACAGCAGCGCCGGCCGCTGCGTAATTTCGTGGTAGCAGATGTGGGCCTGACTGAAGTAGTGGAACACCATGCTTTTGCGGGTCTGGGCCGGGTCGCGGTGGGGCTCGCCGCCGTGCATCAGGTTGGCGTGCCAGATGAACACGTCGCCCTTGCGGGCCAGGAAAACCTGCTTGGGAATGCCGGCCTCGATGATTTTTTGGTTGATGTAGGCCTCGTACTCGGTGTAGGCCTTATCGCCGATGAGCCACTCGGAGCCTTCGTTCTGGTAGTCGGCGTTGAGGTAATAGGGCAGCTTGTGGCTGCCGGGGTAGTAGTGCAGCGGGCCGTTATCCGGCGTAATGTCTTCCAGTGCCACCCACGCCGCCGCCATGCCGCCGAGCGGGAAGGTGCTCATGTGAATGCTGTCGGAATGCGTGCGCTGCTGGCTGCCGGTGAGGAAGTTGATGCTCTGGAAGAGCTTGGTTTCGTGACCCAGCAGGGCGGCTACCAGCTCTCGCAGCGCGCCCTCGCCCGCCGCCCGGATGCGGGCTGACTTGCGAAACGCAAACATGAACTTATTGACGTAGCGCACGCTGATTTCCCGGCTGGCAATGAGCTGGTGAAGCTCTTGATTAATGTCATCGACGGTTTCACTGCTGAGGAAGCCCGGCAGAATAGCGAAGCCATTTTCCTCGAAAGCCCGCAGGCTGGCCTGGCTGGCGGCGGGCAGCGCCGCGAAGGCAGCCGTGGCTGCCAGTCGCTCAGCCAGGGGCGGCACCGGCGGCAGGCCCGCGCCAGCCGACAGGTGGGCAAAATCGCGGCTGCTGATGGGGGAGAAGTAGTGCTTGTTCAGCCCCAGCCGCTGGTAGATGGGCAGGTTGTGGGCCAGCCGGCGGCGCTGGAAAACGTTGTAGGCGGCGTAGCTGAGCTTGAGGCGGCGGAGCAGGGAAAGCATGGGCGGAAAGATTTTTTCAGAGGCCCAAGATACGGCCGGGGGCAGGCGTGGCCGGGCGTTAGTTGGCTGTTTCAGCCCAAACCGCTACATTGCCAGCCCAATACCCTTTCCTTTTTCTACCCGCCGATGATTGCCTGGGCCACCTTTCCCTTCGTGCGCTATACCCCCGCGCTGATTCTTGGCATCGTGGCCTACCTCTACCTCGGCGAAACCTGGCCGGAGCTGTGGCCCGCTACCGTGGCCCTGGCCGTTTTAAGTACCGTGTTGATTTTCTGGGCCGTGCGCCAACGCACTCCCGCCGCTGCCGATGCCGTCGGCCTGCTGTCACTGCTCACCATCATCGCGCTCGGGGCCACGCTCACCCAGCGCGCCACCGAAAGCCGCCGCGCCGACCACCTCTACCGTTTCGGCGAGAAAGTGGAATGCTACCAGGCCGTGGTGGACGAGGCCACCGTGGTGCGGGCCGCCACCTACGCCACCACCCTAAAAGTGCAGGCCGTGCGCGTGGCCGGCCGTTGGCGCCGGGCGACGGGCGGCGTGCGGGTGTCGCTGCCCCGGGTGGCGGGCATCGCGCAGCCCCAATACGGCGAGGTCTGCCTCATTCGCGGCCACCCCGACCCCAGCAAACCCCCGCTCAACCCCGGCGAGTTCGACTATGCCCGCTACCTGGAATACCGACAGGTTTATCATCAGCAATACATTCACCCCGACCAATACCGCATTCTGCGATTGGCCCCGCCCAATGTGCTGGTTGCCGTCAGCATGAAAGCCGCCGCGCAGCTTGACGGCGTTTTCCGGCACTACATCGAGGCTAAGCGCGAGTATGCCATTGCCTCGGCGCTGGTGCTGGGCATTAAGGACGACGTGGATTTGGCGACCAAGCAGGCTTACACGGCTACTGGCACCACGCACATCATGGCCGTGAGCGGCTTGCAGGTGGGTTTGCTGTTCGCGGCCATGTCGTGGGTGCTACGCAAGGTGTTTGGGCGGGTGAAGGGCTTTTTGCTGTGGTCGTCGCTGGTGGGACTGGCCGTGATTTGGAGCTACGCTTTTCTCACGGGGCTGTCGGCGTCGGTGCTGCGGGCTACGGTTATGTTCACGGTCATCATCATTGGCCGGGCGCTGGGGCGGCAGGACTCCATATTCAATACACTGGGCGTGGCCGCGTTCGGCCTGCTGGTTTGGAACCCGTTTCTGGTGGCCGACGTGGGATTTCAACTTTCTTTTCTGGCGGTGCTCAGTATTGTGTATGTGCAGCCGCGCATTGCGGGCTGGCTCGATGTGGAAGCCTATTTCTACGCCCGCCGCCGGCCCTGGCAGCCCAAGGTTGTGCAATGGGCGTGGCGTGCCAGCGGCTGGTCCCTGGACAAAGTATGGCAGGCCGTAGCGCTGTCGCTGGCGGCGCAGGTGGCCACGTTTGGGCTGGGGCTGTACTATTTCCACCAGTTCCCGTTCAGCTTTTTGTTTTCCAACCTCGTGGCCGTGCCCATTTCCAGCGGGGCAGTGATTGTGGGCTTGGCTTTACTAACGGTGAAGGTAATTATGGCTGGTATCGGCCTGCTGTTGCCTACTGATGCGGCGTGGTGGCTCGATTTGTTGCCCCGTTTCTTGGCGTGGGCCTTCGAGTGGATGGTGTGGGCGTTCAACGAATACATATTCCTGATAAGCCGCTACTTCTCCAGCTGGGTGGTGCGTGACATCCACGTTTCAGCCCTGCAAACCGTCCTGCTTTTCGGCATAATTGGGACTGGGCTGGCTTGGCTGAATACCCGCCGACTGGGCTGGCTGCGCGGTATGGCGCTGCTGCTACTAGGCTACGGCGGCAGCCGCGTAGCCGAGGCCCGCACCGTAGCGCCCACCGAGGAATTCATTGTGTACAGCATCCCGCGCCGTTCGGCGGTGGGGTTCTGGCAGGGCGCGGCGGCCGAGTTCGTCACGCCTGACTCGCTGCCGCTCACCGAAACCGAACGCACCTACCGCCTGCTGCCGGGCATCATCCGGCGGGCGGCGCGGCGCACGGCCTACCGCGTGGGCTGGCGCGGCTGCGCCGTGCCCGTGCAACGCCTCGCTGACCCCGACAGTGCCAACGAAAAACTGTATTTTCGACCCGGCCCCGTGGTGCTGGCCCGCTGGCGCGGCCTGCGGGTGGCCTTCGTCTCCAATCGCATTTCCACCGCCACGCGGCCCGTGCCCGTCGACGTGTTGGTGCTCCGCCGCAACGCCCGCCTCAAGCCCGAAACCGTGGCCGCCGTCTTCGGCCCGCAAGTGCGGGTGGTGTTCGACTCGAGCTGTAAAATCTGGTACGTGGCCCGGCAGGATTCTCTGCTGCGCGCCCAAGGCTTCCGCACCTGGGACGTCACGGCGCGGGGCGCTTTCCGGTGTGTGCCGCCGTTGGCCGAGCGGTAAAGCCCGGGCCGCAGGCAACCGCCAGCCCGGCCCGCTCCGAGTTAGGCCCAAAGCTGTCAATGGACCGGTAGTCAATACGTTTCATCGATTCGGCCAGCTACTTGGTCGAGCGGCGCAGTCCATCCGCATAATTTTTGCGTTAATTGCCCAAGCGGATGCCACTATTACCCCGCCGGCGGCATCCCAGCTGTAACCATCCGTTTGCGCCAATACCGCCCCTATGGAAAACCTGCTCACCCCCGAACTCGAAGCCCTTCGCTACATTCAGTACGAAGCCCAGGACCGCATCGGCTACATCACCCTCAACCGGCCCGATAAGCGCAACGCCCTGAATGCCGACGTAGTAACCGAGCTGAAACAGGCGTTTGAGTTTGCCGAAAACGACGAAGACGCCAAGGTTATCGTGCTGCGCTCGGCCGGCGAGGTGTTCTGCGCCGGGGCCGATTTGGCCTATATTCAGGAGCTGCAGGGCTACGGCTACACCGATAACCTGGAGGACAGCACGCACCTCATGCAACTCTTCCACCAGATTTATACCCTCAAAAAGGTCGTCATTGCCCAGGTGCAGGGCCACGCCCTGGCCGGCGGCTGCGGCCTGGCCGCCATCTGCGATATGACCTTTGCGGTACCCGAGGCCAAGTTTGGCTACACCGAAGTAAAAATCGGTTTCCTGCCGGCCATTGTGAGCGTGTTTCTGCTGCGCAAAATAGGCGAGTCGCGCACCAAGCAGCTGCTGCTCACTGGCGACCCCGTTTCGGCCCAGACTGCCCTCGACATGGGTCTCATCACCTTCCTGGCTCCCCGGGAAGAGCTGGCCGAAAACGTACACACCTTCGCCCAACGCCTGTGCCGTGAAAACTCGGGCCAGAGCATGGAAGTGACCAAGGAAATGCTGGCCCACCTGCCGGAACTCGACCTTGAAGAGGGCCTGCGCTACGCCGCCCAGCGCAACGCCGAAGCCCGGGGCTCGGAGGATTGCCGCAAAGGCATTGCTGCCTTTCTCAGCAAAGAAAAGATTGGCTGGTAGCGCAGAAATCCGTTTCTTCGCAGCCCAGACCATCGGAAACGCCGTTCCGCCCCCGGAATTTATTGGGGACAGAGCGGCGTTTCCGTGTCATTTCCAAACAACCCTTTTCCCGTTTCGGTTACCTCCGCATGACAGCACTGGCCGCCATTGGCATCGCGCTCACCACCTTCGGATTCATGGAATTCTGGGCGTGGTTTATGCACAGGTTTGTGCAGCACGGGCCGCTGTGGTTTCTGCACCGCTCGCATCATGTGCGCCACCCGCACCCGGTGGAGCGCAACGACCTGTTTTTTCTGATTTACGGGGCCATTTCGGCCGCTTTATTCATCACCGGCGACAACGGCGGGCGCTGGTGGTTTTGGGTGGGCGTGGGCATTGCCTGCTACGGCACAGTGTATTTTTTCGTGCACGACGTGCTGATTCACGGCCGGTTACGATTCTGGAAAAAGTCGCAGAACACCTACCTACGGGCCCTCAACATGGCCCACAAAACCCACCACAAAACCACGGGCCGCGATGGCTCGGCCGAGTTCGGCCTGCTGTGGGTTTCTCCAAAATACTTGCAGCTGGCGCGTCGCAAACAAGCAGCTAAGCAAGCGTAATTCAGCAATAATCAGGCAATGGGCCACTTCTCCATCAGCGACTTAGAGCAGCTTTCGGGCATCAAGGCGCACACCATTCGGATGTGGGAGCAGCGCTACGGCCTGCTGCATCCGGTGCGTACCGCTACCAACATCCGCATGTATTGCGACGATGATTTGCGCCGCCTGCTCAACGTGACTACGCTCTGTGGTCGGGGCCAGCGCATCTCGCAGGTGGCCAAGCTGACCGATGCCGAAATCAGGGAAGCAGTGCTGGCCTGCTGCGACGACTCGCACGACTACCACCGCCAAGTAAACGCCTTGCTGGCCGCCATGCTCGGCTTCGACGAGCCCCGACTAGCGCAATTGCTGGGCGAGGCCACCGCCCGCCTCGGCTTCGAGAACATGATGCTGCGCGTGGCGTACCCGCTGCTCCAACGCATCGGCCTGATGTGGATGGCCGGCACCGTCGACCTGGCCCAGGAGCACATGCTGGCCCACTTGCTGCGTCAGAAGCTGCTGGCGGCCACCGATGCCCTGCCCACGGTGCCGGCCACGGCCCGCCGCTGGGTGCTGTTTTTGCCCGCCGATGAGCTGCACGAGTTGGCTCTGCTGTTTATGAACTACCTGCTGCGCGCCCGGGGCCAGCACACGCTTTACCTGGGCCAGAACCTGCCCACATCCGGCCTGCCCAACGTGAGCGCTTCTTACCAGCCCGATGCGGTGGTAACGGTGCTTACCACCCAGCCCGAGCGCGGCCGGGTGGGCGAGTACGCCCGCGAACTGTGCAGTCTGTTTCCTGAGGCTCAACTGGTGGTTTATGGCCCGCTGGCCCGGCAGGAGGGACTGGAATTGCCCACTAACTGCGTGTCGCCGGTGCTGATGACCGATTTTATGGCCCTGATTGCCGCCGAGGTGACCGAGCCCGTCGCGGCGTAAGCAGCAATCTACTGCCGGGCAAATCCCGTAGGTGGGCCCAGGCTTCACAAAACGATAATATCAATCTCGGCCGGGCGTAGTGCCAAAATGCTTGCCTAGTGTACCTTGCCATACCTGCCCGGAAGAAGTAGGCGTGCCGAGTAAATTATTTTCGGCCGGAGCTAGTCCATTCTGCGGCTAGCTCGTATATTTGTTTAACAATCGGCCACGAAAAGCTAAACAGCATGACTTCGCTAGAATTCACCTCGCAAGTACAGAAGATTTCGCTCACCCTCCGGCCCGCCGCCATGAATTTGACGCGAGACGCTGATGATGCTAAAGACCTAGTTCAGGAGACCCTTCTTAAGGCCCTGCTCAACAAGGACAAGTTTAAAGCCGGTACCAACCTGAAGGCGTGGTTGTATACCATCATGCGCAACACCTTCATCAAC
>JAQBNT010000012.1 GCA_028288445.1 Hymenobacter sp. | reverse complement strand
ACCCAAAGAAGCCCCGCGCACCAATTCGGTACGCGGGGCTTCTTTGGGTTTTCGGGGGTAGCTGCCGGCACAGGGTTAGCCTGGGAAGTTGTTCAGAAAGTCAGAAAGTTTGTCATCCTGAGCGGAGCGAAGGACCTTATCACGGCTGAGCTATTTATTCAGCCGTGATAAGGTCCTTCGCTCCGCTCAGGATGACAAACGCTCGGAAAAACAGCCTTTCTAAACAGCCCTTAAGTTAATTAAAGTAGTGCCAGCCCCAGCGCAGCAGCGCCACGCTGCCCCAGCCCACCAGCCCCACCACGGCGGCCAGCACCACCAGCAACAGCAGTATCAGGCCCCGGCCGCTGCCGCCGTGCCGGCCCTCGGCGTAGTGGCGGCGCAGCAGGGCCACGTTGCGCTCGTTGCTTTTGTACGCGAAATCGAACACGTTGCCGAGGATGGGAATGCCGCCCACCACGGTGTCGATAAGAATATTGAGGGCCATGCGCACCACCACCGCCCCGCTGGCTCCGTGCCGGAACATCGTCATCAGCAAGGCCACCGAAACCACCGTGGTCGACAAGTCGCCGACCACCGGCAGCAGCCCCAGCAGCGGGTCGAGCCCGAAGCGGAAGCGGGTGCCGGGCAGCCGGAACTGGCTGTCCATGAGCCGGGCCACGCGCTCGACCCAGCGCAGACGCTCATCGGCATCAAAGGAATTGGCTACTGGTTGGGAACGTGGAAGCATGGGGCAGGCTTTTGGGGCAGTACGTATACCGCCGCCCGAACGATGGCCCACGCGGCGAGAAACCGGCGCGGCGGCCGTGGCTAGTACGCCAATAAGCGGCTAGGCCAGCTGGCCCAGCAACCAAGCCACGGCCGCGCCCTCATCGGTAAAGGTGCGCAGGGCAAAGGCATCGCTGGCGGCGTAGGCGGCTTCCATGATGGTGCGCAGCTCATCGTCGGCGCGCAGGTTTTCGGCCCGGACGGGGGCCACCAGGAAGGCCAGGCGCAGGTGGGCCGGGCGCACCAGGGCGGCCGCGCGGGGCAGCCAATCGGTGGTGACCCAGCGGGCGGCCTCGGCATTGGTGGTGGGGCGGCGGCGCACATCAAACAGCCAGTGCGGTGTGCCCAGCGCCTCCGGTGCCCGTAGCACTGCCTCGTACTCGGCGCGCTCCGTGCTGGGGGTGTGAAAGGTGAGCCACCGCGCCGTGAACAGGTCCAGGTCGGGACGGTAGGCAAACTGAATGGGAAGCGGAGAATTCATGGCGCAAGAAACGGCGGGCGGCCAAAACTACGCCATTGCCCGGCAGCAATTCAGCAGTTGATTCTTATGCTCACTGCCCCAGCTTCTATTGCTGTAGCCGGGGCAGTGTTTTTGGAGTTGGCGCAGTGCGCATTAAGCAAAAGCCCCGCGCACCAATCGGTACGCGGGGCTTTTCTCAATTTAGGTCTGGTTGTTCGTCAGCTTGAGGTGGCCTTACATGGCGCAAAAATCTCGATTCGCAGGCCCCTACTTGCTGGAAGCTCAGCCGTGCCTGCTGAAGCGTAATGGCATTGGGACCGCCTCCATTATCAAACACGGTAAACGCCATGCCATCATCCTCCCAAAAGCACACTGCACATATTTCCCGATTTCCGGGTAGGCCAAGGGTGTAATAGGCACAACACGGGCATTGAAACCAGCCTGCTTTATTGGGTAGATTCATAAGCCTACCGGCGGCGGCGCGGCTTCTCCTCCTCGTCCTCGTCGTCCTCATCGCCGTCCCCGAAGCTGGGCATGGTGAACATCGACGACAGCAAATCCTTGAACTGCGCGCCGGCCGTGAGGCGGTTGCGCGAAATCAGGCTGTGCTCGCTCAGGCCGTGGAGCAGGAATTCCATGAGGAAATAGGTGTGCTCGGGCGTTTCGTTGGGGTGCAGCTCGGTCACGATGTCGCGCAGGCCGGGCACCAGGTCCAGGGCTTTGTGGTAGTCTTCCGTGCTGGCGTCGTGCAGCAGGTCCAGCGTGTGGCCGTTGCCGAACCACTCCTGAATGGCCTTGTAGGGCGAAACGCGGTTTTTGAGTTTCTTGCTCTTGTCGGGGTCGGGGAAGTAGTTCAGGAACAGCGTGCGGATGGCCTTGCCCATCAGCTTCTCGGCCACGATGCCGGCGCCCTCCTGCTCGCCCTCGTACACCAGCTCCACCTTGCCCGTCACGGCGGGCACGGCCGAAATGAAGTCGCCCAGCCGCACGTAGGTGTTGGCTTCGCCGTTCACCAGCGCCCGGCGCTCGGCCCCGGCAATCACCTGCTCGTAAGCCGAGATGGTGAGGCGGGCCGACACGCCCGACTTGGCATCCACGAACTCGGAGCCACGCGCCTCGATGGCCACCTGCTCCACGAGGTCGTGGATTACTTCGTTGCTCGTCACCATGCCTTTCTGCTCGTCTTTGATGCGGGCTTCCTGCTTGGTGATGCGCTTGCCGATTTCAATCGACTTGGGGTAGTGCGTGATAATCTGCGCGTCAATCCGGTCCTTGAGCGGCGTCACGATGCTGCCCCGGTTGGTATAGTCCTCCGGGTTGGCCGTGAACACGAACTGAATATCCAGCGGCAGCCGCACCTTGAAGCCGCGAATCTGAATGTCGCCCTCCTGCAAAATATTGAACAGCGACACCTGAATCCGAGCCTGCAAATCGGGCAGCTCATTAATCACGAAAATGCCCCGGTGTGCCCGCGGAATCAGGCCGAAGTGAATCACCCGCTCGTCGGAATACGGCAGTTTCAGCGTGGCGGCCTTGATGGGGTCGGCGTCGCCGATAAGGTCGGCCACCGACACATCGGGCGTCGCCAGCTTTTCAGTGTAGCGGTCGTCGCGGTGCATCCAAGCCACGGGCGTGTCGTCGCCGTGCTCGGCAATGAGGTTCTTGGCAAACACCGACAGCGGCTGCAAGGGGTCGTCGTTCAGCTCGGAGCCGGCCACCACGGGCATGTACTCATCGAGCAGGTTGATGAGCAGGCGCGCAATGCGGGTTTTGGCCTGCCCGCGCAAGCCCAGCAGGTTGATGTGGTGCCCGGCCAGAATGGCGCGCTGCAACTCGGGAATCACGGTCTCATCGTAGCCGAAAATGCCGGGAAATACGTCCTCCTTGAGGCGCAGCTTGCGAATGAGGTTTTCCCGCAGCTCGGCTTTCACGGTGCGGGGCTTGTAGCCAGACTTTTTCAGCTGGCCCAGGGTGGTGATGTGTGCGGAATGGTTGGTTGGAAGCTGGTCGTTGGCCATGAAAAGGGTTAATTGTCATCCTGAGCAGCGCGAAGGACCTTACCACGTCCGCGCCGTTTGCATTTATGAGAACTGAATCAGGTAGCCGTGATAAGATGCTTCCTTCGTCAGCATAACAGAAAAATATTGATTTACAGCGTCTTGCGCCGGTTTTTCTTGTAGTCTTCAAACACCAGGTGCCCCAGTCCTTTCAGACCGGAATAATAGGCCTTGCCCTGGTTCACCTCCGTAAATTCCTCCACGAATTTCTGCAAATACGGGTCGGAGGTAATCATGAACGTGGTAATCGGAATCTTGACGCGGCGGGCAGCGGCGGCCAGGTTCAGGGTCTTGTTCACCACCTTACGGTCGAGGCCGAACGAGTTTTTGTAGTAGCCGGTGCCCTCTTTCAAGCAGGTGGGCTTGCCGTCGGTTATCATGAAAATCTGCTTGTTGGGCGTTTTGCGCTTGCGGAGCAGGTCCATGGCCAGCTCCAGGCCAGCCACGGTGTTGGTGTGGTATGGGCCTACTTGCAGATAAGGCAGGTCCTTGATTTCAATCTGCCAGGCGTCGTTGCCGAACACGATGACGTCGAGGAAATCCTTGGGATATTTCTGCTTCACGAGCTCGGCCAGGGCCATGGCCACCTTTTTGGCCGGCGTGATGCGGTCCTCGCCGTAGAGAATCATCGAGTGCGAGATGTCAATCATCAGCACGGTGCTGGTCTGGGACTTGTGCTCGTTTTCGCGCACTTCCAGGTCGCCCTCGGTCAGCATAAACTCGCCGCTTTCCATGCCGTGGTTCAGCTGGGCGTTGCGGATGGACTCGGTCATCTGGATAGATTCCAGCGAGTCGCCGAAGCGGAATTCGCGCAGGTCGGTGCTCTGCTCGTCGCCCTGGCCGGTGTGGGGCGTGCGGTGGTTGCCGGTGCTGCTCTTCTTGAGCTTGCCGAAAATCTCCTCCAAAGCCGATTTGCGAATGCCCTGTTCGGTTTTGGGCGTAATCTTAAATTCGCCCTTCTGCTGCTCATTCTCATCGATGTAACCCTTCTTTTTCAGGTCATCAATGAAATTGCCCATGCCGTAGTTGTCGTCGGTGAGGCCATACTGCTTGTCGAGCTCATTGAGCCATTGCAGGGCCTCGCCCACGTCGCCGGAGGTGATGGTGACGAGCTGCATGAACAGCTTAAACAACGACTCGAAGCCCTTTTCGGGCTGGTCTTCGGGCACAAAATCGCGGAAGCGGAAGCCAACGGCCATATAATTTCTCTTTCAGGATAGGCTCAGAAAACAAGCACGGTGCGGGCAATGTTCAATTGGATGTAGCGCGAAGCTCCAGCTTCGCGTTTCGGCCGCCCGGTTTGCGCGGCTCCTACTCCATTCAACGATACGCGAAGCTGGAGCTTCGCGCTACATCCCACCCAATGAAAGCCATCTGGAACAACACCGTTGTGGCCGAGAGCAACGACACGGTCGTCATCGAGAACAACCACTATTTCCCAGCTGACTCCCTCAAAAAGGAGTTTTTTGAAGACAGCATTGCCCAAACCAGCTGCCCCTGGAAAGGCCGCGCCAGCTACTACTCACTGACCGTGAACGGCGAAAAAAACAAAGACGCCGCCTGGTACTACCCCGAGCCGAAGGAAGCCGCCCAGGAAATAAAAGGCCGCGTAGCGTTCTGGAAAGGCGTGAAAGTGGAGAACTAAAAGCACTACGCTGAATTTGTTGAACGTCATGCTTCGCTGCGCGCTGCATGACGTTCCTTTATGTCCCCGCTTGCCCAATAAAAACTGCGCAAGAATCGGGTTTCCACCCTGCCCACCAAGCGCGAAATTTGTAGTCAATCAGCGAATCAATCCCATGACTGACTACCAGCGCATCGCCGCCGCCCTCACCTACGCCCAAGCCCATTTCCAAACCCAGCCCGACCTCGACGAGCTGGCCCGGCAGGCCCACTGGAGCCCGTTTCATTTCCAGCGCAAGTTTCAGGAATGGGTGGGCGTGTCGCCCAAGAAATTTCTGCAATACCTGAGCCTCGACCACGCCAAGCAACTGCTGCGCCAGCAAGCCTCGGTGGCCGAGGCGGCGCACGCCACCGGCCTCTCCGGCACGGGCCGCCTGCACGATTTATTCGTGACCCTTGAGGCCATGACGCCCGGCGAATACCGCCACGGCGGGGCCGCATTGGCCATTACCTACAGCTTCGGGGAAAGCGCGTTCGGGACTTACCTAGTGGCCTCCACGGCCAAAGGCATCTGTAAGCTGGCTTTCATCGAAGACGAAACCACCGCACTGGCCGAGTTGCGGGCGGAGTGGCCCAATGCCACTCTTGCCGCTGAAGAAACCGGTGCTCACGCGCAGGTGGCGCGGTTTTTCACTCGCGACTTCCCGGCCACCGGCCCGCTGCACCTGCACCTGAAAGGCACGGCGTTCCAGCTCAAAATCTGGGAGTCGCTGCTGCGGGTGCCGGAGGGCGAGTTGCGCACCTATGCCCAACTGGCCGAAGCGGCCGAAAATGGCGCGGCCGTGCGGGCGGCCGGCACAGCCATCGGGGCCAATCCGGTAGCCTACCTCATCCCCTGCCACCGCGTCATTCGCGGCACCGGCGAGCTGGGGCAATACCGCTGGGGCAGCACGCGCAAGGCCGCGCTGCTGGGCTGGGAGGCGGCGCGGACAGGCCAGAAAAGCGACTTTAGCCTCATCGATTCCGGTACCACCTCTTCCTTGCTAGTGGAGTAGTAAGCGGACTATGACGCGAGTACCGAGGCCTGGCCGGTTAGCCTGGTACGGCTATTACTCAACCGTTAGCCGTTGGATAGCAGTGCCGGTGGCTGAAACCAGCCGCACTGTATAGAGCCCCGGCGGTAATCCACCAATTGCCAACGTGCCCGTGGCTAGCCTGCTTTCCACCCGCAACGAAGCGACGCTCACTACCTGACCCAGGACATTCAACAAATCGGCGCGAACAGCGCTAACCCCAGCCGGCAGTGGCCAGCTCACCTTGACTTGGTCGTGGGCAGGATTGGGAAAGAGCAGCACCGGAGCCAGGACGGGTTGTCGGGCAGCATTTGCGGTACCAGCATTTAACCGCACGCTCGCCGAAAAGCCCCCAAAATTTGCCGCTACCAAGTCGAGGTCGCCGTCGCCGTCTACATCCCCTACGGCAATCCCCCCACTGTTACGGGCAATACTAATGTCCGGCGTATTTCTGAAGGTACCATTGCCATTATTGAGGAACAAGCCAACCGCCAGGTTACCGTCGATAGCAGCGAATATGTCGAGGTAGCCATCTCCGTTTGCGTCGCCTACTACCATTGCACGGACCTGAAGCACCATTGGCGGAAACGAGGCCGCTGGAAAACGCCCGGTTCCATCGTTCACGCGAACGATAAGGGGAGAGTTAAACCCACTGCCGGCGACCATATCGAGGTCGCCGTCGTTGTCAATATCTACTGGTGCGAGGCTCCCGTTGCAGCCGCCGCTGATGGTATTGGTCGTTCTGGCGGTGAAACCACCATCCCCATCGTTCAGCCACACGGCCTGGGAGCTATAGGCTGCCAGCAGGTCCAGGTCGCCATCCCCATCCACATCGCCAAAGCCGACGTTTTCGGCCGTTACTCCCATGTTGGTCGTGCCCGTAAAGTTGCCATTGCCATCGTTGAACCGTACGCATACCGGGTTGCCACTAGTGGCCAGATCGAGGTCGCCATCCCCGTCCACATCGCCTAGCTCCACCTCGCGGGGGTTGTTGCCCACCACTACGCTGCCCGTGCCGGAGAAATGGCCCGCGCCATCATTCAGACGCACGCTCAGGGTATTGTTGCTGCCCGAAAGAGGGCAAGTATCAGGCAGACTATTGGCCGTAACCAAGTCGAGGTCGCCATCGCCGTCGATGTCGCCAAGCACCAGATTGTGGGGAGTGCTCCCCACCGCTACGCTCGGAGCCGCCACAAAGGTGCCGTTGCCGTTATTCAGCCGCACACTAATTGACTGGCCTTGATTATTGGTCACTAAAAAATCGAGGTCGCCGTCGCCGTCAATATCTCCCAGCACAATTTTTTCAAAGCCATTGGTTAAATGCCCCAGTGGCACCTCCGAGCCCGCCACAAACTGGCCGGTGCCCCCGGTTACGGCGGCCTTAAACTGGTACACGAAGGGTGACACAGCGGCTCCGGTGCTGGCACGCACACTTGCCGGCACGGTTACCATCACCGTTTCGCCGGGCCGGAAGCTCCCCTGCTGGCCGGCTTGAGCGAGCGTCAGCGTGCTGCCACTCACGGCAGCCGTAATGGCGCGCTGCCCCCGGTATTGTGCCGAAAACACCCTAACCTGGCCAACCGTGGCCGGATTGACCGGTGCACTGAATGTAATGCCCAGTGCCGCGTTGCGGCTCACGCTGTTGCCATTGCGGGCCGGGCTGGTGCTTATGGCTCTAAACACCGGGTTGGGACGCACACTCACGGACGAAGCCACGGCGTTGGCCGTCAGCAGGTCCAGCGACCCGTCGCCATTTATATCGCCCAGAGCCAGGCCCACGGGTCCTGTTCCTACCCCCACCGCAGTAGCTGGGCCAAAGAGGCCCCCTCCGTCGTTAAGTTGCAGGCTTACGGCGGCTCCTGCCCCGTCGTCGGCGAGCAGGTCGAGGTCGCCATCGCTATCCACGTCACCCAGAATTACGTGTTGCGGGCTGCCGCTCAATGCCGTAGTTGTCGCAGTGAATGAACCATTGCCATTATTACGGCCCATGGTTATGGTTGCACTGCTTTGGCTGGCCGCTATCAGGTCCAGGTCGCCATCGGCGTCTACATCCCCCAGCACGAGACCGACCGGCCCTGCACCAACGGCCACAACCGCCGCAGTCAGAAACTGTCCATTTCCATTGTTGGTGCACACCCTTACGGTATTATCACCAAAATTTGTGGTTAGCAGGTCCAGGGTGCCGTCGCCATTCACGTCGCCCAGGGCCAGCATTCGGGGGTTGTTGCCAACGGCTACCGTACCACCTGCGGCAAAGCTTCCGCCCGTGTTCTGGTAGATAGTTACAAGGTTGCTGTTGGTTCGTAGCAGTAGCAGGTCGAGGTCCGCATCCCCGTCCACGTCACCCAGCACCATGGCAATGCCGTTGGCCGCACCTACTACGGTATTGCCCGTGAAGTAGCCCGTGCCACCATTGAGACGCAAGCTGACCCCGTTGCTGGTAGCCGCCAACAAGTCGAGGTCGCCATCACCGTCGATGTCGCCGGTGGCAACGGCCGTAACGGCGCTTCCAATGGCGACATCGGGGGCCGCCGAAAATGTACCCGTGCTGTTATTAAGGCGAATGCTTACGGCACTACCGTTCGCAATCAATAGGTCCAGGTCGCCGTCGCTATCGATGTCGGCCGGAATTATTGCCGATGGTCCGTTAGCTAAGGTCAAGTCAGTGCCAACCAAATAGCTGCCCGTGCCGCCACGCACGGCGGTTGTGAACTGGTATACCGATGGTACTGCTCCCACCGCACTCGTGCTCTGCACCGTGGCTGGCACGGTTACGGATACCGTTTCGCCGGGCTTGAAACCGGGCGACTGCCCTTCCGGCGCGTTGGGCGCCAGCGTAACAATATTGCCAGCAGTGGCAACGGTAGCGGTGCACCGCCCTCGGTACTGAGCCGAAAAAATCTTGATATTGCCCGCCGTGGCCGGGTTGATGGGCTGTGAAAACGGCACGGCAATCGGGGCCGTACGGCTGGCGGCCCGGGCGTTACGCACGGGGCTGAGGGAGGTGGCCACCACTACCGGGCTCTGGGCCTGGGCCAGGGAGCTACCGAGCAGAAAGGCAAGCGTAAAGGGTCGGAAAGCTTGCGAGGAGAAGTGTTTCATGTAGAAAGGAAGATTTCAGCAAATGTAGCCAAACTGCCTACCCCGGCCGTTGCTTAACGCAAAGCGCCCCACCCGGCAAAGCCAGATGGGGCGCAAGCTGCTCAACGGGCAAAAATGCCGGCTACGAAATCCACTTAAACTTGTATTCCAGCTTGGGCACGGGCATGCGGTCGGCCACGCGGCGCAGGCGGTTGGGCAGGGCCATCACGTAGTCGCGGGCCTTCTCGGCCTCGCCGGTGAGGTCCTTGAGGTGCTCGATGTCCCAGTCAGCAATGAGCGAGTCCAGGATGTCGGTGTAGTCGTTACTGGTGTACACGCCCAGGCGCTGGGCAGCGTCGGTGAAGTGGCCGAAGGTCTTACCCATTTCCACGCCCATTTCGCGCATGTAGTGGGCCGGCATTACTATTTTCTTGCGCATCATGTCCTCGAAGGCCAGCATCATTTCCGAGGGGTCGTACTTGAAAATCTCGGTCACGAAGGCCTTGTACACGCGGGCGTGGCGGTTTTCATCGCCCGCAATCATGCCGCAGATTTTGGAGAGCTGGTCGTCGCCGGCGGTGCGGGCCAGCTGGCCCACGCGGCGGTGCGAGATGTTGGTGGCCTGCTCCTGGTAGCTGGTGTACACGAAGGCGCGGTACGGGTCGTTGGCGGTGCCGAGGTCGAAGGCGTCGTTGATGAGGAACTGCGTGCTCACCTCAAACTCGCGCATGTTTACGCGGCCGCTGAGGTAGAGGTAGCGGTTGAGCAGGTCGCCGTGGCGGTTTTCCTCGGCCGTCCAGCCCCGAATCCACTCGGCCCAGCCGTTGTTGCGGTCGCGGTTGATGTTGTCGAGCTCGTGAAACCAGGCTTCGTAGTTGGGCAGGGCCTCCTCGGTG
>JAQBNT010000008.1 GCA_028288445.1 Hymenobacter sp. | reverse complement strand
TAACGATTGAATTAGTTGCGGCACGCGAGATGCTTCGGCTGCGCTCAGCATGACCGTTCTTTTTCTCGACCGAACTCCTTCCCCATTCAACCACCTGCCCATGACGCCCGCCATCCGCTTTAAGCTGTCCCTGATGATGTTCCTGGAATTCTTCATCTGGGGAGCGTGGTTCGTGACGCTGGGCACCTACCTACTGCATAACCTGCACACCACCGGCACGCAGGTGGGCAGCGCTTTTCTCACGCAGTCGGTGGGGGCCATTGTAGCTCCATTCATTATCGGGCTCATTGCCGACCGATTTTTCTCGGCCCAGAAAATCCTGGGGGTGCTGCACCTACTGGGCGCGGTGCTGCTGTGGCTGGCGTCGCGGGCGGGCGATTTTTCGGCCTTCTACCCTTATGTGCTGACGTACATGATAGTGTACATGCCCACGCTGGCGTTGGTGAACTCCATTTCCTTCCGCCAGATGCAGAACCCGCAGAAGGAATTTGCCTCCATTCGGGTGCTGGGCACGCTGGGCTGGATTATTGCCGGCATCACCATCGGCTGGCTGAACTGGGAGCAGAGCGGCAACCTCGGCCTCACGTTTCAGATGGCGGCCGGGGCCTCGGCCCTGCTCGGGGTGTTCAGCTTCACGCTGCCGCCCACTCCGCCCGTCAAAAAAGCCGGCCCCGCCACCATGGGCGAACTGCTGGGCCTCGAAGCCATCGGCCTGCTGAAGAACCGCTCGTACCTGATTTTCTTCCTGGCTTCGGTGGCCATCTGCGTGCCGCTGTCGTTTTACTACGGCTTCACCAACCCCTTTCTGAATGAAACAGGTATGAAATCGGCCGCCGGCATTCAGAGCCTGGGGCAGGTATCGGAAGTGCTGTTTATGCTGCTGATTCCGGTGTTTTTCGTGCGATTGGGCGTGAAGAAAATGCTGGCCATTGGCATGCTGGCTTGGGTGGTGCGCTATGTTTTCTTCGCCTACGGCAACGGCGGTTCAAACTACTGGATGCTGATTGCGGGCATCGTGATGCACGGCATCTGCTACGATTTCTTCTTCGTAACGGGCCAGATTTACACCGACAACCTCGCTGGTGAGCAGTCGAAAAGCGCGGCCCAGGGATTCATCACCCTGGCTACTTACGGGGTGGGCATGCTGATTGGCTCCCTCCTTTCGGGCCAGATTGTGGATGCCCACAAAACCACCGGCGACCTCCACGACTGGCACACCATCTGGCTGATTCCGGCCGGCATTGCGGCCGTGGTGCTGGCGGTGTTTGTGCTGCTGTTTAAGGACCAGAACGCCCCCGCACCAGCTGAGGACATCAGCTACGCTGAAGCAAATGCCCGGCTGGAGGTGTAGAGACGCATATTTGCGTCTCACATCGTTGAACTTGCGTTTGCGCTGTTCAACGGTTTCCGTTCACCGACGAGACGCAAATATGCGTCTCTACCTCTAGAATCACACTCCCTCCTATGAAACTACGACTGGGCATGATTGGCGGCGGGCAGGGCGCATTCATCGGCGGTATTCACCGCATTGCCGCCGCCCTCGATGGCCTGTATGAGCTCACCGCCGGTGCATTTAGCAGCGACGCGGAGAAGTCGCGGGCCACGGGCGTGCTGCTAAACCTAGCTTCTGACCGCGTGTACGGTTCCTTTGAAGACCTGGTTACGCAGGAAAAGCAGCGGCCCGAAGCCGAACGCGTGCAGGTTGTGTCCATCGTCACGCCCAACCACCTGCACTTCGAGCCCGCCAGGCTGGCGCTGGAAAACGGCTTCCACGTTATTCTCGACAAGCCGATGACTTTCTCGCTGGCCGAGGCCAAGCAGTTGAAGGAAATTGCCACCGCCAGCGGCCGAAAACTCTGCTTGACCCATACCTACACCGGCTACCCAATGGTGAAGGAGGCCCGGCAACTTATTGCTAATAATACCTTTGGCCCCATCCGCAAAGCCTACGTGGAATACCCGCAGGGCTGGCTCAGCGCCTTCGAGGAAGGCACTGATAATAAGCAGGCGGCCTGGCGCACCGACCCCGCCCGCAGCGGCATCGCCGGGGCCATGGGCGACATCGGTACCCACGCCTTCAACCTGCTGGAATACGTAACTGGCCTGCAAGTCGAGAAGCTCTGCGCCGACATCAATACCGTAGTGCCGGGCCGCCGGCTTGATGATGACGGAGCGGTGCTACTTCGGCTATCCAACGGCGCGAGCGGCGTACTGGTCGCTACCCAGGTTGCCGCCGGCGAGGAAAACAACGTCCGCGTCCGGGCCTATGGTGACAATGGCGGCTTAGAGTGGCAGCAGGTGGATGCCAACACGCTGCAAGTGAAGTGGCTGGACCGGCCTACCGAAATTCACCGGGCGGGCACGGGCTACGTCAGCTCCTTCGCGCAACACAACGCCCGCACCCCGGCCGGCCACCCCGAGGGCTACCTCGAAGCCTTCGCCAACATCTACCGCAACTTCGCCCTGACCTTGCAGGCCGAAATGGCTGGCCAGACCGCCCCGCCCGAAGCCCTCGATTATCCGGGGCTGGACGAAGGCATTCGGGGCATGGCCTTTATCGAAAACGTCATTGCCTCGGGCCATTCTGATAAAAAATGGACTGAATTCACCGTCTGACCCGCCCATGACTACCATTCAGGGACCCGCCGTTTTTCTGGCCCAATTCATTGGCAATGAAGCGCCTTTCGATAGCCTGGCCGGCATTTGTGCCTGGGCCAAAGGCCTGGGCTTCAAAGGCGTGCAGCTGCCCACCAACGACCCGCGCTTCATCGACCTGCAAAAAGCCGCTGAAAGCCAGACCTACGCCGACGAAATCCGGGGCGTGGTAAACGCCGCCGGACTAGAAATCACCGAATTATCGACCCACTTGCAGGGCCAGCTGGTGGCCGTGAACCCGGCCTACGACCAACTATTCGACGGCTTCGCGCCCGAGGCCTACCGCAACAACCCCAAAGCCCGGCAAAAATGGGCTGTGCAGCAGTTGAAATACGCCGCCAAAGCCTCGCAAAACCTGGGCTTGAATGCCCACGCCACGTTTAGCGGGGCGCTGCTCTGGCCTATGGTGTACCCGTGGCCGCAGCGCCCGGCCGGGCTGGTGGAGGACGGCTTTGCCGAGCTGGGCCGCCGCTGGCTGCCCATTTTGAATGTGTTTGACGAATGCGGGGTGGATTTGTGCTACGAAATCCATCCCGGCGAGGACCTGCACGATGGCGTGACCTACGAGCTGTTTCTGGAGCAGGTGCAGCAGCACCCGCGCGCCTGCCTGCTCTACGACCCCTCGCATTTCGTACTCCAATGTCTTGACTATCTGGCGTACATCGACATCTACCACGAGCGAATTAAGATGTTTCACGTCAAGGATGCGGAGTTCAACCCCACGGGACGGCAGGGCGTGTACGGCGGCTACCAGAGCTGGCTGAACCGCGCCGGCCGCTTCCGCTCGCTGGGCGATGGGCAGGTCGACTTTAAGGCCATTTTCAGTAAGCTGACCCAGTACGACTTTCCGGGCTGGGCCGTGCTGGAGTGGGAATGCGCCCTGAAAAACGCCGAAGACGGCGCGCGCGAAGGCGCTCAATTCATCAAAGACCATATCATTCGCGTCACCGACAAGGCGTTCGACGACTTCGCCGCCACGGCCCCCAACCCGACTCTCAACCATTCCCTGCTCGGAATCTAACCATCTGCTTCCCATGAAAAATACTGCCTTATTCCTCTGCGCCTTGCTGGCTGCCTGCGATTCCGGCTATAAGAAAGATGGCCCCGATGAAGTGAGCCAGCAGGTAGCCTCGTCGGCTGAGCTTAAGAGCGACAGCACTACGGGCAACAACGTGGCTGCCGTGGCTCATCAGCCGCAAGTTGACACCAGCGTGTCAAAAATTGGCACCGGCCACAGCGGCGGCCTCGTGGCCAACGGCGCCAAGCTGATTGCCGCCTCGGACTGCGCCAGCTGCCACAAGGAAAAGGAGAAACTGGTGGGCCCGGGCTACGCCGAGGTGGCCCAGAAATACCCGTCGAACGAGGCCAATATCAGCATGTTGGCCGGCAAAATCATTCAGGGCGGCTCAGGAAACTGGGGGGCTGTGCCCATGACGCCGCACCCCGGCGTGACGGAAGCCGACGCCCGGGAAATGGTGAAGTACATCCTGACCCTGAAATAATTTCCCCCACTATGCCCTCGCCTCCCACCCGCCGCACGGCGCTCAAAAATATCCTGGCAAGCACAGCGGCGGCCGGGGCGGCGGGGGCGCTCGGCGCATTTGCGCCCGTCGAAAACGCGCCGGTACCGTTTGCCTTGAAAAACAACATCAACCATTCGGTGTGCCGCTGGTGCTACGGCGATTTATCGCTCGACCAGCTGTGCGCGGCGGCCAAAAGCATTGGTATCAAGGGCATTGACCTGGTGGGGCCGAAGGACTGGCCCACGCTGAAGAAGTACGGTCTGGATTCGCCGATGTGCAACGGGGCCGAAATCAACCTGACCGATGGCTTCAACGACCCGCAGTTTCATGCCGCGCTGCAAAAGAGCTACGCTGAGATGATTCCGAAGGTGGCAGCGGCGGGCTACAAAAACCTGATTTGCTTCAGCGGGAGCCGGCGGGGCAAGGACGATGCCACCGGCTGGGCCAACTGCGTGCAGGGCCTGACACCCCTGCTCGAGTTGGCCGCCAAGCACAAAGTAGTGCTGGTAATGGAGCTGCTGAACAGTAAAATCGACCACAAGGACTACCAGTGCGACCGCACGGCGTGGGGTGTGGCGCTGGCCAAAAAGTTAGGCTCAGAGCATTTCAAGCTGCTTTTCGACATCTACCACATGCAGATTGATGAGGGCGACATCATCCGCAATATCACCGATAATCACGCCTACATCGCGCACTACCACACCGGCGGCGTACCCGGCCGCCACGAAATCGACGAAACGCAGGAACTGTACTACCCGGCCATCATGCGGGCCATTGTGGCCACGGGTTTCAAGGGCTACGTGGCGCAGGAATTCATTCCGAAGCAGCCCGACAAGCTGGCCTCGCTACGCAAAGCCGTGCAGTTGTGCGATGTGTAGCGCGCATCAGTTCTAAGGCTAATCTCCCACCTTTCAACCATTTGTCCTCATGAAAACACGCCTGTTACTCACCGCTCTTTTGGCCGGCAGCCTGGGTGCCGCCCATGCCCAGCAAACCGCCAAACCTGAGGATACGGAAGTATATGAGCCCGTGCCCAAGGTGGTGACGCCCGGTAAAACCGTCGGCGAAGCGCCCTCCGATGCGCTGGTGCTGTTCGATGGCAAAAGCTTGGACCAGTGGGTGCTTACCAGTGACCACAAAGCGCCCGCCAACTGGACGGTGGCGGGCGGCATTATGACAGTAAAAAAGGACGTGGGCAACATCGAAACCAAGCGCAGCTTCGGCAACTATCAGCTGCACCTGGAGTGGCGCATTCCGGCCAACATCACTGGTGCGGGGCAGGCCCGGGGCAATAGCGGCCTGTTTCTGGCCTCCACGGGCAACGGCGACCTGGGCTATGAGCTGCAAATAGTGGACGCGTACCAGAACAAAACCTACGTGAACGGCATGGCCGGCAGCCTCTACAAGCAATCCATCCCGCTGGCCAACCCCGCCCGCAAGCCCGGCGAGTGGCAGACCTACGACGTGGTCTGGACCGCGCCGGTTTTCGGCGCGGGCGGCGCGCTGGTGACACCAGCTTACGCCACCGTGTTTTTCAACGGCGTACTGGTGCAGGACCACACCGCCCTCACCGGCCCCACGCAGTACATCGGCAAGGCCTCGTACCAGGCCGCGCACGGCCCTTCACCCATCAAGCTCCAGGCCCACGGCGACAAGAGTGAGCCGCTGAGTTTCCGCAATATCTGGATTCGGGAGCTGCCGATGTAGGTGGCGAAGTAACGCCGCAAATTGAATTGCATAACTTTTTGCAATGAGCTCGAGGGAAAGCATTGCTGATTATTACCAGCGGTACGGCCGGGGAAATCCTGCTACCGGGCAGTTCACCGCTTACCGGATTGAGGACGTTGCTACGCCGAGTTCCTTCCCGCATGTGCGGCGGGATTTCTATAAGATAAAGCTGCTGTGCAATGTGCAGGGCATACTTTCGTATGCCGACCAACGGGTCGAGGTGCAGGATTCAGCCCTAATTTTTGTTAACCAGCTGATTCCTTACTCCTGGGAGCGCACGGCGGGTTCTGAAACCGGCTACGTCTGCTTATTCACGGAGGAATTTATTACGCAGCAGTTGCGCACGTCCAGCGTAGCGGGCTCGCCGCTTTTTCGGGTGGGCGGCACGCCGGTATTGTTTCCTGCACCGGAAGTCGTAGGCCGGCTTAGCGGACTTTTCGAGCAAATACTGGTCGAGATGCAGTCGTCGTATGCCAACCGGGATGAGCTGTTGCGCAGCTACGTGCAAATCATTCTTCACGAGTCGCTTAAGATTACACCAGCGGCACACTTCTACCAGCCGGGCACTTCGGCGGCACGCCTCACTTCATTGTTCCTGGAACTGCTGGACCGGCAGTTTCCCATCGCCTCGCCGCACCACACGCTGCCGCTCAAAAACGCGAACGAATTTGCCCGGAGGCTCGCCGTGCATACCAACCATCTGAACAAGGCGCTGAAAGAAATCACGGACAAAACCACTACCGAGCACATCGCCGAAAAGACTGCGGAAGAAGCTAAAGCCCTGCTTCGCAACAGCGACTGGAGCATCGCTGAAATAGGCTACTGTCTGGGGTTCGAGCACGCCTCTAACTTCAATAGCTTCTTCAAAAAGCAAGTCGGGCAGCCGCCCAACCACTACCGCCGGCAGCCGGTAGCGCTTTCATAATTTTTAGATTGATTCGCATAATCTCGTATTGCTTGATGCCGTGACCTTTGTGCTACTCAAAAAGTAACACAACATGGAAAACACAATAGCAGGCAAGGTCGTCGTCATCACGGGGGCCAGCAGCGGAATTGGCGAGGCGGTGGCCCTCCTCCTGGCCGGCCGTGGGGCCAAAGTGGTGCTCGGGGCCCGTGGACTGGAGCGCCTGGAGGCGCTGGCCGCCCGCATTGTGGCAGCCGGTGGAGAAGTCGCCTTCGCCCCTACCGACGTGAAGCGGCGCGACGACGTGGCGAACCTCGTCGGGCTGGCGCTTGAGCGGTTCGGCAAACTCGACGTGCTCATTAATAACGCCGGCACCGGGCCCATTTCGCTGCTCGATGAGCTACGAGTAGAGGATTGGGAGGAGATGATTGACGTAAACATCAAGGGCGTACTGTACGGCATTGCGGCCGCGCTGCCGGTTTTTCGGCGGCAGGGTTTCGGGCATTTCATCAACACCGTTTCGACGGCGGGCCTGAAGATTGTACCCATGCAGGCCGTGTACGCCGGCACGAAGAATGCCGTGCGCACTATCTCGGAGGGCCTGCGCCAGGAAGCCGGCGACAAATTGCGCGTGACCATTATTTCGCCCGGTTTCGTGCGTACCAATTTTGCCGATTCCATGACCAACCCGGCCGTGCAGGCCCAAATCCGGGCCACGAGCGAGCAACTGGCCATTTCGCCGGATGCCATTGCCCGCGCCATGGCTTTTGCCATCGAGCAGCCCGCCGATGTGGACGTGGGCGAAATCGTTATCCGGCCGACGGCGCAGGGATAGCACCGCCGGCACGGTGGGCTACACCAGATTCTTTTTGATGTAAGCCAGGCTTTTACTGGCGCTATCGAAGGGCGAACCGGGCGTGATGTCCTGCTCCACGAAGAAGTATTGCAGGCCGGCTTCGTTGGCGTGAGCGAATATTTTTTTGAAGTCGATGCTGCCGTTGCCGACCTCTGTGAAGGAGTGCGGCGCGGCTTTGTCCATGTCCTTGATGTGCCAGAGGGGAAAGCGGCCGGGGTGCTGCTTGAAGAGCGTGAGCGGGTCGTGGCCAGCTTTGGTGGCCCAGTAGAGGTCGAGCTCCATTTTCACCAGTTTGGGGTCGGTGGCGAGGAGCAGGTCGTAGGGCAGCTTACCGTTTTGGGCCACGAATTCGAAGTCGTGGTTGTGGTAGCAGAGCTGGATACCGGCTTTTTGGCACCGCTCGCCGGCTTTGTGGAGTTGGTCGGCGATGTATTTGTAGTGGTCGAGGTTGCCGCGCTCGGCCTCTGAGAGGTAGGCGCACACCATGTATTTCACGCCGGCGGCGGCGGCATCGTCCACGGCGCGGTCCCACTCGTGGAGCATGGTGCCCATAGCCGGCGCGCCGTTCATCTGCTCCTCGCCGAGGCGGTAGTGGCTGCTGGGCATTATCAGGCCATTTTGCTTGAGCAGGGCGGCAAATTCTTTGGGAGCCATGCCGTAGAATTTCTGACTGCCGGTGTATGTCGCGCCTTCCAGCGAGTTGTAGCCCATTTTGGCCAGCTGCGCCAGCGTGCCGGCAGGGTCCTTGGCCATGGCGTCGCGCACGGTGTAGAGCTGCAGGCCGATGTACTTTTTGTTGTAGCCCTTGTCGCGGGCCAGCAGGGCCGGCGACACCAGCAAGCCGGCCGATAGCAGCGCGGCCGAAGTCAGGAAATTTCTGCGGGAATTCATGGGGCGAAGTGGGTGGGTTGAAGGATGAGTTAAGGTGAAGCCAAGATAGGGATTAACAATTACTTGCGAGCTATTTAGCTACTTATAATCGTGCCATAACGGGAGCCACCAGCGGTAGCGCCCAATCGAGCGCCAGCACGCCCAGCAGGCCCACCACCGAGACGATGGTTTCCATGGCCGACCACGAGCGCAGCGTGTCCCGAATTGAGAGGTTAAAATATTGCTTAAACAGCCAGAACCCGCTGTCGTTCAGGTGCGAAAAAAGCAGGCTGCCCGCCCCAATAGCCAGCACCATCAAATTAGGATTGACCGTGGAATGGGCCATGGTGGGCAGCATTACGCCGGCCGCTGTGAGGCCCGCCACCGTGGCCGAGCCCAGGCACACCCGGATGATGCCGGCCAGCAGCCAGCCCAGCACCAGCGGCGGCAGGCCGGTGCCGTGCAGGCCGGCTGCAATGGCCAAACCCGCACCGCTTTCCACCAGTACTTCCTTCAGTGCCCCTGCCCCGCCGATGATGAGCAGCAGCAGCGCCACGTCGCGCAGGGCTTCGCCGTAGGTTTCCATAACCGCGGCCGTGGTTTTGCCCTGGCTACGGCCTAGGCTGAACGTGGCCACGCCCACCGACAGCAGCATCACTACGCCCGGGTCGGCCAGAAACGCCAGGGCCGGGGTAAGCGGGCCGCCGGGCGGCAGCACTGCCTGTAAGAACAGCACCGCCGCCAGCACCAGCACCGGTAACAGCGACGACAGGAAGCTATTGGCCCGGCCCGGCAAGGCGCTTTCCGGTCGTGCCTCGCTCACAAAGCCCGCCAGCGGCACCGACACGATGTTCCGCAACGTGCGCGCATACAGCGGCCCGGCTACCACCACGGCCGGCACCGCCACCAGCAGCCCGTATCCAAACGTGAGGCCTACATTGGCGTGGAATAACGCCACTAGCGCCGTGGGGGCCGGGTGCGGCGGCAGGAAGCCGTGTAGCACCGAGAGCGAGGCCAGCATGGGTAGGCCCACGTACACGGCCGGCAGCCGGTACTGGTACACCACCGAGAATATCAGCGGGATAACCAGAAGAAAGCCCACGTTGTAGAATAGCGGAATGCCGATTATGAAGCCCGTGACCATCATCGTCCACTGAATATTTTTCGGGCCGAAGGCCTGCATCAGCACGGCGGCGATGCGCTGGGCCGCGCCGCTTTCGGCCACCAGCTTGCCCAGCATGGCCCCCAGCACCACCACCAGCGCCACCGAACCCAGGGTGTCGCCGAGGCCTTTTTGCACGGCGGCCAGCACCTGGGCGGGCGGCAGGCCAAGCGCAAGCCCCGCCGGAATGGTGACCAGCAGAAACGCCAGAAACGCATTGACTTTACCCCAGCTGCTGAGGACGATAAGCGCCAGCACGGCCAGCACAATGATGAGGATGGTCATGCCGCAAGGTAGCCCGCCGGGGAATATTAAGCGCACCCGCGCAGCGAGGATTTACCCGGCTACCGGCTGTGGGGGCTGCATCCGCTCGTTCTGGCGGCGCAGGCGCTGGCAGAGCACTTTCAGGATGTTGCGGGTGACTTCGGGACAGTCTTCCATCACGTCGTAGAAATCTTCCTGGTCGATGCGAAACGCGGTGGCCGGCCCCAGCGCCACGGCTGAGGCCGAGCGGGCTTCGGCATCGAGCAAGGCCAGCTCGCCAAAAAAGTCGCCGCTGCGGAAGGTCGTCAGTTGGCGCGGGCCGTCGAAAATACCCACTTCGCCTTCACTCACGATGAATAGCGAGGTTCCCAAACTGCCTTTGCTGAAGATTTCCTGCCCCGCCTCAAACGTCACTTCCCGCATGATGGGCTCGATGTTGCCGAGGATGTTTTCGGGCGTGTTGGCAAACAGGGAGGTGCCTTTGAGGATGAGGACCCGGTCGCGGGCCGAGGTGCGGGGGGTAGTGGTCGGTGGATTCATGGCGAGGAAGGCGACGGCAGGATGCGTGAGGAGGAGTTGGTCGTAGGCGGCGGGGCGCAGCACGGGCAATTGCTGGAGCACGGCCAGGGCACTTTCCTGGACCAGGAGGCTGGTGGATTGCAAGTTAGGCACCAGATAGGACACGTTGGCGGGCTGGGGGTGCCACTGCCGCAGGGCCACGCTAATCGTCCAGGCCGTGAAGGCCTCCGCGCCCCGGCGTACAATGGTAGTTTGCACGGTTTCGGCGGTGGTGACGGGGCCGAGCAGGGCATCCATCACCTCGGCGCGCTGGCTTAGGCGGCCCGTTTCCAGCATGGCCTGCAGGCCGGCAAAAAGCGGGAGCGGAATAATATTTTCCAGGATTTCGAGGGCGCTGGCCTGGGTTTCGCCGGTAGCATGAATAGCGCTGTGCTGCGCTTCCTGCAGCGGCGGCCGCTCATACACCTGCATCAGCAGGCCAAACAGGCGCTGGGTGCAGCGGCGCAGCTCCTGGCGCAGGGCAGCCCGCAGCTCGCCGTTGGCGGCGTGCATGCCGTGCAGAAAGTGCTGCGCCAAGCGCATTTCCTCCTCTATCAGCTGCTGAAAGAGCGGGGCATCCCCGTGCATGGTGGCAAAGCTGTCGAGCGCCCGCAGCGCGGCTGCCCGCGCCTGCAGGTTGGCACCGCTGGCAATTTCCAGCAGCACTTGCCGGGCGGCGGGCGTGGCCATGCGCGCACACACCTGGGCCAGCGCCTGGGCGCGGCGCTGGTCGGTTTCCTGGGCCAAAGCAGGTTTGAGGAGCGGCAGCACGGGTGCCCCGATGCGTATCAGGCCGGCCAGCGCGGGCTTCTGCACCTTCTTCATGCACAGAAAGCTCATCATCAGGCTTATCATATCGGGTCCTGGCACTTCGGCCACGGCCCGCACGGCGGCCTGCACCAGGCTTGGCTCGGCGCTGTGCAGGCAGGTGGTAATGGTCTGCTGCTGCTGGTCGGGCGTGAGCAGGCCGATGAGCCCCAACGCCGCATGGCGGGCACTGGTTTCGGCCGAGGCGGCCACGGCGGCCAGGCTAGTCAGCGCCGCGGCATCGGTGGGGTGCGCGCCCAGCCGGCCCCGGATAGCGCCCTGACGCACGGCCCAATCGGAGTGCAGCAGCAGGTCGTCGGCCGACGGGTGGGGGCCGGCCAGGCAGCTGGCCATTTCGCGCAGCGCGGGGTCGGGGTCTTCCAGGGCCAGCTGCCGCAGCCGGGGCAGCGCCACCCGGGCTCCCAGCAGCCGCAGCGCCCGGTGGCGAATGCGGTTGCTGGGATGCGTGAGCAAGTGCTCGGCCTGTTCGAGCAGGGCGGCGGCTTCTATTTTGTGCAAGTGCTCGATGGCCTGCAACACCATTTCCACGCTGGATTCGGCTTCTGCCGAACCCCTGCCCGGCTGCTCCGGGCCCACCCCAACCGCTTCACTACCGGCTATGCCGTGCAGGTGCAGGCTCAGTTTCAGGGCTTCCAGGTAGTGCCAGAGCATGTACCGCAGCAGATATGCCACCCCGAGTACCAGTGCGGCCATCCACACAAAGGGCAGCCAGGAGCTCGCCGGAAACGGCTGGGCCGCCAACAGCAGCAGGCCGCCCAGCCCCACGCCTGCCGGCTCATAAATCCCCTTCACTACACTGCGCCCCGCCAGGTGCTCGGGCGGCGGCAAGCGGTGGAACAGCACCAGGAAAACCGGTTCGAACAACGCCCGGCGGCATATTTCCAACCCCAGATAAAGCCCGCTAAAATAAACCAGCTGGCCCCAAGCCCCCACTGGCAGCGCCCGCAATACCCAGAACACCAGCACGCTACCCAGCACAATAAGCGGCAGCAGCAGCAACGTCCGGCGCACGCCCACCCAGGCCAGGCCGCGCCGCGCAAACAGCAGCCGGCCCGCCGACGCCAGCAGGTAGGCCAGCGCCAGCACCGCGCCCAGGTACTGCATCACATCGACCGGGCCGGGCAGAAAATTGCGAACACTGAGCAAAAACACATACTCCACCCCCACCGCTATGGCGGCCACCGCCATCACGCTCAGGCCCATGACCCGCACCAACGCGCCCGGCCCCAGCAGCTGCCGGATGAGTGGCAGGGTGCGCCCGGCCGGTGGCGAGGAGCCCAAATGGGGCAAGCCGGTTCTTCGTCGAAAAGCCGCCTGCTGCACCAGCGCCGCCAGCACGTACGCGCTCAAAGCCATGATTAACAGCATCGAAATGGCATGGGCCGCGGGCACGAAAATGGCCAGCGCCGCTCCCACGGCTTTGGCCGGCAGCTCGCCGGAACTCACCACCCCGAACAGCCGCCGCCCCTGGCGCGCGTCGAACAGGGTGGCCGACATGCTCCAGGCCTCCAGGTTGGTGAGCAGGTACAGCAGGCGGTACCCCGTCATGATGCCCACGGCCGTGGCTACCGACGGCGTGGGCTGCCAGACCAACGCCAGTACCACGGCAATAACTACCACCGCCAGCAACGCCCGCACGGCCAGGCTCGGCCCCAGCCAGCGCCGCTCCAGGTAAGCATACAGGCTGCCTGTCAACCCCATAGCAACTGCCCCGACGCAGTAGGCCACGGGCAGACTGGATGCCGGGTGCCGGGCCAGCAGCAGCGCGGTGGCCGCCAGATACACCAGCACGGTGCCAAAGCTGAGCAGGGAATTGTGGGCAAAGAGCAGCCACACCGACGTGGTTTCGTGCGGCCGAACTCCCAAAAACCGGTACCACCTTTCCATAATATTCCTCCTGAATTGGCCCAGCCGCCCGGCGGCACTCAGGTGCCACCTCTCCCGTAACGGTTAGCGCAAGGCCCGTTTTTTTATCAGGCCGCCCTTCATGTCGCTCACGCTCTGCGAAACAATGAAGGCATTCGGGTCGATTTTATGAATCTCATCCGTCAGGCTGACCACCTCCAGGCGGGTCACGACCGTGAAAATGGCTTCCACTTTCAAATGCTGGTGCCCGTGGGTGCCAAATCCTTGGGTACATTCGTACACAGTGGCACCACGGTGGAGCTTATCGGTTATCATGCGCCGGATTTCGGTGCTGTGGAACGAGATGATGGTCAGGCCGGTGTATTCCTCGATGCCCACCAGCACAAAATCTACGGTGCGGGCCGCCGCCAGATACGCCAGAATGGAATACAGCGCCGTTTCTATCGACAGCAGCCAGGCAGCCACCGAGAAGATAATCACATTGATAATCAACACAATATCCCCAATTGACGCCGGTAGCCGGCGTGTGAGGTAGAGGGCCAGGATTTCGGTACCATCCAACACGCCGCCGCCGCGCATGGCCAGCCCCACGCCGGCCCCCAGAAAGAAGCCACCGAATACAGCAATCAGCAGCTTATCCTGCGTGAGGGGCGGAAACGACACCACCAGCAGCGCCCCCGCCAGCGCCAGAATGGTGAGCAGGGTTTTGAGGGCGAACTTCTGCCCCACCTGATAATACCCCAGCACAATGAAAGGGATGTTAATCAGCACAATCAACGCCGACAGCGAAATACCGGTCAGCTGGCTCACCAGCAGCGAGATACCCGTTACCCCGCCGTCGATAAAGCCGTTCGGGAGCAGAAATCCTTTCAGCCCCAGGGCGGCCGAAAAAACCCCGCCCGCCAGCAGCACGCCCTGCATGAGCACCGCCCCCACCTGGTGCTGCGCAAAGAACTGGACTACGCCCGCATCCGCCGGCACCATCACTTTCGGAGGCTGGGGGGCCGGCTGGCGGGCAAGTTTCCGGTTTCGGAAACGAGAAGGCGGTAATTGTTCGAGCAACATCGTAATGGTCAAAACTTAAGCTTGCACCATACCTAGTCTTCGGAGTCATACCTTGCCACTTCCTGATTCGCGAAGCAGGCGGCACTTCCCCAGCGGCAGTTATTTCATATGCACCAAGCAGTTGGCTAATGTTCAGGTTATAACAAGCAATCCTATAAATATATTCAAAAAACAATATATAAAATCAGGCAACTACCTTTTCCAGCACACTTTCTACAGCAACTGGCAGGCTGATAGTGAATTGGCAATACTCCCCTTCCTGACTTTCCACGCTTAGTGCCCCACCGTGGCCCTTCGTGATGACGTCGTAGCTCAGCGAAAGGCCCAGGCCGGTGCCTTCGCCGGTGGGCTTGGTGGTGAAAAAGGGCTGGAAGATTTTCTCGCGCATCGCCAGCGGGATGCCGGCCCCGTTGTCGCGCACCCGGATTTCGACCGCGTGGTCGGTTTGGCGGGTTTGTACCTGCACCTCGGGGCGGTAGGTGGAGTCGGCGTGCTTGCTTTTTTCGGTCACGGCATAGAAAGCGTTGGTGAGCAGATTCATGAGTACGCGGCTCAGGTCCTGGGCCACGGCCGGCACGGGCCGGAGCAGCGGGTCCAAATCGGTGGTGAGCGTGGCGCTGAAATCCTTGTTGCGGGCGCACCAGCCGTGGTAGGCCAGGCGCAGGCTGTCCCCGGCTAAGGCGTTGAGGTCGGTGGCCTGACGGGCACCGCTGCTCGGGTGCGAGTGCTCCAGCATGCGCTTCACGATGCGGTCGGCCCGGGCTCCATGCTCCTGAATCTTGACTTGGTTCAGCGTCAGATCCTCCAGCAGCTGCTGGACATTTTCCCGGGCGCTGGTCGACAGGTGTTCGTCGGCCAGCTCCTCCTGCAGCTCGGCCAGCAGCTCCACGTTCAGGTCCGAGAAATTGGTCACGAAATTCAGCGGGTTTTGAATCTCGTGGGCCACGCCGGCCGTCATTTCGCCCAGCGAGGCCATTTTCTCGCGCTGCACCAGCTGGGCCTGGGTGGCCTGCAGCTCGGTCAGGGTGCGGTTCAGCTCGTCGCGGTGGGCGGCAATCTGGGTATTCCTCTCATTCAGATGGCGGTTGACGCGCTGCTTGAGGTAGATGTTGCGCCACAGCAGCCCTGCTATCAGCAGTACGCTGGCCAAGCCGGCCAGCAGCCCATTGAGCTGCATGCGCTGCCGGGCCGCCTTCTGGGCCTGGAGCTGCCGGGTTTTGGTGAGCAGGTCAATCTGGGCCTGCTTGCTGGTCAGCTCGTAGTCGTAGCGCAGGCGGCTGGTGCGGCGGCGCGTGTCCTCGCCCGAAAGCGTGTCGTTGTACGCCAGGTGCAGGTTGCGGAAATAATAGGCCTGCGCAAAATCGTGGCGTTGGGCGTAGGCCTGGGCCAGGATGTCGCTGGCGTTGCGGATATTCTCATTGCTGCGCGCCTGCTGGCTGAGCAGCAGGCCGTGCCGGGCCAGGGCCACGGCACTATCGGTCTGATTGGCCAGCAGGTAGGCCCGGGCCAGCATCAGCTCCACGGCGGGCAGGTTGTAGTCGTCGTGGGTGGCGCGCACCAGCTGCTGGGCGCGCAAGCCGTGGGCCAGGGCCGCCGCCTGGTTGCCCTGCAGGCCATACACTTCGGCCAGACTGGTTTCGCTGCCGGTTTCGCCGATGGCATCGCCGAGCTGTTGGCTCAGCGCCAGCGCCTGTTGGTAGTAGGATATGGCCTGGGTCCATTTTTTCAGCATCTGGAACGAGTTTCCCAGGCCGTTCAGCGCCAGCAGGGTTACTTGCTGGTCGTGGGTGCGCCGGCCGCCGGCCAGGGCTATTTGCAGCACGGGTAGCGCTTCGTCATAGCTGCCCATTTTGTAATAGATGTCGCCCAGCGTGGCTTGCAGGCGGATTTTTGTCTGCAAGTCGCCGGCCTGCTCGGCCAAGCGCAGGCCTTTGAGGGCCGAGGCCAGGGCCGGCACGGGGTTACCCTGGAGCATGTCAATCAAGCTCAATTGAAGCCAGGCGCGGCCCTGTCCCTGCTGGTCGTGCACGCGCACAAATAGTGCCTGCGCCTGCCGGGCCAGGCGGCGGGCCAGCGCAAAATCGTTGTGGCGACGGTGCAAAGTGCTCAGGCGCAGCAGCGCCTGGCCCTCGCCCGCCGAATCGCGGAGCTGCCGGGCCAGCCCCAACGCCTGCTGGCTCAGCCGGATGGCACGCGGGATGTCGGCGGTGCTCCATTGCTGGGCAGCTCGCAGCAGCTGGCGCACGTGGGCCGTATCGGGCCGGACCGGCCGGGGCAGCGCCGGACGCGGATTTGGGAAACGGGGCACCTGCCCAGCCACCGGTAGATAGCAAACCGTCAGGCCCATACATAGCAGAATCGCGAAGAGCTTCATGCCGATGAGCGCAAAAAATCAGGGTATGCCTGGTGCAACCGCACGCAGGGCGGCCGGCCAGGCAACCACTCAGATATTCGGGTTGTGAATCACGCCCGCAACCACCTCGCCGCTGTCGCGGAGGGCATTGGTTTGAATTAGGTGGAGCTCATAATCCTGGTCGACGGCCCGAAAAATGACTACCGGCGGGTACTGAGAATAGTCCGGGGCCGTGCCCAGCCGCTGGGTATGCGCCTCGACGGCCTCGTTCCAACGGTCCTGGGAAACAGCTTTTTCTTCGATTGTGGGATGGGGCTTCATGGCCGCAGGGGTTATCAGTGAACAGAATATTATAAATATAATAAATAATATATTAATTATATTTTTCTTATCACAAACCGAAACCATATATCGCAAAAGAGTGGAATCTCGGCTCAGGGTTACTCTGGGAAAGGGTCTTCAGAACAGACCCGGGCAGGATGACGCGGAGCAAATCAGGCCACTAAGCAGAAAACGTCCCGGCCGGATTCAGCCAAGAAGGAGCCGCTTACGTAGCAGTCCTGTTCACTTTACCATTTGTCTATGAAGCGCTATGCCCCCCTGCTGCCGCTGGCCCTGCTGCTGAGCTGCGCCAGCACCGACCGTCCCGTGGTTGAAACCCCAACCGTTTCTACCGTGCCCACCGTGCAGCGGGCCTTCGACGTACCCGCCCTGCTGGGCATGAATGCCGACCAGATTGCCAAACCTCTGATTAGCCAATCTATCCGCCCCGACCACGACCGTACCCCGCGCGAATCATCGGCAGGCACCACCGAGGCCCTGTACACCTACTGGCGCGATACCACTGCACTGGAAGTGAGCTACGACCCCGCCACGCTGCACGTCAACAGCTATTTCATCAAAACCAAAAGCGGGCTGACTTCCGACTACACCACGCTGCTCAAACTGGCCAACGTGAGCAAGTACGACAAGCGCCTGAGCATCGAGCCCATTGCCTCGGTGGGCAACCCGAACCTGTACACCGGCGTGAAGCTGACGCCGGCTGCGACCACGCCCGTGAACTAAGCGCTAAAACGTGTCCTTCCGACGAAGGAGGAATAACACTATCTCCCTGGCCGCTTACTTATTCAGCAGTAGCCGGCACGGGCTCAAAGGCGCGCACGAAGGCGGCCTGCTCGGCGGTTTCGGGGGAGCGGGGCATGCGGTGGTTTTTCTCCACCCCCTTCCACTCCTCGGCAATGCGGGCCAGGGCTTCGTCGCCGCTCAGGCCGAAGTGCTGGCGCAGATGGCAGCCCACCACGGTGCCCGTGCGGCCCACGCCACCCCAGCAGTGCACCACGGCCCGGCGGCCGGCGGCGGCACTGTCTTCGATGGCCGCCAGCACTTCGGCCAGGCGCTTGGGCGAGGGCACGCTCAGGTCGCGGATGGGGAAACGGCGGAAACGTACGCTTTCGGCCGCCAGGCCCAGGTGGGCGGCCCGGGCACGCAGCAGGTCCTCGTAGGGCTCGAGTGGCTCGGTGGCCTCGGTGAGGTCGTAGAAGTCGCGGATGCCGGCGGCCAGCAACAGATCGAGGCGGTGCGCGGCATCGGCTTCCAGCTTGGCCCCGGGGTACTCGGAGGCCAGCAATAACGGGGTGGCCCAATAAGAGTTGGGCAGCGGACGGGGGGCGGGAATAGTGTTCATGGCAGAAGGTACGGAAAGTTGCGAAACTCCTCGCCTATGCACCAGCCAGCCGCCCGGCCAGGTCCTCGATATCGGCCCGGCGGGCCAGCACGGCCAGCCATTCGGCCGGGATGCCGCCCTCGCCATAGGCCAGGCCCGCGAGGCCGCCGGCCACGGCCCCGGTGGTGTCGGTGTCATCGCCAAGATTCACGGCGGCCAGCACGGTAGCGGCGTAAGTATCGTGCCTCAACAGGCACCACAGGGCCGCTTCGAGGGTGTGCACGACGTAGCCGGAGGAAGAAATTGCCGTTTCCGGCTCGTTCACTATTTCGCCGGAAAGCACCCACCGACGGTAGTGCTTGTCTTCAACCACGGCCGGAATGCTGCCGTTTTCCAGCCACGGGTTGGCCTGCTCGCGCATCCGGGCGCAGGCTTCCGCAGCTGAGAGCCCCACTAATAGTCCCCGCGCTACCAGCAAATACAGAAAGCAGCCCAGCGTGGAGCGTGGGTGGCCGTGCGTGACGCTGGCCACGTTTTCAGTAAGGGTCCAGGCGGCATCCAAATCCAACTTTTCGGCCCGCCAGACATCGTGAAAAGCCAGCGGCAGAATGCGCATGAGCGCCCCATTGCCGTTGTCATACTCACCATTGGGGCCGGCAGCAGTCGGCGCAATGCCCCGTTGCAGGCGGTCGATTGCGGTACGGGTAGCAATGCCCACATCAAACGTTTCGCCCGTCGCGGTCCAGTAAGATTGATATAGCCAGTTGATGCTGCGCCGGGCGAAATCGGCCAAATCGGGTGCACCGCTCCGGCCGCCGGGGCGGGCCAGCGTTTCAGCCAGGCAGAAGGTGAGCGAGGAATCGTCGGACCAAGTGCCGGCGGGCTGGCGGTGGGTACCGTAGGCGCGCATACCGGTTACGGGGTCTTGCCGGCGGGCCGCGCGGGGCTCAAATTCGACGGGCACGCCGAGGGCATCGCCCACGGCCAGGCCCAGGAGGGCGGCGCGGGCTTGGGTATTGGTAGCTGGTTGCATTGTGGAAGTGTTGGAAGGGGGTTTATGGTGGCAGGGAAGCACTAAAATGGCCTTTGGGAGGGGCGTAGTGATGCCAGTGAGCTACGCCAATGCATAGAAAGCACGGCGCACCTGCCGCAGCAATTGCTCAGCAGCGGTTCTATTCGGAGTCTCGGGCAGCGCCGAATCAGCGAAAGCAGCCTCTACCCGGGTCACCAGTTGGTCGGCATCGGCCACTAATTCTTCGTATTCAAATTCGCCACGCCGAATTTGCAGCAGGAATTCGCGGTTGGGGCGGCGCACCTGTAGCTGGCCGCTTTGGGCTATTTCCTCGGCCATTTGCAGCAGTCGAAATACGTGCAGCATATTTTTGGCATCGTAATTCTTCCCGTGCTGCACGGTATTTTGATACCGCTCGGCGTTGCGTTTTTCCACCCAATCCCAATATTCCCGAAACACGCGGCAATAAGTGCTGTAGCCGTTGCGGTTGAAGGACAAATACGCCACGGGCTCCTCCCCTTTCGGCACGGCCGAAAGCAGGACATCCTGCGAGCTTTCCGCATCGCGCACCAGCCCGCGGTAGCCGAGCGTGCGCCCGGGCGTGGCATCAATAAACAGGGCATATAAATCGGTGAGGTGCGGCACGTTGGCCAGGCCGCACTGGCTGGGCTTATAACCGTGGCGAGCCAGCCAGTCGGGGGCGGGCTGCGCACCCGCGCCGGCCGTTACGTAGCAGAAATCGAGCACCGATTTACGGGCCGGGGGCTCGGGGTGGTTGATTTTCTTGTTCAAGCCCCGGGCTTTGCGGATTTGCGCCACGGCGTATTCGGCGAAGCTTTGGCGGCAGAGTTTCGAGAGAAAATCCACGGCCCGAAACTGCTCAAATAGCGGGTGTTTATAAATAACGCAGTCGGCCGGCGTGCCCAATAGTTCGAGCACGGTGGGGTTGTTTTTCAGCAATAATTCCACGAAGCGGCGCAGCTCGTAAAAAACTTCGTCATTAGTCTCGTTGGCAATCTGCGGGATGTAGTCGAGGCCAAAAAACTGGTCTTCGGGCAGAATGAACACGCCTTTCAAATCCGTATCCGAATGCGGCAGATTGGTGCCATAGGCCCGGCTTCCGCTGATGGCTTCGAAGAGAATCAGGTTGTGGCGGCGTAAGTCGGCAATGGTCATGGGCGAAAATAGCGCGAATTTTTAGTCCGCGCGTGCTGTGCAAAGGGCAGGAATTAGATGAGCATGAGCAGCTCATTATTCGTGCTCGTGAAATAAAAACCTGCTTTACGGCGCGTTACGCCACAAATGCCTCGGCCAGCAGTGCCCGAAATAGCAAGTCTAGCTCGCCGGCCGCGCCAGTGCCGCGCAGCACCGGCAACACGTCGCGCGCGGCCTGCCCGGCAGTCAGCTCCTCGCGCAGAAATTCGCTCAGCGCCACCGGCCGCAGTACCGTTGTTTTCTCGTTCGATGAGGCTTTGGCGGCCAGCATTGTCGCCACTTCCGTTTCCAGCGCGGCCGGCAGCAACTCCCGTAACGGAGCAAACTCCATGGGCGGCACGGCATGGCGCTCCCGAATCCAGCGGGCCGCCAGCGCCGAGCGCAGGGCGTAGAACAAGCGTTTCAGGCGCACTTCGTTGCCGGCCAGGTCTTCTTCTACCCCCCGGCGCAACTGGCCCAGGTAGTGATGCAGGCCGGCTTTGAGATTGAAGGCGGCGGGCAGGAATGGGGCCAGCCGGGCGCGAAAGTCCAGCGCCTCGTGGTAGACGACGGGCGATTGCAGCCACTCAAACACCGAGGCATTGGAGCCCCGCAGCAGGCGCAGGGCCTTGCGCAGCTCCCAGCCCGCGAGGTCCAATTCGTCATCGACGGGAAAATTCAGGGTGTCGGGGCCTTCGTCCAGCGTGAGGTACCAGGCCGACGGGTGGCAATAGATAAAGCGCACGTCGAAATCGGAATCGGGCGAAGGAAATCCCCAGGCGCGGCTGCCCGACTCGCAGGCGTAGAGAATGCGGATGCCGTGGGTGGCTTCAAGCTGCTGGAGTGCGGTGGAAATGCGATTGCGCATGGTAGAGATTAATTCGGGCAATAGTACGCCAGGCTGTCCATTCTTGCTCGTGGCTACCAAATTACCAGATTGGCCTATAATCTGTTCTTTCCCGATGTACATTCATGGCGAATCAGCCCAACTGAATTATGCTTAGTTTAATATTTTTAGCAGTTGTATTTGCTTTCAGCGTTAGCCTGACGCTTTATATAAAACGAGTGTTACTTCAAAAAATATTAAATGACATCCTGAGAATCATCTTGACAGTTACGTTATTTATAGTCATCTGCTGCACAGTTTTGTGGACGTGCTTATGGTTGGTTTCTCCATCGCCCAGCACATATTACATAGACGGTGGCTATAGCATGGCTCAACAGCCAGGATATACCGTAGCGCAAACGACAGACTATTATCACCTGACTTTTTATCAAAAGCGCAGTTGGTGGACCGACAAAAAATCAGGAGAAATAACCCTGAAGTGTCAATGCTTAGGAGACGAAAAAATTACTGCCAGTATCACGAACGCACCCGCCAATCTTAAAATGCTACGTATCAGAATGGATGGCCAAAGTATTATTGATACGACTCTAAGTTTTAGGAGTGAGTTTAATTTTCAGGTTTTAGCGGATTAATTAATAATTCATGCACAAAGGAAGACTCGAAGCTTTCAGTGATGGCGTACTGGCCATCATCCTCACCATCATGGTGCTGGAAATCAAGGTGCCGCACGGCGCCGATTTCGCGGCGCTGAAACCGCTGCTGCCCGTGGTGCTCAGCTACGTACTGAGCTTCGTCTACATCGGCATTTACTGGAACAACCACCACATGATGCTGGCTTGTACGAGCCGTGTATCTGGCGGCGTGCTGTGGGCCAATCTGCACCTGCTGTTCTGGCTGTCGCTGGTGCCGTTCGCCACGGGCTGGATGGGCGAAAACCACTTCGCCCCCGCCACGCTGGCCGTGTACGGCGTGATATTGCTCATGGCCGGTGTGGCCTACTTCGTGCTTCAAAACTGCATCATTGCCATCGAAGGCCCGAATTCGACGCTGGCCCGCGCCATTGGACGCGACTTCAAGGGCCTGTCGTCGCCCCCGCTCTACTTGGCGGGCATCGCGGCCAGCTTCTGGCAGCCGTGGGTGGCGGGCGGCATCTACGTGGCCGTGGCGCTGATGTGGCTCATCCCCGACCGGCGCATTGAGCGCACACTGGTGGATAAGACTGATGGGAAACACGTTGGGTAGCGGCAGCAGCTTCGCGGGTTTGGCGGGAGATGCGAGAGTAGACGACTATATTATTTGAGGAGTTATGTACTTATATTTTTTCCGTTACTTTAGCCTAGTTTAACAATAGCCAGCAAATTTCCATGGAAATCACAATTGAGAAGTTTAAGAAAATAGACAAGGCAAATCTTGTTCTGGGACCCATCAATATTTTTATAGGTGCAAACAACTCTGGCAAAAGTAGTTTTATACAGGGCGTTCAATTTGCCGTATCGAGTTCTCAAACCTTGCAACTAAACAGAGCTAGTTGGTCAAAAGGCACTAAAAGAATGGCCTTGGAATCTATTGAATTTTTATACACGCCCACACGTCACATTGAAAATCTTTATCATGGCCAAATTTTAACTGGCTCAAAAACAAGCGATGTCAGGAGAAAAATTAGATTTGCCTTTAAAGAAGACAATAATGAGGCTGAACTGAGTATTTCACGAGGCAGGAATGGGGGCTTTACGACCATTCTGACAGGCAAAGAATTAGGAGACAGAATTAGTGCGCTTGACAATCCATTTTGCGTATATGTGCCGGGACTAGCTGGCATACCAGTTCAGGAGAAATATGAAGTTGCTATTTCTATTAAGAAATCGGCGACACGAGGCGACAGCAATAACTACTTGAGAAATATAATTTTGGACATTTCTCGAAAACCAGAAAAGTGGAATAAGTTTAAAGCGTCTGTATCCTCTATCTATCCTAATGTTGAAATAACCACCAAATTTGACGAGAATGTATCAGAATTTATAGAAGTCAACGTAAAAAGTAATGGGCATGTACTTCCTATTGATTCTGTAGGCACAGGCATGTTACAGGTAATCCAGGTTTTTGCATATATAGAGTATTTTAATCCAAGCCTGGTTCTACTTGATGAGCCCGATGCTCATATTCATCCTACTAAGCAAAAGTTACTTGCTCAAGAGCTAATTAGACGGACAGATGAGAATCCTAAACTAAAGGTTGTATTCTCTACCCATTCAAGATACATATTAGAAGGGCTTGACGGCAAAGCCAAAGTATTCCATTTCCATGATGGAGAAGTCATTCCAGATGTAAAAGGTAGCAAAATACTGCTTGATATTGGAGCCGCCGACGCAGATTACTTATTCTCTAAAAAGGATTTAAAATACATAATAGTTACAGAAGATAAAGTCGATGACATAAACGAGAAAAAAGAGTATCTTAAGAAATTCGCTTTAGCTAACGGCTTATTAGAAAATGAATTCGTACTTCATTCATACGAAGGAAGCTCAAAAGTCGATTTCGCAAAAATTTTACAAGGATTTGTTGCAAAACAGATACCAACGGTCAAGGTCATTGTGCACTTTGACCGTGACCAAAAGACCGATGATGATTTTGAGTTAATCAAACTTCAAGAAGACTGTAACAAAAGAGACTTGCTTTTATTCATTACAGAACCATCCGAATTAGAAAATTATTTCTGCTCAGCGAAACAATTATCATTCGCTTGTGGGATAAATATTGAAGAAGCTCAATTAATTTTTAATCAAACTTTGTCAGAATTAGAAAGTAAGACAAAAAGGAAAATAGCAAATTTTTATTTGCAATCAAGACAAGAGTTTGCACGGAACGCCGAGGGCCGCTTTGACATTGACATTCTGAATAATAGTGTAGACACTGTTTATAATGAGCACAAATTGATACTTACGCCCGGCAAAGAGCATCTTGGTGCTTTGAAGGACTATATTCAAAATATTCTCAGGCAGAAACCTCAGATTATTTTAAATATCACTCCTGCCCTTGTCAGCAGAAAGTTTCAGAATTTACTTTCAATCAGCGCTTCAAAGTCACCCAACATACCTGATGAAGTTTCCGAAACTGTTTCTGGAATAATAGAAGCTTTGCGTCAACGAGCTAACCACGGTGTCAGTACAGTAATGAAACTCATCACACGCTAGCACAGATAGACTTACAGCCGCGGGTCTACCGCCTCGCTTTCCAGCGCGAGCACGCCGAAGACGCACTGGTGCACGCGGCGCAGGGGCTGGCCGGCCACGAAGCGTTCGAGGCCTTCGACGCCGAGGGCGAACTCGCGCAGGGCGAGGTTGCGCTTGGCTTTCACGTTGCGCTGGCGCAGGCGGTCGAGGTGGCCGGGGAGCAAGTAGTCGGGGCCGTAGATGATGCGCAGGTACTCGCGGCCCCGGCACTTGAGGGCGGGCTGGAGCAGGCCGCCTTTGCCCTGGGGGACGAAGTCGTAGGGCTTCACCACCATGCCTTCGCCCCCGGCGGCGGTGAGGTCGGTCCACCACTGGATAGCGGCTTCGACTTCGGCGGGATTGGTGAGAGGGACGACGCGGTAGGGCGTGGCGCGGAGCAGGCCGGGGTCTGCTAACGCCAAGGTGCGCAGGGTTTCCATGTGCCAGGCGTGGTCGCGGTCGAAGTACGTTTTGCCTTCAGTGGCTAATACATGGAAGGGCGCTAGTTTGAGGTCGTCAAGCGAATGCACGGGCCAGCAGTAGCGGCGGTAGGCGTCGGCGTAGTGGGCGGCGGCTTGGTGACGGGCCGTGGTGCGGGCCAGTAGGGCTTCGGCACCGTCGAGGTTGCGGGCGGCGGCTTCGGTGAGGGCGGCTTCGACCTGGGGCAGGGCGGCGAGGGCGGCGGCGGCCACGGCGGCGTACTGGGTTTTGACCAGCTCCTGAGCTTTGGCCGACCAGGGCAGCAGCTCGGCATCGAGGCAGACCCAATCGGTGTCGAATTTCTCCCAGAAGCCGGCCGTGCTCAGGGCGTCGCGCAGGCGGGCGAGGAAGGCGGTTTCGAGGGCGGCGTCGGTGAAGAAGTTGCGGCCGGTGCGGGTGTAGCACTTGCCGATACCTTCGCCCACGAGGCCGAGGCGGCGCTGGATGGCGGCTTCATCCTTACCCAGCACCACGACTACGCGGCTGCCCATGTGCTTTTCTTCGCACACCACGCGCTCCACGCCGAGGCGCTTGTAGTAGTCAAAGGCTTCGGCGGGGTGTTCGAGCAGGTCGGGCAGGGCCGAGGTTTCGGTGGGCGACATGGTGGGCGGCAGGTACAGCAGCCACTTGGGGTGCAGGGCGAAGCGCGACATCACCTCCAGGGCGGCCACGGCGTTGTCTTCGCGGATGGTGACGCCGCGCATCAGCCGGGTTTCGATGAACTGCTTGCCGGTGACATCGCGGATGTCGAGCAGGTCGTCATTTTCGTGCTGGGCGGTGGTTCCTGGCGCATTTTCAGCGGCTAACTCATTCTGGGCTTGCAGCTGGAGGGCGCGGTAGTTGAGCGGGCGTACGGGCTCGGAGTAGACCTGCGCGGCGGGCACTGCCACGAGTTCGCGCTCGGGGTAGCGCAGGGCGGTGAGGCGGCCGCCGAACACGCAGCCGGTGTCGAGGTCGATGGTGTTGTTGAGCCATTCGGCGTCGGGCACGGGCGTGTGGCCGAAGGCGACCATGGCGCGGCCCCGGTACTCGCGGGCCCATTCGTAGCGCACGGGCAGGCCGAATTCGTCAATCTCGCCGGTGCTTTCGCCAAACAACGCGAAGGCCCGCACGGCGCCCGAGCCGCGCCCCTGCATCTCCTCGGTGAGGCCGGCGTGGGCCACCACCAGCTTGCCGCCGTCGAGCACGTAATGGCTCACCAGGCCGTCTAGGAAGCGCCGCACGTCGCTTTTGAAGGCTTCGGGCTCGGGTTCGAGCTGGGCAAGGGTTTCGGCCAGGCCGTGGTTGATGGTGACGTTTTTGCCGTTGAGGTGGCGCAGGAGCTTGATGTCGTGGTTGCCGGGCACGCAGAGGGCGCTGCCGTCGCGCACCATGCTCATCACCAGGCGCAGCACTTGCGGGGAGGACGGGCCACGGTCCACGAGGTCGCCGAGGAAGATGGCTTTGCGGCGCGCTCCGTCTGCCGATTGTAGAGACTCGACCCTTCGTGTCTCGGCGTCCGCGCCGTTGGTATCGTCCGTAGCCGCATCGTTCAAAGAGGAGACGCGAAGGGTCGCGTCTCTACCCACGAGCGGCGCCACCACCCGCACGCCCAAATCCTGCACGTCCGTAATCGGCTCCTCAAAAACCTGATAACCCAGTTTCTCCAGCAGCGCGCGCAGCTCCTCGTAGCAGCCGTGCACGTCGCCGATGATGTCGAAGGGGCCGGTTTCCTCCTGGCGGTTGTTGTAGAGGCGGTCGCGGGTGATGTGCTGGATGGCGTCGATTTCGCCCACGTTGCGCAGGTGGTGGATGTGCCGGAAGCCCTCCTGCTTGAGGTTGCGCAGGCTGCGGCGCAGATTCCGGATATGACCGGGAATTACATGCGGACCTATATTCTGACGGTCAGAGCGCCTAGCATTGCGCTGCTGAGCCACAGATTCCGGCACGTCAAGCACAATGGCCACAGGCAGCACATGGTACTGCCGGGCTAAGGCTACTAAAGGCTTACGATACTCTTCCTGCACATTGGTCGCATCTACGACCGTGAGCAGACCCCGCTTTAGCCGGATTTTTACCCAATGGTGAAGTAAGTCAAAAGTATCCGTGTTGGCCGACATATTGTTTTCATCGTCTGACACGTAGCCCCGGCAGGCATCCGACGACACAATTTCCGTGGGCTTGAACAAGCGCCGCGCAAACGTGGACTTGCCCGCGCCCGTGCTGCCAATGAGGATGATAAGGGAGAGTTCGGGGACCTTGAGGGTATCTTGGGACATTGGAAAGGTGAATATTTCTAAAACGCGGTGTGCAATTACTTGCAAATTGTCATCTCAGGTATATGACGTCAAAACTTAACCGAGTAATTCTGATAATTCTGGCAGTTGCTTATGCTACTACAGTTGCCTCTGCTCAGAAAACGGAACAATCTAATTCTTCCGGTAAGAAGATAAGCTTACTAGAATTAGCTTACAGAGAACATTCTGAAGAGAAATTAACGCAGTTGTTTCGTGAATGGAGCGAGGCAACTCCCGCTATTAATGAGAAAGAATTAGCTCAATTAAATAACAGGCAAAAAGAGGCCTACAGTGTATTCAGTGCTTTCTACAAGCCACATAGGCTTGATAGTTTGGGAGGTTCGGAATGGGGAAATAGCATTTATCAGAAGTCGAAATTCTTGCTGGTTCAAAATGAAATTAAAATTCGAGTTACGGATAGGATATTCTATTCAGACGCTTATGTCGACAGTGTGATAACTGGCGTTATTACCCGAACAGTGAAGGAAGATTCAATTCGGCAGCGTCGTTTGAAAAGAGTAAATGGTAAGTTGAATCAACAGGTTCGAGAAGAATTTGGCTTTGAAGACGCCTTCTCTTTTCATAATACCGCCGACCAGCAAAAGGCGATTGATTCATTAATGGATTTTCGACCAGTCATAAAAGTCCCTGGTAAGCAAGCTATTTACTTAACGTCGAAGCGAGCGGAAACCTTAAAAGCATTTCTTGGTGATAAGCACATTCCTCTTGGAGCGGGCGGAATAATGAACCCTGCTCGTTCTAAAGGGGAGAGCGAAAAACGCAAGACGTTTTTAGAGAACGATATCAAAATCTGGTACGGCCATTGGGGCGGCTATTGGCAGCTTGATTCCTATCCAGTGGCTTACTCCATTACGTTTGATAAAAGTATGCTTTATGCTCGCGTCAGTTTCAGAATGATTTATGAGGGAGGAGAAGCTGTTTTGAAAAAGACGAATGGCAAATGGTTGCTTATGTCAAGCAAAAGAACCTGGATAGAATAGTTCTTAAACGTTGATATCAAACACCGCCATCTGCGAGGGCGCGCCCACACCTTCCACCTCCTCCCCCATCCCCATGAGGCGCACCTGATACCCGTGCCGCTCCGCCACGGCGGTGGCCCAGGCCGCAAACTCGGCGCGGGACCATTCGAAGCGGTGGTCGTCGTGGCGGAATTCGCCGGCGTTGAGCTTCTCGAATAGTTGGTTGTAGTCGGCGTTGGGGGTGGTGACGAAGACGTGCGCCGGGCGGGCCTGGCCAAACACCACGGCTTCGAGAGCGGCGAGGCGGTTTTGGTCGAGGTGCTCGATGACTTCGACCAGGGCCGCCGCGTCGAAGCCGGCGAGGCGCTCGTCGCGGTAGAGTAGCGAGCCCTGGATGAGGTCGAGGCGGGTGCGCTGGCGCGGGGGCATCTCGTCGAGGTGCAGGCGCTGTGCGGCACGGGCCAGCGCCTGGTGCGACACGTCCATGCCGAGGATGTACTCGATTTTGGGCTGGCGCAGGAGCAGGCGCAACAGCTTGCCTTCGCCGCAGCCCAGGTCGAGTACGCGCTTGGGGCCTAGGTCGTAGATTTCTTGGGCGACTTGCTGGAGGCGCTGGTCGTGCAACGATTTAACCTCACCCCCCGGCCCCCTCTCCTTGGGGAGAGGGGGAGCCAAACGATTTGCATTAGCTTCTTCTGCAACCGAATCTGTTTCATCCGAAGCAAGACCGGTGTCCCCTCTCCCTAAGGAGAGGGGGTCAGGGGGTGAAGTTTCCGTCAGGTCCACTTCCCCATCCATCAACCGCTCCAGCGTCGGGTTCACGTACGCCGCCAGATACCGCAGGTACCGGCGCGTGATAAATCCGCGCTCCGGGTGCTGGGGCAGCCAGTCGCCGCCGCGGTGCAGCAGCTTTTCGGCCTCGTTTTCGCCGATGTAGTAGTGCTTGTCGTTGTCGAGCACCGGGAGCAGCACGTAGAGGTGCGTGAGCACGTCTTGCAGGCGCAGGCCAGTGTGGCGCAGGTGCAGGGTGTAGTAGCGGCTGTCGCCCCACTCGGGCACGGTCGGGTCGAGCGGCGTGGTTTCGATTTCCACCTCGTAGCCCAGCGGCTCGAAGAGGCGGCGCGGCCAGTCGGGGCCGGGCGCGGAGACTACGGCCACTTTTACATCTAACGGCAGGGCCTGGGCGGGCAGGTCAGGCTTGTCTTTACAGGTGCCGTTCATGGCCGTGCCGAAGGCTTTGCTCAGGGCCGCGCTCAGGAAGGAAGAGGCCACGTAGGGCCGGTCGTTCACGTACTGCTCCAGGGCAAAACCTTCGCCGGGAGCCCCGGCCCGGCCGCGCACGAGGCCGATGGGGTCGAGGTCGAGCAGCAGGGCAGCGGTGCAGCGCTCGGCGGTGGCTTCGGGGTAGAACACGTGGGCCTGGCCGCCGGCTACTTCGATGCTTTGCAGGCGCGATGGGTTCTTGTGAAGTAGGTAGCCAAGGTCGGTGGCGGGCTGGTAGGTGGTGGAAATGGTGAGGAGCATAGGCGCGGCGCGGAATTTCAGGAGGCCGAATGTAGCACGGGCGCGTTCGATGCAGGGCCGGGTTGGCGGAGGGGAAGTAGGTTTGTAGTCTGCAAAGCCGTTTTCCGGCTTGTTTCCCTCCTCTTTACTGCCCCGTCGCCCGTGCCTGACGCCACTCCTGTTACCCCACCCATCGGCCCGTCCCTCGCCGATTTCGCCTGCTTTTATCTCTACGGCCTCACCAATCAACCTTACCAGCAATCCGCTGATTTAACGAAGTTTGGCGAGCTGTACAGCCTCGTTATCGGCAACCACGGCGGCCTGGGAATCGCCAGCTCCTTCCACCCCTATCAACTGGTGAATCCGGCCGGCATTTCGGTGTGGTACACCGCCTACGCGCAGTTCTACGCCCAGCCCAACCGCCTCGAAATGTATGCGGAAATGACGCTGGAAAAGGCACAATTTGTGGTGGTACCCCCGGCTTCATTCGCCGAATTTCACGTCTGGCCCGATACCCGCCTGACCACCGACGAAAACCCGATTTTCGGCCGGTTCGTCCCCTTCGTCATTCCCTTCCTGGTGCGCAAAGACCCGGAATTACTGCGCTGGGATAAGGAATTCGCTGCCGCCGCAGGCGACAAAAACCGCATTAGCCCCTACCTCAAAGCGGTAAATGAAGCCATTCATTTCGTGCAGCCCGCGCCGGCTTTCGTGTTGGGCTTTGGCGAATTTGATGAGCAGCAGCCGGAACAACTGGTTGAGCATTTTATGAGCTGCCGCGATATGCTGCTGTAAGGTAGCGCGGACTCACAGATTCCGCGCTACAGGTGCGTGCTCAACGGCCGCTGGTGCTTGCTCCTGTGTCACGACCGCGCCGCCGAGAAACTCCTGGTACCAGCGCCCCGAGTCCTTTATAATCCGCTCCTGCGTTTCGTAGTCGACGTGGATGAGGCCGAAGCGCGGGCCGTAGCCCTCGGCCCACTCAAAATTATCGGTCAGGCTCCAGGCGAAATAGCCGCTCACGTCTATCCCTTCCTGCCGAGCCCGCAACACCTGGCCAATGGCCGCCTGCAGGTAAGCTCGGCGGGCGGTATCGGGCACCCGGCCATCCGTTACCACGTCTAGGAAGGCTGAGCCACTTTCAGTTATCCGCAACGTTGGTGCATTTGGATAAGCGGCAAACTGTTTTAACATTTGGTAAATCGACTCGGGATATACTTCCCAGCCCATATCGGTATGCGGCACGCCCCGCTGCTTGGCGGGTACCAGTGCCGCCCATTGCAGGGGCAGCCAGGGCGAGAATTTAACCACTTCGCGGGTGTAATTCTGGATGCCCCAAAAGTCGAAATCGAAGGCCATGCGCTGGTCGTCGCCGGGCTTTTGGTAGCGTTCCAGCAGCCAGCGCAGGGCGGGCAGCTCGGCCACGGGGTAGCCCAGGCCGAGGGTGGGTTCCACAAAAAAGCGGTTCAGCAGGGCATCGGCGCGGCGGGTGGCGGCTTCGTCGTAGGCGTTGCCGGGCCGGTGCGGCGTGAGGTGCGAGCACGAAAACGTGGTGCCGATTTGGGCCGAATCGGGCAGCAGCGCCCGCAGGGCCCGGCCCCCTTCGGCCTGGGCCAGCGTGGCGTGGTGGGCCGCCGCCAGAAAGGCCCCCAGGTGCCGCCGGCCGGGCGCGTGCACGCCCAGCAGGTGCCCCGCGCCCACAAATACCATCGGCTCGTTGAGCACGCACCAGTTTTGCACCCGGTCGCCGAGGCGGCGGGCCATGAGTTGGGCATAATCCGAAAACCAGCCCACAACGCTACGATTCGTCCAGCCCCCCCTGGCTTGCAGGGCGCTGGGCAGGTCCCAGTGGTAGAGCGTGAGCATGGGGCGCAGGTCACGCTCCAGACAGGCATCTACCAGCCGGTCGTAGTAGTCGAGGCCGCGGCGGTTCACGGCCCCGATGCCTTCGGGCAGCACCCGCGGCCAGGCGGCGGAAAAGCGGAAATCCGTCAGGCCTAGGCAGCTGGCCAGGTCCAGGTCGGTTTCGTAGCGGTTGTAGAAATCGGCGGCCACGCGCCCGTGCTCGTTGCGACGGATGGTGCCCTTACGGCGCGTGAAATCATCCCAAATGCTGGGGCCCTTGCCCTGGTGCTGCCAGGCACCCTCGGTCTGGTAAGCAGCCGCCGAGGCCCCCCACTGAAAATCAGGCCCAAAATCGGCCCTTGAAAATGGCAGCGGGGCCGACGCCGGGTAGAAGGCCACCGGCAGCGGCTCGGAGTAGCTGGGGGGAAGTTTAATCATGCGCGGGGCGCGGAGGAATCAAGTTGATAGTTTCAAGCGCGCCACGCATGGCGCGCTTTCTTACGGTGGGCCGGCCCAGCACCATTGCCCGGCAATTGCTCCCGCAGCAGCTGGTCAATTACGGCAGCGGTCTGGTCGGGGTAATCCACGGGAATTACCTGGTCCTGATTTAGCCATTGGTCCGCCTTGTCCAGGTTTTTGTCCTTGAAGTTTTTGATGACGGGCACGCCCATTTTTTCCAGCGCGGCGGCGTTGCACTGCTGCTCGTATTGCTGCTTCATGGGCATCACCAGCAGCTTTTTACCCAAGTAAAGCGCCTCGGCCGGGGTTTCAAAACCGGCCCCGCACAGCACGCCGGCCGAGCGGGCTAGGCTGTCGAGAAAGGCCGGGCCGCTCACGGGCCACACCCGCACGTTGCCGTATTCGGCAGGCTCGTGGCTGTGCTTGCTGAACACCTCCCAGCGGATGCTGCGGCTCAGGTGCTGCAGCCGCTCCACCAGAATTTCTTCCTCGTAGGCCGGCAGGTACACCGTGTAGTGGCCCTCGTTGGTCGGGCTCCGCTCGCGCACCTGCTGGCGGATAACGGGCGTGGAAATCTCCGGCGCATAGCGCTGAAAATGAAAGCCGTATTGAGCCGTACTTGGCGCGTAGTGCTTTAGCACGGCACGGCCGGCGGGGTCTTCCTTATCGGGGCGTGGGGCAGCGGGGTGCAGCACGGCGCTCTGGTGGCTGAGGGCGATGCAGGGGACGTGCCGCATTTTGCAGGCCCAGCTACTCACCGGCTCAAAATCACTGATAACCAAATCATACTCTTCCACCGGCAGGTGCCGCACTTCGTGCAGAAACTTCGCCGAGTTGAACTGCGCGAAGGTTTTCACGAAGTTGATGCCGCCCTTTTTGCCGAACGCAAAGCCCATGCCCTGGGCCTTATACTTCACCTCAAAAGGCAGCGGCAAATCGGCGGGCGGGCCACTTACCAGCACGTCAAGCTGCTCGCAGCGGCTTTGCAGCAGCGGCACCACGTCGAGCGCCCGGCTGAGGTGGCCATTGCCAGTGCCCTGGATGGCATAGAGAATTCGGGACATTTAAGTGTTGTTTGTATTCCTATTTGAACGTCATGCAGAGCGCAGCGAAGCATATTTACCGCAGTAGTAATTGATTAGTATCGAAGTAAAGATGCTTCGCTGCGCTCTGCATGACGGGCTATAATTGTTATTTACCGCCAACGTTTACGCCTTAATCTTAAACTCGGCCAACAATACTTCCAGTAGCTGCGCCGGGTTGGCATCGGCCAGTTCCTCGGCGGCGTCGGCGGCTTCTGCTTCCGCAGCTTGCTGCATGGCCGGGTCGTCGTTGTAATAATAAAGCTGCCAGCCGGCTTCGGCAGTGTATTCCAAAGCCGTCAAATTTTCCACCCAGTCGCCGGAATTCAGGTAAATCACCTCCCCTTTTTCGGTATGCAGGGTTTTGATTTCGGGCTGGTGAATGTGCCCGCAGGCCACGTAGCGGTAGCCTTCATCGGCGGCGATGGCGGCGGCCGTTTCCTCAAAATTGCTCACCGCCGATACGGCCGATTTTACCCGTTCCTTCACCAGCTTGCTCAGCGCCACGCGGGGGCGGCCCAGCTGGGCCAGCAAGTAGTTCACAAAGCGGTTTATTAGAATCAATAAGTCGTAGCCGTGGCCACCCAGCTTGGCCAACCAGCGCGAGTGCCGCATGGTCACGTCGAACACATCGCCGTGAAACAACCAGGTGCGGCCGTGGGGCAGGTCGAGTACCAGCTTGTTATCGAGGCGGAAATTGCCCAGCTTCAGCCCGGCGAATTTGCGCAGCAGCTCGTCGTGGTTGCCGGTCAGGTAATGGATTTTGACACCCTTAGCGGCCAGGCCGGCCAGGTAGCGCACCACCCGCATGTGGGCCGGTGGCCAGTAGTTTTTGCTGAACTGCCAGATGTCCACGATGTCGCCATTAAGCACCAGCACCTGCGGCCGAATGCTCTTGAGGTAGCGCAGCAACTCCGTGGCGTGGCAGCCATACGTGCCCAGGTGCACATCGGAAACAACGGCCACCTGCACCCGGCGCTTGCGGCGGGCAGCGGGCCGGGGGGGAATGACCGGCGGTTTCTCGGGCATTAAAATAGTCGCTACACTCATGCGGCGGCCGAATGACTGAACCGCCCCCCACGCACCGGCCCCACCGAGCGGCGCGGCCGGATGGCCGGCCCCGCCGTGCGCCGGCCAAACTCGCCCCCCAAAGCCGAGCGCAGGCTGCCCAGCGTGTGCAGCGCATACGCCCCCCACAGAGCCAGTTGAAACAACTCGTACACGAGCCAGCGCCCCAGGCGGCGCAGCCCCGAAATCAATGCCGGGAAGTACATAGCAGGAATGGTTATAACCAGTGAAAATCCTGCTTTCAAAGGTCAACTGTTTCGATTAAGCCTTGATTACGGCCGTATTAAGGTTAAATCAAGTCTGCCGAATGTGGCGCAGTCCAATTCTGCACGGTCAGCATTTTGCCGGATTTCGACAGCGTTTTCGTTTCTTTGTTCTGCCAATTATCAGTTGGTTAATTCCTCCTTATTTCGTTCCTCATTTTACCGTTTATTATGCAGTTTCTACCCCGTCTGGCCCGTCATTTCTTCGTTATGGCCATGTTCCTGCTGTGCGCCGGCGCGGCCCTGGCCCAGCCCACCGGCAAGGCCGCCAAAGGCCGCAAGCGCTACACCTTCGCCCAAAAGGATGAAGAGTCGCTTTACGTAAAGAACGTAACCAAAAACACTGAGGATGAGCAGGACGTTGACGGCTCGTTCACCCGCCTCGGCTATCGCTCCTACACCGATATGCTCACCGAGCTCACGGCCCTCAAAAAGCTGCACGACTGGGCCGACACCACTTACCAGCGCCGCGTGGCCGCCATTCCGGCGGGCGGCGCGTTGGTAGTCATCGTGCACCGCCAGGGTCCCAAAGGCGTGGAAATGTCCAACCTCACCCTCACCGCCACCGACAAAGCCGGCAAGGAAGTCTTCACCCAAACCCTGGCCCCCGCCACCGGCCGCTTCTTCGGCCGCGACCTCTACCAAGGCAAAGCCGTCATCCCCTTCCCCAAAATGGACCCGCAGGAGCTCAACATCAGCATCCGCGACGCGAAGCTCTACCAGACGTTTGATTACACGCTGGAGCTGCCGGCGGCGCAGTAGCCGCAATAGTTTCTTTTCGCTTCAGTGGGGCGACATTCGCGGCGGCGGGTGTCGCCCTGTTTTTTGCATTTCTTTTGGCTCCAGCCGTTTGATTTCTATGAAGCGCAAAATGGCATTAGCTTTTGGCGTAGTGTTGCTGGTGCTGGTTGCAGCATTTAGCCGTCCTACTTACCATTACCCTTCTTCAGCCGGGCTACGCCAGAAGGCACATTATCTGGAACGGATAATCAGCCAGCCCGAAGCTGAGACGCCGGAATTGCTCGCGCTGAACGCTGAGTGGTCGTTGTTCTCCATGTCTTATTCGACGTACGCCTTCACCAACATGGCGCAGTTGGATAGCAGCTTTCGACCCGAAGCCGCGCGTTATACATCCCTGGCCATTCATAAAATGTTGACGGGCAGCATTGCCCAGGCTTTTCGCAATCCTAATGCCGCCGTTTCCTCGGATTCTGTTACCTCGGTGCTTTATCTCGGCCACCTCAATTTGATGCTCGGCTGCCACCTCCTGCTCGACCCTAATTCTCCTTATAAATCATTACACGACTCGCTTTCCGCCAGCCTGCACCGCCGGCTCGCTGCTGCACCCAACCATTGCCTCGAATCGTACCCCGGCGGAGTATGGGTGCCCGACAATACCGTGGCCCTGGCCTCGCTGCAACTCCATAGCGACCTGACGGGCAGTCCCTATCGCGCCTTCTGCCAGCAGTGGGTAGCCTACGCCCGCCAACACCTTTCCGACCCTACTACCGGCCTGCTGCTCTCCAAGCCGGCCACCCGCCACCAGGCCGCTGAAGAACCGCGCGGCTCCCACCTGGGCTGGAGTGTTTTCTTCCTCTACCGCTTTGCCCCTGCCTACGCCGCCGAACAATACCAGGGTTACCAGCAGCATTTCAGTACCAACTTCGGCATCACTCGCCTCTACCACGAACGGGCCGGCAAATACGAAACCCGCGAAGGCGACATCGATAGCGGCCCGCTAATTCTGGGCTATAGCATCCCGGCCAATGCTTTCGCTTTCGGCAACGCCGTGGCCTTAGGCGATTGGCGCAATGCCCAGCGCCTGCGCCGCGTCATCAGTTTCGGCAGCCGCGAACTGGAGACGCCGCAGGAAATATCCTATGGCGTCCGCTTCGTTGATTTATCCGTTAGTCCACTAGCCGAAGCGCTACTATTGAATGCCGAGACGATGACACCTTGGCAAATTCCTCCCAAGAGCAAATAGTTGACTTCAGCTTATTTGCCTCAGGCAACTCAACCGCACGAATATTCGGAACCCTTATTTCCGCAGCCGCACCCACTGCACGGCAATCACCGACTTCGCATCGCGCAGCGGCTCCGCTACCAGCGCTTGCCAGCTCAGCTCCACCATTTCGATGTTCTCGTTTTCCTCGGCCAGCCCGCCGCCTTCGCCGGTGCGGTGGCTCACTTCGGCGTAGTACACCGTGATTTCCTCGGAGCTGGTGCCCGGCGAGGGCCAGATGCACACGATTTCCTCCAGCTTGTCCACCTCGTAGCCTAGTTCCTCGTGAATCTCGCGGCGCACGGCCGTCTCGGGGGCTTCGTCGCCGTCAATCATGCCGGCGGCGATTTCCAGAATCCCCGCTTCCGGGCCAATGCGGAACTGGCGGGTGAGCACGTACACCTGCCGGGCCGTGTCGTAGACCAGCGCGGCCACGGCCTTGCCGGGCGCGAACTGCTCGCGCTTGAGCTGGTGCTCGCCGTCCTGAACGATTAGCTGGTTGACTTTGTAATGGCCATTGAAAACACGGGTGCGCTCGATAATCTGCATGGTCGGATGGTTGTGTTGTACCTTTGTTGTTACCAGGGCCGCCGTCGGAGCAGCCCGCTGCCCGGCTGCGTCGGGCAAAGCCCCGCGCCTCGGCTGTCTCCGCTAAGTAAGCGCACCTCACCCCAATTCCTCTTCATTCAGGGAATCTGACGGCCTCCGACGAGCCATCAAACCCCGCCCACGCCTGGCCTCGTCCGGCGTGGCCATGCCCGCCTATGCTACGGCGCAGGCTCAACCACTTATTGCGCGGACCACTGTCTGCCAACACGATACCCAAGTACCCAGTACTAAACCCAACCTATGACGTTTGACGATTTAAATCTGATTGACCCCATTCTCAAAGCCCTCAAAGAAGAAGGCTATACCACCCCTACTCCCATCCAGGAGCAGGCCATTCCCCACGTCCTCGAAGGCAAAGACCTCCTCGGCGTGGCCCAGACCGGCACCGGCAAAACGGCCGCCTTCACCGTGCCCATCCTGCAGGTGCTGCATCGCACGGCCCAGGTTTCGAACCATGCCCCGCGCGCCATTCGCTGCCTCGTGCTCACGCCGACCCGCGAGCTGGCCATCCAAATCAACGAAAGCTTCGGTGCCTACGGTCGCCACCTGAGCCAGATTCGCCACACCGTTATTTTCGGTGGCGTGGGCCAGAACCCGCAGGTGCAGGCCCTCAAGCGCGGCGTGGAAGTGCTCATCGCCACCCCCGGCCGCCTGCTCGACCTCATGAACCAGGGCTTCGTGGACCTGCGTCAGGTAGAAGTTTTCGTGCTTGATGAAGCCGACCGCATGCTCGACATGGGCTTCATCAACGACATCAAGCGCATCCTGCCCAAGCTGCCCACCAAGCGCCAGACCCTGTTCTTCTCGGCTACCATGCCCGGCCAGATTCAGGAGCTCGCCAGCACCATCCTGCGCCCCAACCCCGTGCGCGTGGCCGTAACGCCCGTCAGCAGCACCGCCGATACTGTTACCCAGTCGGTGTATCTGGTTGAGAACAACGACAAGCCCGCCCTGCTCCGCCACATTCTGGAGGACAAAGGCATCAAGCGCGTCCTCGTGTTCACCCGCACCAAGCACGGCGCTGATAAGGTTGTGAAAGCTCTCGCCGCTAACCAGATTCAGGCCGAAGCCATCCACGGCAACAAAAGCCAGAACCACCGCCAGCGCGCCCTGTCCAACTTCAAAGCCGGCAGCACCCGCGTACTGGTCGCCACCGACATCGCCGCCCGCGGCATCGACGTGGACGAGCTGACCCACGTCATCAACTACGAAATCCCCAACGAGCCCGAAACCTACGTGCACCGCATCGGCCGCACCGGCCGGGCCGGCGCTTTCGGCACCGCTTTTTCCTTTGTGGAAGACGAGGAACGCGCTTACCTCCAGGATATCCAGAAGCTCATCAGCCGCCAGATTGACATCGAGGCCGAGCATCCGTTCGTGTCGGGCCGCATCAAGCCAGTGATGCTGCACGGCAACGAGCGCATCATCCGGCCTAAGGGCCCGGCTGGTCGTCCGGCCCGTTCCGGCCCCCGCGAGGGCGGTAACGGCGGCGGCGGTCGTTCGGGCGGTGGCCAGGGCAGCGGGCGCTCGGGTGGCGGCCGTACCAGCGGCGAGCGTCCTAGCGGCGAGCGCAGTGGCAGTGGTCGCCCCAGTGGCGAGCGCAGCCGTCCGGCCGCGCCGGCCAGCAGCGGCCAGTCCGACACCGCGCGTCGCTTCGGCAGCGGCGGGGCCCGCGTGAACGTGGGCGGCAGCCGCGAAGGTGGCGACCTGGGCGGCCGTCGCCGGGGCGATGCCGGCGGCACGCGCCGGGGCTCGTTCTAAGCGCACAATTCAACGAAAAGCAGAAGGACCCGGAAAACTTTTTCCGGGTCCTTCTGCTTTTTAGGGCTGATTACTTGCTTTCTCCGCGAATAATTCCTCCGCTAATATGGCCCAGCCCACACTTGCCGTTATCCAGGCCCTGCGCGACACGGCCCAGCGCCTCGTCACCCAAGCCCCCTACCAGTGGGGCCACATGGGCAGTTGCAACTGCGGCCACCTCGCCCAAACCGTTACGCGTCTCACCAAGGCCGAAATTCACGCCCGCGCCATGCAGCGCTACGGCGACTGGGAGCGTCAGATTACCGACTACTGCCCCACCAGCGGCCTGCCCATCGACCAGACCATTGACGAGATGCTGGCCCTCGGCTTCTCGCGTCGCGACCTCACGCACCTCGAGCGCATCTCCGACCCCGCCATCCGGGCCGCCATCCCCTTCGAGCGCCGCGACAGCTTGCGTCACAACCAGCGCGACGATGTAGTCCTTTATATGCGCACCTGGGCCGACCTATTGGAGCGTGACCTGCTGGCCGGTATCAGTCTGCCTGACTTCAATACCGTGCCCGTGCCCACACCGGTGCTGGCCGCTGCTCATTAAGCAATTCAGACTACCCGGCTCATAATGCCTAAAACTACCGATACAGAAAAAGCCCCCGCCAAAAACATGGCGGGGGCTTTTTCTGTATCGGTAGTTTTAGGCATTATGAGCCGCTGGCCTTAGTTACGAGTTACGTTGGAGCGTTGGGCTTCGCGGTAGCCCTCGGCGCGGTGGGCACGCTTGTAGGCGGCATCAGCGGAAGGGTCTTTCTCAGCCTCAGCGGCATCGGGGGCCTGGGCACAGGAGGCCGTCAGGAGCATTGCCGCGGCGGCGGCCAACCAAAGATTCGTGCGGGTCAGTTTCATGCCACGAAGGTAGCCCACGGCTGCCAAACGAGCAACCCGACCAGTAGAGTAGCGGCTCAGTCGCCGTAGCCCGGTTACACCCAGTTGCTATATACAGAAGGTACACCCGCGGTAGCTTGGACCCGTTTACAATTGACAACACAAGCAGATTATAGCCTAAAGGCAGTATCCACTTTTTGACTGTGCCTAGTGTATCCCGGCACCTTCCATAAAGCAGAGAATGTGCTCACATCAAAGACTTATAGTAGCTGGTTTCGGCTACGAAAGCCGGACTCACCACGTTAGTACACGGCATCTTTTATCCAGTCCGGTATAGCATCTAACATGTACTGCTTGTTTTAGGCAGCATGTCAATTATTTTAGTAGACGTAGGAATTACCACTGTGTAACATCGGCTGTTTGAATGCTCACACCCCTAGGATTGCAAAGCCATAAATCTCAAGTCCGAGACTGAATTATCCTGCTCATCAATCCAAATCTTTACTTTGATTAGCTTTACTTAAAATTTTGAAATTCAATGTATAATACAACAAATAAACCACTGACTAAATAATACATGTCACGCCCTATAAAAGTTAGCAGTCAGTGCAATTGAATATTGACTTTTACAAGCAGTCATGGCTTATCAAGGATATGACTGCGGTAGCTGCCAAAACCTCGGTCAAGGCACCTGACAAATTGAATAATACTTATAGCAACAGTACCAACCCGAATTAAGGAAAAGCAACCCAATGCCTTTATACGGCTAGGGGTTTGGCTGCATCCCGCAGGTGAGCAGCCCCAACAAAATATTGCAAAAAACAGTAGCCGACAGCCTACATAGCCCTACTTTTCCTGCATATTAGCCTGAGTCATACGCTGACTTGAGCCTAACGGATTCCATTCTCAAGCCTGGCAATTTCCAGGAAGCATCTACCTGGAATGAAGCGGAAGCAGCGAGAAATGGTGCTGGCATCAAGCCCGGAACCCGCTCTATTCGGGTTGGTAGTCGGCAAAGGAACCGTCGCGATAGAAAATCACAATCCGGCGGATGGCCTTGTCGCCACCAGTAAATAGTGCCGAAGCCAGAGCTTCACCCGGTGCCTTATCTGCTGGCACTGGCTGGGGTGCAACAGCCACAACAGATGCCTCTGCCGTGGGCGTAGCAACAGACGGGCTGGGGTCCTGAACCGGCGCGCCCGCAGGAAGCCGTTCGGGCGTCACGGCCTGGGGATGGAGATGGAGTGGGGTTTGGATACTATCCGGGCCTTCAGGCATTGCATCTAACGGTGCTGCACTGACTACAAAACGCTTGGGCGCAACCCGGTTGCGGCCCGGAGCAGGTGTGCTGGCACGTAATGGGGCTACCACAGCCACTTCTGCCTTAATATTTTCTTTCTCAATATTTTGACTAACTGGCTCTGGTATCGGGAGAACATCAACAGAAGTTTCCCCAACCGCTGGGGCACGCTCATCAGCCGGTGCAGGTGCAACACCGGGAGCAACCGCCGACGCTTCCGGGGCAACTGCTGCCGCTAACGGCGGCACCGGGCCTATGCTGGCCGCAACGTTGGAAGTAGCTAACATCGGCCCGGTACCATTCAGCAGCCACGGCATGGCCAAATCGGGCAGGGCAGCCAGGATGCGTTGGACAACTTCTAGGCTAGGCTTGTTGCGCCCCGACAGAATGTGGCTGACAATGGGCCGGGCCACGCCGATAACATCGGCAAACTGCGTTGGCGTAAGCTGTCGGCTTTCTAATAGGGTTCTGATGCGCTCAACCATAGTCGGAATTTTAGTTACAAATGTAGCGCCTGAAATTCCGACAGCATGGACGCAGCTTGAAAGGCGTTGTTTACAATTGTACAGCACCTAGTTGGCACGCCTTGTTTACATCTGTAAAATGAACTGAAATTGCCTCGGCTTATCAACTATTCAAACAAATGTAATCAGTCCAAATAATATAAATATTACCCTTCCTGATATGTCTGGATTCTCATTGTCACAATCCGCTCCCAGCCCCGACTACTGTTCCGCGCCAATGTTTCCGCAGCCCAACGATGAGGCAAGGGTATGGGTTTACCCCGGTTTAACTCCTTGCTTTTGCTCATTCAACCGAACCAACGGCACAAAAAAAGGCCCGGCAACCTCTCGGTTGCCGGGCCTTTTGAATCATCATCTGTCCATGCCGAGGGGCGGCAGAGCCAACGTTTCGGCTAGTCGAAGTACTCGCGGGCGAGCTTTTTGTCCAGCCCGTAGATGTCGTCGCGGAAGTGCGGATGGCCGGCAGCGTCGGCCCAGGCCGTGAAGTAGACCAGGTAAACGGGCAGCTTTTCCTTGAGGGTAATGTACTTCTCGCGGTGGGTAGCGATGGAGTCCAGAATGGTGGCTTGGTCCCATTCGGGCCGGTCGCGCAGCAGGTAGGTGGCCAGTTTAATGGGCTCCGAAAGGCGCACGCAACCGTGGCTGAAGCTGCGGTTGCTCTGCGAAAACAGCTCGTCGTGGGGCGTGTCGTGCAGGTAAATATCGTTCGAGTTGGGGAAGATAAACTTCACGTCGCCGAGGTCATTCTTGGGGCCGGGACGGCGGCGTAGCGTGTATTTGAACGTCGCCTGCGTCACGTTGGCCCAGTCGACGGAGGCCGGGTCGATGACGGTAGCCTTACGGCCGTACCCCTTTACTACCTCCATATCGAGCCGGTCGAGGTAATTGGGGTTGGCCGTGAGCTTGCCGCGCAGCTCATTATCGATGATGCTAAACGGTACATTCCAATAAGGAGCCAGCACTACGTACTCCATTTTGTCGCTGAATACCGGCGTTTCGTGCAGCACTTTGCCCACGATAACACGCATGTTGAAGGCCTCCTTATTGCCCTCAATCACATGCAGCGTGTACTCGGGAATGTTCACCAACAAGTAATTTTCCTCAAACTTTTTGGGCAGCCAGCGCCAGCGCTCCATGTTCAGAATGAGCTGGTCGATGCGCGTGCCGATGGGCACGTTGAGCTGCTTCAGCGTCTCGCCGCTGACAATTCCGGTCGCCTTAAGGCCGGCGTCCTGCTGAAATAATTTGACGGCTTGCACCAGTTCGGGGTCGTAAACCTGAGCGGCGGGAACGGCGGCGGCCGGGGTTCCGGGCTGGGTGGGGTTGGACGGGGGTGTGCTGGCGGCCGCCCCGCCGGCGCTATCGAGCAGGCGCTTGCGCAGGGCAGCTACGGCCGGTGAGGCAGCCCCGGGCTTTAGGTTGAGCGTGGCCGGGAGGGTGGGCCAGCCGCCGGCCCGCTCCTGAGCGCGGTAAGTGGCGAGGGCCTTTTTCAGCTGGTCGTACTCGGGGTGGAGGGGGGCAAACTCGTAGTAATTATAGCGGCTTTTACGCTCGCCCAGGAAAGTGAGCAGGGCCTTGTTGAGCTTGATTTTATTGGGCTTGACCAGCCACGAAGTATCCTTTTTATCGTGTGGATTGGCCACGCCCCGGTAATAGTCGTTGGCCCACTTCATGTAAGTCCCGGTCAGGGCGATATCGGCCTGACGCTCCAGCGCATTGCGGCGTACGGAGTCCCCCCGAACCTTTTCCAGCTCGGCCAGCATCTTGGATATATCCTTAACCTGATAGTCTTTAGGGTTAAGGCCTTCATTCCCGGCTTTAGCAATAATATCCTGCAGGGTTTTGACCCGTTCCACTGGTTGGTGGTCCTTAAACCAACCGAGCCTGAAGCCCCGCTCCCGGTAGAAGCGACGTGCCGGGAGCAGCTGGGCCTTGAACTTAGGCTCGGCCTGGAAGGCTTTGATAACCTCCGTGCTGTCGAGCAAAGGCTGGGGGCCGGCCACGGTAGTTACCGAAGAGTCGGCCGCTGTTTGCCCGGCGGTCTGGTTCTGCGAGTCGGAACCGCAGGAAGCAAGGGTAGTACTGCCGAGGGCTGCCAACAGGAGCAGCCACAGCAGGGAAGTAATTCGAAGGAGAAAATTCATTGAAGGGAATAAAGCGGGCGAAAAACAGCCTCGGCCGTAGCCGGAGGTTGGGCGTTGTACTGCCAGGCTGCTGGCAGGGTTGCGCCGGGCCGCCCGCAGGCAGTCCGGTTGCAAAGTACGCCATTGCGGGGCACAGCGCGTTGCCGCAGGGCGGTAATCGTGCCAATTCTAGCAAAAAGCATCGTCCCTACCGTCAGGCCGGCTCAAATAGCCGTAGTTGCCAAGGCATGTGCTGCTTCCGACATACTTTGGCTGGAGCGCATGGCTGTGAATACTTCTGGCGAGGCCAGCCCACCGAGCCATCTGTTATTTCGCGTCAGCGTTTGATTTAATATTGACCCACCCTGCGCAACTCGCTGCCTCCAGCCAAACATTTCCGATTCTCCCTCCAATCTCCTGCATGACTCCCTCCACATCCGACCTCGCCCCCGCCGCCCTGCCCACCGACCCGCACAGTTCCGCCGGCAGCAGCCCGGTACGGGTGCGTCACCTCGCCCTAGCTCTAACGGTTGACTTCGACCAGCACACCCTGGCCGGCACTGCTACCTGGCACCTCGCCAATCCCGGAGCAGCCCCTGAGTTCGTGCTCGACACCCGCGACCTGACCATCGAAGCCGTGGAGGCGTTCGATGCCGCTGGCCAGGCCACGCTCACCGACTTCACGCTGGGTTCGCCCGATGCCATTTTGGGACGGGCCCTACGCGTGACGCTAATGCCCGCGACCACTGCCGTCCGCATCCGCTACCGCACGGCCCCGCACGCGGCAGCGTTGCAGTGGCTGAAACCGGAGCAAACGGCCGGCACCGAACCGTTCCTCTTCACGCAGTCGCAGGCCATTCTGGCGCGTACCTGGCTGCCGTGTCAGGACTCGCCGGGCATCCGCTTTACCTACGAGGCCACGGTGCGCGTGCCCGCTCACCTGCTGGCCCTCATGAGCGCCGAGAACCCGCAGGCGCTAAGCCCTACCGGCGAGTACCACTTCCGCATGGCGCAGCCCATTCCGGCCTACCTCATGGCGCTGGCGGTGGGCGACCTCGCCTTTGCTCCACTCAGCGGGCGCACCGGCATCTACGCCGAACCGGCCACACTGCCGGTGGCCACCCACGAGTTTACCGACCTCGAAAATATGGTGGCCGCCGCCGAGCAGCTGTACGGCCCCTACCGCTGGGAGCGCTACGATTTGCTGGTACTGCCTCCATCCTTTCCCTTCGGTGGCATGGAAAACCCTCGATTAACATTTGTAACACCTACTATCCTCGCGGGCGACCGCAGCCTGACCAGTCTGGTGGCCCACGAGCTGGCTCATTCGTGGTCAGGCAACCTGGTTACAAATGCAACGTGGAATGATTTCTGGCTGAATGAAGGATTTACGGTGTATTTCGAGCGCCGCATCATGGAACATTTGTACGGCCGCGAATACGCCGACATGCTCCAGGTGCTGGGCCGCACCGCGTTGCACCATACCATCGAAGAAATCGGGGCGGCCAGTCCCGATACCCATCTGCACTTGGCCCTGGCCGGCCGCGACCCCGATGAAGGCCTCACCGAAATAGCCTATGAAAAAGGCTGCGCTTTGCTCCTCACCCTAGAGTCGCTGGTGGGCCGGCCCCGGCTTGATGCCTTTATTAAGGAGTACTTCGCCCGCTTCA